>NZ_JAALFP010000030.1:0-1328 GCF_011800325.1 Pantoea sp. EKM101V
GGCGAGTACATCGCGCAGCAGCTGTATCCAGGCGTTAAACGTAAAGACCTGAGCGAAGAGCAGCGGCAGACGATAAGCGCGCTGGGGACATTAGCGGCGGGGCTGGCAGGCGGCGTGGTGGGAGACAGCACGGCGGATGCTGTTGCGGGTGCGCAGGCGGGAAAAACGTCGCTGGAAAACAATAATCTTTTACTGCCAAGACCAGTAGTTGTGCCTGTTCCTGGATTACCAATGAGTCCGGGCGACAAAGTTGTTCAGGACGCTAACAACAATATCGCATCGGAACTGGATAAGGCTGTGAAAGGGTCAGGAACTGAGGCGGATACGCCGCCGATTACGGATGGCCCTTCAATCGTTGAAGCACGTGACGAAGCTGCAAAGACCCGCGATCCGAATGTGGCAAAGGATCTGACAGATGCGGAGAAAGCGGAGCTGGGTGGTTCAGGCTCAGGAACGCCAGGCGGCTGGGGACCTCAGGATGAAGAGAATGCGCGGAGTAATAAAAGTAACCAAAACAATAATTTTGATCGTTTCAAAAAAGATGACCTTGTTTCTTCAGCCAATGAGCCAATTAACGAACAGGGTTTATCCGCAGCGGCGAGAGCATGGGAGAAACATGCTGGCAGGCCTGGCGGTGTTTTTGAACCATTAAAAGGTAATCCAGCTCAAAAAAGCGAAGCTGCGAATAAGTTTGTAAACGAAGTTTTGAATAATACAAATACTGTAAAAACAGATCTTTCCAGAGGAGGTGTAGAGTATAGGCTTCCTGATGGAAGAGGAATACGCTATAACTCTGATGGTTCATTTTCTGGTTTCTTAGATCCTAAAACGCCGAGATAAAAATATGGACAATAGCTTTGAGATAACCTTCTTCAGTGATTCTAAATACGAAGAAATTACAGCAGAGATCTCTTACAAGGATCAAATACTTTGCCAATTAAATAAAGATAAGGGACCCGAGAATATTGAAATTGAGTTTTTTTCGGATGCTAGGTTATTAGCTGAGCAGGATAGAATGAAGTTCAGCTTGAGTACTTTTTTACAAGTAATAACTGAAGCAACGGAAGAATTAAAAATATCTTAACTTGCTGTGAATCCTGGCCAGTCTGGCCGTGATTTTTGCTTTTAAGCCCCGAATCTTCCCGCATAAGCCGCCATAACCGGAGCACATCGGGTGCAGCAATAATCTCATGCTGTCCCGGCCCGATGATCACTTCGATCTTTAGCCCGGTTGTAAAGCCAATAGTCAGGCGTGATCTGACGGTGACCGGATCGGCGGTGGTTGCCGACCGGGACGTCAATCTGCGGGCCGGGCGCGACGTGGAGAT
>NZ_JAALFP010000031.1:0-1040 GCF_011800325.1 Pantoea sp. EKM101V
GATTATTTCGGACATACTTTCGGCTCCGGCATCTGCAGCGGTTCGTTGATTGGGTAGCCCGGCCGGCCGGGGCTCACACAGCTGGTGGTCACTTTCACCTCATCACAGGGCATAAAGTGCACCGTGATCCCGCAGGTTTTTTGCCCCGTATAGTCCGGAACCGGTACTACCGCGCTGTGCTGCTTATTCTGGGCCTTCATTTTTTTTTCCCAGTCCTTATATTTTTCCCAGTCAGCAAAGCCCGGAAACCCCTTTGAGCCACCCACCCCCGTTTCCCAGTCGACATTCACCGTCATACCCGGCCGCCACTTCGCCGGCACACCATAACAGCAGCCGCCCCCGCCGCCCTGATACGGCCCGATGATGTCTATTCCCGACTGACCGTCGACACTGAAATGGTTGATTGCCCATCTGGTATGATTGATGGCAACAATGGTTCCACCACCGCCACTCCGGGTTTCAGCATTCGCCGCCGGCTGGCTGCAGCCCGCCAGCAGCAGGGCACCCGGTACCACAAGGTAAAGTCGTATTTTCATTTGCATTCCTTTGATGAAGAAACAGATGACATGCGTCCTGCTCAGCCATGACTTTTCGGAATGGCATGGCTGAGCATTACTGAAGGGGAATAAAGGTCAGGCTGGTGATTATTGCGGACAGACTTTTGGCTCCGGCATCTGCAGCGGTTCGTTGATTGGGTAGCCCGGCCGGCCGGGGCTCACGCAGCTGGTTGTCACTTTCACCTCATCGCAGGGCATAAAGTGCACCGTGATACCGCAGGTCTTTTGCTCCGTATAGTCCGGAACCGGTACTACCGCGCTGTGCTGCTTATTCTGAGCCTTCATTTTTTTTTCCCAGGCCAGATACTCATCCCATCTGTCAAACCCTGGAAACCCATCCATATCACCCACTCCCGTTTCCCAGTCTATTTTGACTGTCATACCCGGCCGCCACTTTGCCGGCACACCATAGCAGCAGCCGCCCCCGCCGCCCTGATACGGCCCGATGATGTCTATTCCCGACTGACCGTCGACACTGAAATG
>NZ_JAALFP010000033.1:0-767 GCF_011800325.1 Pantoea sp. EKM101V
GAACCTGCGGTTGGATCACCTCCTTACCTGAAGATACCTTCCCGCGCAGTGCTCACACAGATTGTCTGATAAAAAGTAATGAGCAGGACGGCTGCGAAGTCGTGACACTATCGTGTCCCCTTCGTCTAGCGGTTAGGACTCCGCCCTTTCACGGCGGCAACAGGGGTTCGAATCCCCTAGGGGACGCCACCTGCTTGGTGACAGGTGAAAGGTGTCTCCATACAGTATCTCAAAACCGTTTCCGCTGCGCGAGCAGGGAGACGCGTCTGAGATATTTGCTCTTTAACAATCCGGAACAAGCTGAAAATTGAAACGACATGGCGCGTTCATTCTCCGTAATAAGAATGAAATGACGACATGTCCGAGTCTCTCAAATGCTTACAGTCTGCAGCGTAAAAACGCCTGTGGGTTGTGAGGTTAAGCGACTAAGCGTACACGGTGGATGCCCTGGCAGTCAGAGGCGATGAAGGACGTGCTAATCTGCGTAAAGCGACGGTAAGGTGATATGAACCGCTACAGCCGTCGATGTCCGAATGGGGAAACCCGGTGCACTCAGTGCATCATTGCAGCATGAATACATAGTGCTGCAAGGCGAACCGGGGGAACTGAAACATCTAAGTACCCCGAGGAAAAGAAATCAACCGAGATTCCCCCAGTAGCGGCGAGCGAACGGGGAGCAGCCCAGAGCCTGAATCAGCATGTGTGTTAGTGGAAGCGTCTGGAAAGTCGCAGGGTACAGGGTGATACTCCCGTACACAAAAGCACAC
>NZ_JAALFP010000034.1:0-728 GCF_011800325.1 Pantoea sp. EKM101V
CGCGGGAAGGTATCTTCAGGTAAGGAGGTGATCCAACCGCAGGTTCCCCTACGGTTACCTTGTTACGACTTCACCCCAGTCATGAATCACAAAGTGGTAAGCGCCCTCCCGAAGGTTAAGCTACCTACTTCTTTTGCAACCCACTCCCATGGTGTGACGGGCGGTGTGTACAAGGCCCGGGAACGTATTCACCGTGGCATTCTGATCCACGATTACTAGCGATTCCGACTTCACGGAGTCGAGTTGCAGACTCCGATCCGGACTACGACGCACTTTGTGAGGTCCGCTTGCTCTCGCGAGGTCGCTTCTCTTTGTATGCGCCATTGTAGCACGTGTGTAGCCCTACTCGTAAGGGCCATGATGACTTGACGTCATCCCCACCTTCCTCCGGTTTATCACCGGCAGTCTCCTTTGAGTTCCCGACCGAATCGCTGGCAACAAAGGATAAGGGTTGCGCTCGTTGCGGGACTTAACCCAACATTTCACAACACGAGCTGACGACAGCCATGCAGCACCTGTCTCAGAGTTCCCGAAGGCACCAATCCATCTCTGGAAAGTTCTCTGGATGTCAAGAGTAGGTAAGGTTCTTCGCGTTGCATCGAATTAAACCACATGCTCCACCGCTTGTGCGGGCCCCCGTCAATTCATTTGAGTTTTAACCTTGCGGCCGTACTCCCCAGGCGGTCGACTTAACGCGTTAGCTCCGGAAGCCACTCCTCAGGGGAACA
>NZ_JAALFP010000035.1:0-719 GCF_011800325.1 Pantoea sp. EKM101V
TAAAGGTTAACCCCACCAGCAAGCCCTATCGGATCCTGGCTCACAAACCTGCCCGCATCCGGATCATAATAGCGAAAGCGGTTATAGTGCAAACCTGTTTCCGCATCGAAATACTGACCCTGATAGCGCAGTGGCTGATAAACCGGCTCGGCACTCTCTACTGCGACCTGCTCTGTGCGCAGTGTATTACCCCAGGCACGATAGACGGCACGCCAGACCACACTGCCATCAGTTCCGGTCAGCTCCCGTGGCAGACCTGACACATCATTGTGATACCAGTTAACCTGAGCTTCATTCTCCGTTTGACCCTGCTGCAGACTGATCTGCGCCAGGGGAGCAAAGTTTCCATCCTCGTAAATCCAGAGGTGCTGTCGGGACCCTCTCACCTCACTCAGCAGGCGATTGCCTTCCCAGATAAAGCGCGTGATACCAAAAGCATCGCGTTTCCAGCTTCTGCGGCCAAATGCATCATAGCCGTAGGTAGTTCGCTGCTCGGTCCCGTTTCGGGTGCTCACCGATTCGGTCAGCTGGTGTTCAGCGTTCCAGATAAACTGCTGATCTGTGTGTCGGCCACTCTGTTTGCGCGTCACATTGCCGAAACAGTCATAGGTCCAGCGTTTATCTTCATAAACCCTGAGCCGGTTATCCTGCAGGGGCTGCGCCTGGGCCTCGCTCAGCAGATTGTGCGCCGGGTCAAAGGCAAAATACTCATCACGCGC
>NZ_JAALFP010000036.1:0-684 GCF_011800325.1 Pantoea sp. EKM101V
GTCCTTCATCGCCTCTGACTGCCAGGGCATCCACCGTGTACGCTTAGTCGCTTAACCTCACAACCCACAGGCGTTTTGCAACGCTGCAGACTGTAAGCATTTGAGAGACTCGGACATGTCGTCATTTCATTCTTATTACGGAGAATGAACGCGCCATGTCGTTTCAATTTTCAGCTTGTTCCGGATTGTTAAAGAGCATAATACGTCACAGCACACCGTCGCCGGTACGCTCTGAGGTATTTCAGAAAAAACAGCAGGTATGGTGGAGCTAAGCGGGATCGAACCGCTGACCTCCTGCGTGCAAGGCAGGCGCTCTCCCAGCTGAGCTATAGCCCCATACAGTTACTGCAGAGACCACTACTACCAGGAGTTGCATCCTTCATGTAAAGAATGCGATTTTTTCTCAGGCAAGGCGTGCTGACGCGAAGCATAGTGAACTATGCGAGCCGTCGGCACAACGCAGCATGAGAAGAAATCTGGTAGGCCTGAGTGGACTTGAACCACCGACCTCACCCTTATCAGGGGTGCGCTCTAACCACCTGAGCTACAAGCCTGTAGAGGTTTTTTCTGCTCGTGACTTTTTATCAGACAATCTGTGTGAGCACTGCGCGGGAAGGTATCTTCAGGTAAGGAGGTGATCCAACCGCAGGTTCCCCTACGGTTACCTTGTTACGACTTCACCCC
>NZ_JAALFP010000037.1:0-642 GCF_011800325.1 Pantoea sp. EKM101V
GAGGTTATTAACCTCACCGCCTTCCTCCCCGCTGAAAGTACTTTACAACCCGAAGGCCTTCTTCATACACGCGGCATGGCTGCATCAGGCTTGCGCCCATTGTGCAATATTCCCCACTGCTGCCTCCCGTAGGAGTCTGGACCGTGTCTCAGTTCCAGTGTGGCTGGTCATCCTCTCAGACCAGCTAGGGATCGTCGCCTAGGTGGGCCATTACCCCGCCTACTAGCTAATCCCATCTGGGTTCATCCGATAGTGAGAGGCCCGAAGGTCCCCCTCTTTGGTCTTGCGACGTTATGCGGTATTAGCCACCGTTTCCAGTGGTTATCCCCCTCTATCGGGCAGATCCCCAGACATTACTCACCCGTCCGCCACTCGTCACCCAAGAGCAAGCTCTCTGTGCTACCGTCCGACTTGCATGTGTTAGGCCTGCCGCCAGCGTTCAATCTGAGCCATGATCAAACTCTTCAATTTAAAGTTTGATTTGCTGAAACGAGTTCAGCGGTGCTCATCTGTAAAACGTCATAATGAATTTCATTATGTGTTCACTCGTGAGGCTTTGATATTTTTGTGCGTCCGAAGACGCTGATATCAATCCTGCGAGTGCCCACACAGATTGTCTGATAAATTGTTAAAGAGCAGTGC
>NZ_JAALFP010000038.1:0-621 GCF_011800325.1 Pantoea sp. EKM101V
GTCATCTCTCTCCGCCTCAGACTGTTTTCTGACCAGCGGATCGCTGTCTTTATCCAGCCCGTTCGCCGCCGAATCAACATAGAAGCGCTGGGTCTTGTAGGCTCCCCCGGCATAGCGGTTGATACGCCACGCGGTGATCCAGCCCATCTGATCTTCAAGCGCTTTCTCCAGGCTGACCGGCGCGCGCGGCGGATCGTATTTTGCGGCCTGTTCAGGAGGAATCGGGGCCGCGGGCGAACTCAGGCCGAGGGTTAGCTCACGCCAGGCGTTGAAACGATTTATTAGATTTGGAGCCGCGGCAAACTCTGAAATAACATCAATGTCCATGACTCTCCAGCGCTGAGATTTAAGATCCTCAGGTACACTATCTTCTGGAACTTTTAGAGGGGCACCTGATTCAAAAGCAGCGGCGTACATTTCATTCAACGCAATTTGTGACAACAGCAAACTATCGCCATCACCATTTGCCTTTCCCTGATCCCCCGGTGGATACCCACCACCTAAATCCGAGTGCATTCCCGGATAAACCACCTCCAGGCTGTTCGCCGGATAATGACCATCCGGGCGGCGGATCGAATCCAGCGGGAAGCACAGCCGCTGCTCGTGGGAAGAGACCAGGTG
>NZ_JAALFP010000004.1:0-344323 GCF_011800325.1 Pantoea sp. EKM101V
TCAGTGAGTAACGCCATCTTCCTGCTGAATAACGACAATGAGTATGGCGAATGGCTCCGCATGAAAACCGCCGGGGAGGATCGTGTAAAAGTGCTTTTCCCGGCGAGCGGCGAAGCGGGTAACGCCACTGAACCTGGCGGGCTGGTGCGGGCGCTGTTTGACGATCAGGTCCATGATTCCCGCGCATGGTTTATGCACAACGCCTTAGGCTCCCGCGAACCCTGGGGCAGCTATTTCCTCTACCGGATGATCTACTTCGGCAGCCGCTGCAGTAAGCCGATGACGCCGCTGATGATTGCCGGGGCGGTGGTGGGGGTGGCGACCCTTGCCGCAGGCGCGGCCGTTATCATCAGACAGAAAAGCGCGAAGGGCAAACTCACGGGACTTGCCGGTACCGTGGGGGCCGTTTACCTCGAAACACAGGCCATCGATCTGCTTTCCGGCAAACCGCTGCCGATGCTGCCTGATGCCGCACAGCTGCAGGCACCAACGATGGAGCCAGGCACGGTGGTTGCACAGCAGACTCAGGTCGTCAGCGAGCAGCGGCTGGCGCTGGCAAAATCGATGATTGAGTCCGGCTGGGCGGAAAATCTTAAGGCGACCGTAACGGCCTGATTCAGGGAGGAACAAAGGATGAAAGCAGTGATACGCGAGGGCGATACCCTGCGGGAGTACGGCGGGAAAGTGCTGGGCGGGCATTATCTTTGCTTCGGGAAAGGGATGGCCTGTAAAGGCGATGCGGTGAAGTGCAATAAACATGGCATGACGGTCATCAGCGAAGGCAGTTCGTTATCGGAAGTGGACGGACAGCCGGTGGCGCTGCACGGTCACCGTTGTGCCTGCGGCTGCACGCTAGTGAGCTCCTTTCCCGATTGCGGCATTGAACTGTGAGGCCGTTACCGGAGTATCCGCCCTACCGGGGCGCGCGCCCTCCTGATGGCAAGCGATGGCTGTCCGCGGGCGCGCTGATGGTGTTGCTGTTCGGAGGGGGCGGCGCGCTGCTTCATTCTGCCGGGAGCGGTGCAGGGCTGGTTATAAAAGGAATGGCTGGTGCGGTGGTTCTGATGGGCGTGCTCTGGTTAATACGCCAGCTGTATTACCGGACTTCGGTTCATAACGCCCGGTATTATGAACAACTGATTGAGCAGCAGCGACAGGCCTGGTGGGAGCAGCATCAATACCGTTTTGCGCTCAGTGAAATGGTGCTGCTGGGCCCGGCCGGAACCGATATGCAACACTGGCTGAGGCTGCTAAAGCGGGAGCATCGTGTTCCTGAGATCAAAAATGAGTCGAGCGGGAAAGCGCTGCGTATTGGTCGAACGCTGGTTGATACGGTGGCTGAACGTGAGGCTTTGCTGGCAAAACTGCTGGTGTTGCAATGGCAGACGCAAAGCGCAGATTCCTCCCTCCCACGCTTATGGCGCTGCTACTGGCAGGGTTCTCTGGATGCCTGGCGTGCTTTCTGTACTCAAATGCAGGTTTCATTTCCGGACGTGGCGCTTCCTGACAAACCGGAGACATGGCAAGGCGAGGAGACGCTGTCTGAACTTGCCGCAACGGCTCAAACGCTCCCTGAATCAGAGGCTATTCTGGTCGCCGGGTGCCATTCGATAGCTTCTTCGTTTAATTCTGCACAGCCTGCCGGTGAGTCCGCTGCACTGTGTCTGGTCGCGCAGAATGGGCTGGTCAGCGTTACCCGGGGGGAGGTTTACGATATCGCTGGAAAAGAGGTTTTAACCGCAATCTGCGAGCGCGCGGAGCAGCAAAGCGACCTCGAAAAGTCGCCTGACGCCTGCATGCTGTTCTCACAGCCGACGCTGCCCACCCTGGCGCAAAGCGGCTGGAATGTGACCCATCACGTTCAGGACCTCAACTGGGGGAACCCCGGTGATATGGAAATGATTATCGTGCTGATTCTGGCGGCCCTTTACGCAAAAACTTATCAAGAACCCTGCGGCTGGATAGCCAAAGACCCTCTACATACTCTCGCTCTTGGAATTATTAAACCTTATGGTGAAGGAAAATAAACCCGCTGAATTTTCGGTGCTTGCCACGGCGGTGTTGTTTGTTGCTACTGTCACGCTGCTTGTACTGGCAGGTGGATTGTTGTGGTGGTATTGGGGGGAAGATCTCTCCACGGAATGGGACGTGATACGTCGAATTATGACGGCCTGTTTTGTTGTCTGGGGAGTGTCGCTCTGCGTACTGGTGCTGGGGTTTATCGCTTTTCATTTAATGATTCGGGATAAAGTGATGGGAGAGTCTTCTTCCAGACCGGTCAAAAAGAAAAGAACGCCCCTGCTGCCGCTCAAGGCAGACATCGGTAGCCATCTCCGCCGCCGCTATAGCTTCTTCTGGCGAAGTAAAGTTCGTCTGCTATTAGTCACAGGCGATGAAAACGCCATCGCACAGCTCGTGCCCAACCTGCAAACCCGTCAGTGGCTGGAAGGTAACCGCACGGTCTTGATTTACGGCGGCAGCCTGACCGCTGAACCCGACGAAAAAAAATACACCGCCCTGCGCAAGCTGCGACGTGGTCGTCCTCTGGACGGCATCGTACGCGTAAATGGCGAAGGACAGAATATTACGCCGCAGATGAGCGAAAGTGATCTACGCGAACTGGAAAAAATCAGCGAACTGTTGCGTTATTCTGCCCCGGTTTATTTATGGCAGTTGTGCGACAGCACCTGGTCGCAGGCAAAACGTAATGAACAGACGGTTGGGGCTACTTTCCCGCTGCGTGCCCAGCCTGACGACATTACCCGCCAGCTTGAACGGATGCTGCCAACACTGCGAAACCAGGGAATGAGTCAGGTCGCTGAGAACAACAGCCACGACTTTCTGCTGCGACTGGGCCAGCACCTCAAAAACGGCGGTATCGCCCGCTGGGCTCAGCAGCTGGTGCCATGGCTGGCAGCCTCCCAGCAGCGCATTCCGCTGCGTGGCCTGATGTTCAGCCTGCCGGAGAATAAAATCGCTGCTATCGCAGGAGAAGCAGCCGGTGCTGCACCTGCCGACGCTGATAAATATATCCCCGAATCACAGCGCCACGCCCTGAGCCTGCCGGTCACCTGGCAGGGCATCGTGGATGACTGCGTCCGTGTTCGTGGCCGCCGGGTCGGTATGGCGTGGGAACAGACGGTTGCCTGGGCGCTGATGGCCCTTATCGGTATCTGGGGCGCGGGAACGCTGCTGTCTTTCGCGGTCAACCGTCAGCAGATCGTTTCTGTTGCCGGGCAGGCGCATGCCCTGGCAGAACATCCCTCTGTTTCGGATGACCAGCTCACCGCCCTGCATAGGCTGCGTAATGACGCCGGCCGCCTGAAGCACCGTATTAAAGACGGCGCACCCTGGTATCAGCGCTTTGGTCTGGACCATAACCCGCAGCTGCTTGACGCGATGCTGCCCTGGTACGGCGTGGCAAACAACCGCCTGATACGCGACCCGGCGAATCAGGCGCTGATGCAAAAACTCAGTGCGCTGGTGAATTCAGCCCCCAACAGTGACCAGCGCGCTGCGCTTGCTAAACCGGGTTATGACCAGCTTAAAGCCTGGCTGATGATGGCTCGTCCGGATAAAGCCGATGGTGCGTTTTATGCGCAGGCTATGAAAACCGTGCAGCCGACGCGGATGGGTATTTCAGCCGGCCTGTGGCAAAGCCTGTCGCCGGATTTGTGGGCGTTCTATATCTCCGAACTGCCAGAGCAGCCACAGTGGAAAATCACGCCGGATGCGCAGCTGGTGAGCCAGAGCCGCCAGGTCCTGTTGCAGCAGATTGGACGGCGTAATGCTGAAAGCACGCTGTACCAGAACATGCTCAAATCCGTGCGGCGTAACTTCGCCGATCTCTCTCTGGAGGACATGACCGGCGGTACCGATGCCCGTCGTCTGTTCACGACTGAAGATGTGGTGCCGGGCATGTTCACGCGCCAGGCCTGGGAGGGGGGCATTCAGCCCGCTATCGAAAAAGCGGCAAATTCCCGCCGGGATGAAATCGACTGGGTGCTGAGCGATTCCCATAAAGCAGTTTCAGCCGATCTGTCGCCGGAAGCCCTGAAAGCCCGTCTGACGCAAAGGTACTTCACCGACTTTGCTGGTCGCTGGCTGAGTTTCCTTAACAGTCTGCACTGGAACCTGGCAAACAATATCGCCGACGTCACCGACCAGCTGACGCTAATGAGTGATGTCCGTCAGTCGCCACTGATTGCCCTGATGAATACGCTCGCCTGGCAGGGACAGACCGGTCAGCAACGCGAAGGTCTGTCGGACTCGATCATCCAGTCGGCTAAAGAGCTGGTGGGCGGCAAAGATAAACCGGCGATTGACCAGTCGGCGGCAGGCCCGCAGGGTCCGCTGGATGAAACCTTTGGCCCGCTGCTTCAGCTTCTGGGTAAAAACAAAAGCAGCAACGTTATGTCCGCTGACAATTCTCTGAGCCTGCAGACCTGGCTGACCCGTATCACGCGTGTGCGTCTGCGTCTGCAACAGGTGGCCAGCGCCTCTGATCCGCTGGAGATGATGCAGACCCTGGCGCAGACGGTATTTCAGGGTAAAAGCGTGGATCTTACTGACACCCAACAGTATGGCAGCCTGATTTCCGCCAGCCTGGGTGAAGAGTGGAGTGGGTTTGGCAACACGATGTTTGTGCAGCCGCTGACCCAGGCCTGGGAGACCGTGCTTCAGCCCTCCGCAGCCAGCCTGAACGATAAGTGGAGTCGTTCCGTTGTCGCAAACTGGCGCACCGCCTTTGACGGGCGCTTCCCGTTTACAGCGAGTAAAAGTGATGCCTCCCTGCCGATGCTGGCTGAATTCGTGCGTAAGGATAGCGGACGTATTGAGCGCTTCCTGACGACGGAGCTCAGCGGTGTGCTGCACAAAGAGGGCAGCCAGTGGGTGCCGGATAAGATTAACAGCCAGGGCCTGAGCTTTAACCCGGCCTTCCTGCGTGCGGTTAACCAGCTGAGCCAGCTGTCGGACATTCTGTTTACCGATGGCAGCCAGGGCATCAGCTTTGAGCTGCAGGCGCGTCCTGTACCGCAGGTGGTGGAGACGCAGTTGACCATTGATGGGCAAAAGCTGCATTACTTCAACCAGATGGCCGACTGGCAGAGTTTCCGCTGGCCGGGAGAGACTTACAGGCCGGGGACGATGCTGACCTGGACCACCGTCAACGCCGGTGCGCGCCTGTTCGGGGATTACAGCGGGACCTGGGGCTTTATTCGCTGGCTGGAGCAGGGCAAACGCCAGCAGCTTGACCGCAGCCAGTGGATGATGAGCTTTACCGCCCCGGACAGTCGCACTCTGCAGTGGGTGCTGCGCTCACAACTCGGCAAAGGTCCGCTGGCACTGCTGGATCTTCGCGGTTTCACGCTGCCCGATCAGATATTCAGTGTCGACAGTGCGGCCACCGCGCAGGCGCTGATGGCCAGTACCGGAAACAGTGACAGTGATGGAGTCGAATAATGAGCACACTGCAGAATCTGGTTGCCGCCTGTCAGGCAGACGAAACTCAGCTGCGACAACAGGCGCAGACGCGCATGGAAAACTGGCAGGGCTGGCTTACGCCGGTAAGTGGCAGCAGTCTGACAGGTGAAGACCCGGGATATGATGATGATTTTCAGCGTATCCGCGAAGAGGTCAATAAACTCACCGGGATCGATACCGGGCTGATATGCACGCTTGCCGAGAAGTTACTGATCACCGGGGCGAAAGATATCCGGGTGGCGACGTATTACTGCTGGGCGCGCCTGCACCAGGATGGCGAGGCTGGCTTTGCCGAAGGGCTTGAACTGCTGGCGGGATTACTGCAGCGCTTCGGCATGCAGCTTCACCCGCAGCGGGACCGCAGCCGGAAGGCCGCGCTCGAATGGCTCGGCGGTACCCGCGTTCTGGACAGTCTGTCATTGTATCCGGAGGTCGTCCGCGAGGATGCACAGCGTACCGCCGGGGCGCTGTTGCTCATTACGGACAGCCTGGAGAGAGAGCCGGAGGCGTCACGACCGGCGCTGAATGCTCTGTACAGCGCGCTGGAATCCCGCCTGATGAAGGCCGGGGGTGTGGATGCCGTGGTACCTCAGAATGTCAGTAACAAGAGTCAGTCACAGACCTTACACGCGACAGAGCCTGACGCGCCGATACTGAGCCGCATTACCTCTGGTCAGGATTTACTGGCTCAGGCGCGCATCCTGACAGGGTATCTGCGTGAACAGCCCGGTGGCTGGCTTGCGGCGCATCGGCTGATGAAGAGTCTGCGTCATGACACGCTGAACACTATTCCGGTCCCGGATGCTGAGGGGAAAACGCGCATCGAACCGCCAAGGGCTGACCAGCGAGCCATGCTCAAACGGCTATATCTCCAGCAGAGCTGGCTGGAGATTCTGGAACAAGCGGACAATACCTTCTCGCGCGGTGCCAACCACCTCTGGCTGGATTTACAGTGGTATATCCACCAGGCCCTGATGAAATCAGGGCAGGATGTACTGGCCGACATCATCACCGCAGACCTGAAAGGGTTGCTGCGCCGCCTTACCGGGCTTGAAACCCTGGCCTTTAATGACGGAACGCCGTTTGCTGATGAAGTGACGCTGAACTGGATAAACCAGAGCGTACTGGACGATATGTCCGGCTGGCGGGATGAGCCGGTCAGCGCCGACAGTGGGGATAATAACGATATTCTGTCTCTTGAGCCGGAAGCGCTGGATAAAGCGGATAGTGACGGTCTGGATGCCACACTTCACTGGCTGCAGACCCGCCCGGGCAGTGACACCACAAAAGACAAATGGTTGCTGCGTCTGTTGATGGCCCGCGTAGCAGAGCAGAAGGGCAAAAATGAACTGGCCCTGCATCTGCTGGGTGAGCTCGATAGTGCCGCACAGTCCATTACCCTCACGCAGTGGACGCCGGCACTGCTGTTTGAAGTGAAATCACGCCGCCTCAGACTTCTGCGCATGAAAGCCACACGCAGTGAAACCGATAAATCACGGTTACAGCCAGAGATGGACCAGCTTCTTGCAGGGCTGATTGCGCTCGATCCAGCGAGCAGTGCAGTGCTTTGCGGGTAAAAATCCCTCGCATACCTTTAATTCACACTTATTCAGGTTTTTATGGATGATTTGACCCTGCGTTATTATGACGCTGAAATGCGCTACCTGCTGGAAGCCGGTGAAGAGTTTGCCCGTGCGCATCCCGAGCAGGCAGCAATGCTCAATCTCGACAAGGCAGCTGCACGTGACCCGTTTGTGGAGCGCCTGTTCGAAGGCTTTGCTTTCCTGATGGGCCGCCTGCGGGAGAAGCTCGATGACGACCTGCCTGAACTGACCGAAGGCCTGGTCAGCCTGCTTTGGCCGCATTACCTGCGCACCATTCCGTCGATGTCAGTGGTGGAATTCACCCCTGACTGGCGCGAAATGAAAGAGCCGATGCGAATCGTCAAAGGCTTTGAGGTGAACTCAAGGCCGATCGGTGAGAAGGGCACGCGTTGCCGCTACACCACCACCAAAGCGATCACCCTCCGGCCACTGTCGCTTGAGCACGCCCGCCTGTCGACTGACTCTGACGGACGTTCGGTTATCAGCCTGCGCTTTAACTGCAGCCACCTTGCCGACTGGCGTCGTGTCGATCTCACTCAAATCCCGTTCTATTTTAATGCCGACGCGCCGCTGGCCTGCGCCATGCATGAAGCTTTTACCATGAACATGGCGCATCTGTGGTTGCGCATGCCAGGCGATGTGGACAGAAAACCGTTGGACGGCTATTTCGCTGCACTGGGCTTTGGCGATGATGACGACCTGTGGCCGAAGGGGAGCAGCAGTTTTAGCGGCTATCAGCTGCTGCTGGAGTATTTCACCTTCCGCGAGAAGTTCATGTTTGCGGGCCTGCGTGGGCTGGAAACTGTCGTCTTTCCGGCTGAGCTCCCCTGGTTTGAAATCGACGTGGTGCTGACGGAGCGCTGGGAGCATGACTTCAGCTTTACCGAAAAGCATCTGCGCCTGAACTGTGTGCCGGTGATCAACCTGTTTCCGCTGGAATCTGACCCACTGACGGTCAACTCCCTGCAGACCGAATATATGCTGCGCCCGATGCGCGTTCAGGATGGCCATACCGAGATATACGCGGTGGATTCTGTGATGTCATCAAGCCAGCATACTTACGTGCCGTTCTCAAGCTTCCGCCATAAAGGCGGCATGATGCGTCATGAGGCGCCGGAATATTATTACCACACCCGCGTGCGACGTGGCCCGTCCGGGCTGCATAACACCTGGCTTGTCCTCGGTGGCGAAGCCTTTGATAACCATACCGTTCCGGAAAATGAAAGCCTGTCTCTGACGCTGACCGGTACCAACGGCCAGTTACCACGCCGCGCGCTACAAAGCACCGTGCTGGATACGGTGATGAAAACCACCTCAGCCAGTATTGCCGTCCGCAACCTGTGTGCACCGACATTACCCTGTTACCCACCGGATCAGGATCGCTTCCACTGGCGCGTGCTTAGCCACCTTGGCAGCGGCTTCCTGTCGATGATGGATAATGCCGACGTGCTGCGCGGCACCCTGGCGCTGTATGAGTGGACGGACAGTGAGATGAACCGCCGTCGTCTGGAGGCGATTATCGACGTGAAGCATAGCGAAACGGAGCGCTTCGAACAGGGCTACCTGGTGCGCGGCGTGCAGATTGACTTGACGCTCGACAGCCACGGCTTTGCCGGGCGCGGTGACATCTGCCTGTTTGGTGAGATGCTGAGTCGCTTCTTCGCGCTGTATACCGATATCTATCTGTTCAACCGCCTGATTATTATCCTGCAACCGACCGGAGAGCGTCTGGAATGGGAAGAGAAGCACAACCGCCGTATTCCCGGCTGACCCCACGGCTGGAGGCTGACCTTAACCGGATAAACTTTTACCGTTTCTGCCAGCTACTGGAGAAGCAGAACCCGGGCAGGCCGCTGATAGGCTCAACCAGCCATCCTTCTGACGATCCGGTGCGCTTTGCGCCGCATCCCGGAATGGGCTTTCCGGCTGGCGAACTCAAAGCCGTCGGCTATGACGAAGAGAATGGCAGCAAACCACCGCTCATTCGCACCACATTTATGGGCGTGTATGGCGTGGATTCGCCGCTGCCGACCGCCTATCTCGATGACATCGCCCAGTGCCGGGAAGGGCATGAGGCGCTACAGGGCTTTCTGGATATCTTCAGCCACCGCATCCTGACGCAATTTTATCGCATCTGGCGTAAGTACTCGTATCCGGCCACCTTTGAGCCAGGCGGTACTGATGCGATTTCACAGTCGCTGCTTGGCCTGGTGGGGCTGGGTATTCCCGGGACGGCAAAGCATATTGCCACGCCGGTGTCGCGCTTTCTGGCGCTGCTTGGTGTACTTCGCCAGCCGGGAAAAACGCAGGAGGGAATACAGGCGCTGGTGACGCTGCTTGCCCCGGATACCACCGTCAGGGTCAGCCCATATTGCCTGCGTCCGGTGGAAATCAGTCAGCCATTAGGTTTTTACGGAGACGACGATTTTCTGCTGGATGGCAACACGCCGCTGGGTGACGAGGCGATGGATGCCAGCAGCCAGCTGCTGATTGCCCTGTCCACCGAAAACGAACAGGAGTCGCAGGGCTGGAAACCGGACGGTCTGCTGTATCAGGACTTTCTGGTGATGCTGCGTGTCTACCTTGGCTGGCGTTTTAAGGCAAAAATCACCCTGACCACCCAAACCCGACTGCTGGCCGCGCCGCCGCTCGGCGAAGGACCCTTCTGGCTGGGGATGAATGGCGTGCTGGGCGCGGAAGACGAAGCCCTCCCGGACGATATCCCGCAGACTTTTACGACAGAACTGGGCTATTACACCGGCATGAAGCCCGCCACACCACAACAAGGAAACCGACGTGTTACGTACAAGTTTAACTAAGACCGCGCGCTGGCTGTTACCCCTGCTGACATTCAGTCTGGCGGGCTGCGGGGTGACGCAGGGTATTAGCGATGGCACTAAATCAGCATTTAACGCGGTGTTCTACAAAAAGATTAAAGTGCTGCACCTGGATTTCACTGCCCGTGAGGCGCTTAACACCGACTCCAGCGAGAGTAATTCGCTGTCCGAGCCGGTGATTATTCGTGTCTGGCAGCTGAGAGATCGCAAAACATTCGACAAAACGGTCTACCAGCAGTTGCTGAAAGAGGGGGAAACCATTCTGAAAGCTGACCTGCTGGCGAGCCGTGATGTGGTTTTGAAGCCGGGCGGTGATGCGGACCTGAATATGCCGATGGAGGCCGATGCACAGTTTGTCGCTGTGGCTGGGCTCTTCCGCCACCCGGACAGGGTTAACAACAGCTGGAAGCTGGTAATTAAGCGCGAAGATCTTGACCCGGATAAGCCGCGCATTCTTGAAGCCGGTAACAACCATCTGACGCTGAAACCGCTCAGGGATGACTGATGCCACAGGTAAACAATACGCCTTCACTGTATGAAATGCTGACGGGCAACTTCACCGGCGGCCTCGATCTCCATCAGGTCAGCGAGGAGAACCAGCTGATTCTGTCCGTACTGGACAATATGCAGCGTATCCTCAACTGCCGTGCCGGTACGCTGGCGCATCTGCCCGACTATGGCCTGCCGGATATGACCCGAATCCTGCAGGGCATGCCAGGAACGGCTCATGAACTGATGGGCACGCTTTCGACGCTGCTGCTCAGATATGAGCCCCGCCTGAAAAAGATAGACGTTGTTCTGCTTGAGCAGCACGTGCCCGGCGAACTGCGCTATGCCATTGATGCAGAGCTGAAAGGCGTCGGACTTGTCCGCTACGGCACTGAGTTTATGCCCGAGGGGCGGGTGCTGTTGAGGCATCTGAAGCAACAGCACTATCTCGACACCACAACCCGGATCTGAGGCCAGAAAGCACCATGTCTCTAAAATCACAGTTCCTCAAAAAACTGCAGGACAGGCAACGTGGCCCGGTCTCATTTACCTGTAAAACGCAGGCTAATATAGCGGCATTCCGCCTGCGAATGACACAGCTTCAGGAGCAGATGGATATATGGCTGACAGATACCGGCCTGCATGTTGAAACGCAGGCCGTGTCCGTCACGGACCTGCTGGTCGAGGGCGGAGCATTTGAGATTGCCAGTTTCGCCCTCCATATCGACAACCGGTCTGTAAACTTTGTGCCGGTATTCCTGTACGGTCAGGGCGTGACAGGATGCGTGGAGGTGACCTTCAGGGATGGCGTGCAGGTGATGCCATTGGGACGACTATTTATGCGGTCAGTTTCGGTGAACGACTGGACCTTTGCTCCGTCTGGTGATCTCTCCCGTTCCGGGCAGGGGTTTAACGAGAGCACATTTTTTAGCCTGATTATTGCGCTTCTGCAGTAGCGTCTGAAGCTGTTAAAGAGTGCGTGATTTTTAAACCTGTTAATTGCCTGAAATCCTACCAGCCATTTAAACGAACATCTTTCATCCCTTCAGATATACCCAACGGACAACTGGTCATGAATGACACTTCCCCGCGAAAAATCAAAACCGGCGGTGATCCGCGCACGCTGCCGGATTACAGCGCCCTGCGCGATGAACTCGGTAAGCTGACACATCCGGCGCGCCCGGATGTGAACTGGCAGTATGTTGAAAAGCTCTGCCTTTCACTGTTTGAGCAGAACGGCGTGGAATTGCAAACGGCAGCCTGGTATACGCTGGCGCGTGCGCAACTGGCTGGCTTATTCGGGCTTAATGAAGGGCTGACGATAATCGAGGCCCTGGTCAGACATCAGTGGGGGGCGCTGTGGCCTCAGCCAGTCCATGCCCGTATGGAAATCCTCAGCAGTCTGAGTCAACGTTTGCAGCAACGAATGCGCTCGCTTCCGTTAAATTACAGCGACCTCAGCCAGCTCTACCGGGCGGAGCAACTGCTTACCGGACTGGGAGAGGTGCTGCAGCGTCTGGAGCTTAAGCATCTGAGCCAGCTCGATACGTTGCGTACTCAGATGCACATGAGTGCTGTCCGGCTGGAAAACAGCGACGGCACGGCCTGCACCGCGCCGGACACCCAGCCAGATACCGTATTGCCTGCCACCGTGATGAAGGAGGCGACAGCCGCCTCAAAGGAGCCTGCCGGTTGCCGGTCTGATGATGCTCAGGGCAGGGCAGTGAAGTGGGTATATGTCGCGGAATCGGAACCGCAGCCGAACGTGAACGTGCTGACCGCTGCGCCCGTCCCGGTTAACAGATGGACATTCTTTGCTGCCGGGATGTGCGCCATGCTGATGATATGCATGGCGGCAGGGTGGGGATGGCATTCTCTGAACCGGTCCGAACCCCTGAAGGTCCGGTTTGCCGCATCGCTGGCACCGCTACCTTCACCGCTTGCGCCGGAAGATCTGGATCGGTTACGTCGGCAACCGCCGCTACCCCAGTCTCTCATTACACAAACGGAGCAGCAGCTGGCCCGACTGGACAGATTGCCTCCTGACTGGAGTATCGCCTACAGCCGGACACTTACAGAGCAGGCTCAGGCGCTGTGGCCGGAGCAGGGCAAATCCCTGGCAGATCAGTGGCAGCAAAACCTTAACGCGGCCGTGTTGTCGCCAGAACAGCGCAATGGCTGGGATCAGGGAATGACAACGCTAAAAAATCTGAGCAACAGGCTGAACGGGCTGGATCAGCAGAAAGGCAAATACATCACGGTGAGTGAGCTGAAATCCATCGTTTTTACTGCAATGCACTCATTTCACAAATCGATACCCGCTGAAGAACAACTGCGCGTACTGTCTCAACAACCGGCTGGTGCGCCTTTGCCTGCCGCAGCCCGCGCACAGCTGGAGATGCATCTGAAACAGTTAACAGCCAGCTATGCTGAAATAAAACAGAATGCCGCAGAGTAGTCGCAGACGCGAAAATGCGCTGTGATTAAGTCCGCTATAAGCATGGCGACCGCGATGCAGTCAGCGCGGATGAATGTTCTGCAGACTCTGCTCAATGCCTGCCCGAATGACATTCCGGAAATTGTATTACCGGGTCAGAATCGTTGCGTGACGAAACGTCATGGACAGCATTCTGACCCGATTACCAGTGAGGATTAATCGCGCCGGTAAAAAGCAGGTTTTGTCATGCGGCAGGTGTAAAAGGGAGGGCAGATATTGTCCCCTGCAGGAATCGAACCTGCAACTAGCCCTTAGGAGGGGCTCGTTATATCCATTTAACTAAGGGGACAGCGGCACGCAGTATAGCGAAACAGGCGATGAGATTCATCAGGTCGCCGCGCGTTTGCTCATTACGTCAGCAATGTCGCTGTTCAGCCTCTCTTTTGAGACCACTTTTTTCATGCAGGGGCCAGATAACACGTGCAGCGCAAATCCTTCTGCGCTGCACTTTTTTACCTGACGACAGTTATTCAGCACCTTCCTCTTTTTCTCCGCGCTCTTCACGCTCACGACGCTTCTCCTGCCTGCGCTTTTCCGCCTTCGCTTTGGCGACCGCCGCTTCACTCATGTCATTACGGATCTGTGCGTGACTGATCAGCGCAAAAATCAGGGTGCCGCCGGTGATGTTGCCGAGCAGGGTAGGCAGGGCAAACGGCCAGAGGAACTCATGCCAGCTGATGCTGCCATTGAAGACCAGATAGAGCACCTCCACCGATCCCACCACGATGTGCGCCAGATCGCCCAGCGCAACCAGCCAGGTCATCATGACAATGACCACCAGTTTGGCCCCGCCCGCAGAGGGGAACATCCAGACCATGGTGGCGATAATCCAGCCGGAAATGACGGCGTTGGCAAACATGGAGCCGGGCGAGTTCTCCATCACTTTCATGCTGATGTCGGTAAAGGCCTGACGGGTCGCCTCATCAAAAATGGGCATCTCGTTGAAGGCCAGCGCACCCAGTGCCGTACCGATCAGGTTACCCAGCAGGACAATACCCCATAACCGTAACAGCAGACCGCCATTACCCCAGGTCGGTTTGTGCATGACCGGCAGCACTGCCGTGACGGTGTTTTCGGTAAATAACTGCTGGCGCGCCATAATGACGATGACAAAGCCAAAGGTGTAGCCGAGATTTTCCAGCAGAAATGCACCCGGCACGCCATCAAGGTGGACCTTGAATATCCCCTTCGCCATCAGTGAGGCACTCATGGAGAGGCCTGCGGCAATGGCTGACCAGAGCAGGGCCATCCCGTCACGCTCCAGCTCTTTCTCCCCATCCTGACGGATCTCTTCATGGATCGCCGCGGCGCGGGAGGGTAATGCCTCCTCATCGACTTCGATGTCAGTGCCCTTGTCCTTCTCTTCGCTATCGACGTCGTTAGGACCCGGTTCATTACCTGATGAAGGCTTCATATTTTCTCCTGGTGATAGTGCTGTGGCGTAATAAGCGTAGCTGTTTTTTATTTGCCAATTATGTAACGAGCGATGCGAATAAGCGTAACAAGCTTTTTCATACCTGCATTTTTATTCAGACTCAGCGCCAGACCGCACGAATAAACCCCTGACAGCGCGCCTGAGCAGCGGCTCAGACTTCGGCCCTTAGCAGCATTGTGGTAATATCCCGGCCACTTTTAGCTGGTGCGATTCCCCCCTCGATGTTGGAAATCATTACGCTCACTTGTGCATACGATGAACGCGCGCTGTTTCAGCAGCTCTCATTTCGCGTCTCTGCCGGTGACATTGTGCAGATTGAAGGCCCCAACGGTGCCGGTAAAACCTCGCTACTGCGACTGCTGGCAGGGCTGAGCCGTCCTGAACAGGGTGAGATACGCTGGCAGCAGCAGCCGATCCTGCGGCAGCGCGACGCCTGGCATCAGGCGATGCTTTATCTGGGCCATCATCCCGGCGTCAAAGGCGTCCTCACGCCGCTGGAAAATCTGCGGTTCTACCATCCTGACTGCAGTGACGCGCAGATCTTTGCTGCGCTTGACAGTGTCGACCTCACGGGTGACGAAGAGGTGCCGGTAAGCCGGTTGTCGGCGGGTCAGCAGCGTCGCGTCGCGCTGGCGCGCCTCTGGCTCAGCCAGGCCCGTGTCTGGATCCTGGATGAGCCGCTGACCGCCATCGACAAAGCGGGGGTTGAAAAATTAATGGCCAGATTTGCCGCCCATGCCGATAACGGGGGCGCCGTGATCCTGACAACCCACCAGGATCTACCCGCTGCGGCCGCGCGGGTGCGTAAAATTCGCCTTGGCGATGCGGAGGCAAGCTGATGCTGTTTCGCCTGATTCAGCGTGAATTGCGTATCGCCTTTCGCGGCGGCGCTGATGTGGTCAATCCGCTGTGGTTTTTCCTGATTGTGATTACCCTGTTTCCGCTGGGCATCGGACCTGATCCGCAGCAGCTGGCGCGCATTGCGCCGGGTGTCGCCTGGGTGGCGGCGCTGCTGGCGTCGCTGCTGGCGCTTGAGCGCCTGTTTCGCGACGATTTCAGCGACGGTTCGCTGGAGCAGCTTCTGCTGTTGCCTTCGCCGCTACCGGTGACGGTCATCGGCAAAGTCGTGGCGCACTGGCTGATCACCGGTCTGCCGCTGATTATCCTGTCGCCGCTGGCGGCGCTGCTGCTGTCGCTGGATTTCAATGGCTGGCGGGCGATGGCCCTGACGCTGCTGCTCGGCACGCCCACCCTGAGTTTTCTCGGTGCCATCGGCGTCGGGCTGACGGTGGGATTACGCCGGGGTGGGGTATTGCTCAGCCTGCTGGTGTTGCCGCTGGCGATTCCGGTGTTGATCTTCGCCAGTGCCGCGATGGAAGCCGCCAGTCAGGGCCTGCCGATGGGTGGCTATCTGGCGATTCTTGGCGCGATGCTGGCAGGCAGCGCCACGCTCTCGCCGTTTGCCACGGCGGCGGCGTTACGGATTACGTTGCAGTAACCGCGCATAAAAAGACGCGGCCTTTTTTATCGTTAATGTGAGCATTTGATATGTGGAAAGCGTTACATCAGCTGGCCCGGCCCGAACGGCTCTATCAGCTTTCGGGGCGCCTGGTGCCCTGGTTTGCGATAGCAGGCGTGGCGACATTACTGCTGGGCTGGATCTGGGGATTTGGATTTGCTCCCGCTGACTATCAGCAGGGTGACAGTTTTCGCATCATGTATATCCATGTGCCCGCTGCCATGTGGTCGATGGGCATCTATGCCGCCATGGCCGTCGCGGCGTTTACCGGTCTGGTGTGGCAGATGAAAATGGCCGATCTGGTTTCCGCCGCCATGGCACCCGTAGGCGCGGTCTTTACCTTTATTGCGCTGGTCACCGGTTCCGCGTGGGGCAAACCGATGTGGGGAACCTGGTGGATCTGGGATGCACGCCTCACCTCGGAGCTGGTGTTACTTTTCCTCTATATGGGCGTGATTGCACTCTGGCACGCGTTCGATGACCGCCGCACCGCAGGCCGGGCCGCCGGCATCCTGATTCTGGTCGGCGTGGTCAACCTGCCCATCATCCACTTCTCGGTGCAGTGGTGGAATACCCTGCATCAGGGCTCGTCCGGCATCCTTCAGCAGGCGATTGCGCCAGTGATGCGAACGCCGCTGCGCTGGGCCATCCTCGGTTATCTGCTGCTGTTTATCACGCTGACGCTGATGCGGCTGCGCAACCTGATTCTGTTAACGGAACGCCATCGCCCCTGGGCTCTTGACGTCGCAAAACGGGGAGAGCAGAAATGACGCCGGCCTTTTCCTCCTGGCACGCCTTTTTTGCCATGGGCGGCTACGCCTTTTACGTCTGGCTGGCGGTGGCCTGCACGCTGCTTCCGCTGGCGGGACTGACGCTGCATACCCTGTTACTGCGCCGCCGCCTGCTGGCGGAGATCCGCCAGCGTGATGCGCGTGAACGTCGCATCCGGGCAGCTAAATCCAGAAAAGCCGCGGCTGAAGCGGCAGGAGAGAGTGTGTGAATAGCCGTCGACGCAATCGCCTCTGTGCGGCCGTTGCGATTCTGCTTGGCCTGGGCCTGGCCACCGCGCTGGTGATGTATGCGCTGCGCTCAAACATCGATCTGTTTTATACCCCGGGTGAAATCCTCTATGGCAAAGGCGAGGCGCATGAGAAGCCGGAGGCGGGCCAGCGGCTGCGCGTCGGTGGCATGGTGATGCCCGGCAGCGTGCACCGGGACCCGAACAGCCTGGCGGTAACGTTCAAACTTTATGATGCGCGCGGTGTCGTCAGCGTCAGTTTTGAAGGCATCCTGCCGGATCTGTTCCGGGAAGGGCAGGGCGTCGTGGCGCAGGGCGTGCTGGCGGACGGTAACCAGATCGTTGCCAGAGAAGTGCTGGCCAAACACGATGAGAAATATACGCCGCCGGAGATAGAAGACGCGATGAAGAGCAATCACAACGGCCCGCAGTCACAGTATCAGGCGGGAAATAAATCATCATGATGCCGGAAACCGGGACTTTTCTGCTTTGTCTGGCGCTGGGGCTGGCGCTGCTGCTCAGCAGCTATCCACTCTGGGGCGCAATTCGTCAGGATGCGCGGCTGATGGCGATGGCGCGCCCGCTGGCCTGTGGGCTGTTTGTCTGCATCGCTGCGGCCTTTATGCTGCTGGTCTGGGCTTTTATCTGCAACGATTTTACCGTGGCCTATGTTGTCACCAACTCCAACAGCCTGCTGCCGGTCTACTACCGCATTGCCGCCACCTGGGGCGCGCATGAGGGATCGCTGCTGCTGTGGGTGTTGCTGCTCAGCACCTGGACCTTAGCCGTGGCGATCTTCAGTCGCGGTATGCCACAGGACGCGCTGGCGCGCGTACTGGCGGTCATGGGGATGATCAATCTCGGCTTCCTGCTGTTTATCCTGCTGACGTCGAATCCGTTTGCCCGCACGCTGCCCGACTTCCCCGTAGACGGGCACGACCTGAACCCGATGCTGCAGGATATCGGCCTGATCTTCCATCCGCCGCTGCTCTACATGGGTTATGTCGGATTCTCAGTGGCCTTTGCGTTTGCCATCGCTTCGCTGATGGCCGGACGGCTCGATACCGCGTGGGCGCGCTGGTCGCGTCCCTGGACCACCGCAGCCTGGATCTTCCTGACTATCGGCATTGTGCTGGGCTCGGCCTGGGCCTATTACGAACTGGGCTGGGGCGGCTGGTGGTTCTGGGATCCGGTAGAGAACGCCTCGTTCATGCCGTGGCTGGCGGGCACGGCGCTGATCCACTCTCTGGCCGTCACCGAAAAGCGTGGCACCTTTAAGGCCTGGACCGTGCTGCTGGCGATCACCGCCTTTTCGCTCAGCCTGCTCGGTACGTTCCTGGTGCGCTCCGGCGTGCTGGTGTCGGTCCACTCGTTCGCTTCCGATCCGGCGCGCGGCATGTTTATCCTCGCGTTTCTGGTGATTGTCATCGGCAGTTCGCTGCTGCTCTATGCGATCAAAGGGGGGCAGGTGCGGAGCCGGGTACAGAACGAAACCTGGTCACGGGAATCCTTTCTGCTGGGCAACAATGTGCTGCTGATTGCGGCCATGCTGGTGGTACTGCTCGGCACGCTGTTGCCGCTGGTGCACAAGCAGCTGGGACTGGGCAGCATTTCGGTGGGTGAGCCGTTCTTCAATACGATGTTCAGCTGGCTGATGGCGCCGTTTGCGCTGCTGATGGGGATCGGGCCGCTGGTACGCTGGCGGCGCGATGAACCGCAGAAACTGGCCAAACGGCTGGCGCTGGCGCTGCTCGTTACCCTGGCCTGTTCGATGATGATTCCCTGGTGGCTGCAGGATCGCATTGCGGCGATGACCGTGGTGGGCTTACTGATGTCTCTCTGGATCATTGTGCTGACGCTGCTGGAACTGCACGAACGCGCCACGCATCGCCATCCGTTTCTGACCGGGCTGCGTCACCTCTCCCGCAGCCACTGGGGCATGGTGCTGGGCCACCTTGGCGTCGGGGTCACGGTAATTGGTATCGCCTTCAGCACGCAGTACAGCGTGGAGCGCGACGTGCGGATGCGGGCGGGGGATAGCGTGGACATCCATCACTATCACTTTGTCTTCCGCGGCGTGCAGAACCTGCAGGGGCCTAACTACAGCGGGGGCATGGGGATTATCGATGTCACGCGCAACGGGAAACCGGAAGCGACGCTGCAGGCGGAAAAACGCTTCTATACCGCGGCCCGAACCATGATGACCGAAGCGGCGATTGATGGGGGTTTCAGCCGCGATCTCTATGCAGCGCTGGGCGAGGAGCTGGAGGATGGCGGCTGGGCGGTGCGTATCTACTACAAACCCTTTGTCCGCTGGATCTGGGCTGGCGGCGTACTGATGGCGCTGGGGGGCCTGTTCTGCCTGTGGGATCCCCGCTATCGCTCGCGCAAAAAAGCCGCACGTGAGGAGCGCGCATGAACAAGAAAATCCTGTTTATCCCGCTGGTGCTGTTTCTGCTGCTGGCAGCGGCGCTGCTGTGGCAGCTGACCCGCAATGCGGATGGTGACGATCCGACCCGTCTTGAATCGGCGCTGATCGGTAAACCGGTGCCGCTGTTCCGGCTGGAAGCGCTCGACCAGCCCGGCAAAACCTACGACCAGCGCGTGCTGACCGATGGCAGGCCGATACTGCTGAACGTCTGGGCAACCTGGTGTCCGACCTGCCGCGCCGAACATCACTATCTGAATACGCTGGCGGAGCAGGGCATTCGGGTGGTCGGCCTGAACTATAAAGACGATCGCCATAAGGCGGTTAACTGGCTGAACACGCTGGGCAATCCCTACGCCCTGAGTCTTTACGATGGCAGCGGCATGCTGGGACTCGACCTCGGCGTCTATGGCGCACCGGAAACTTTTCTGATCGACGGTAAAGGGATTATCCGCTATCGCCACGCCGGCGATCTCAACACGCGCGTCTGGGAGCAGGAAGTGAAACCGTTGTGGATGAAATACAGTGCGGAGGTGGGATCATGAGATCGCTGTTACTGATCTGTGGCCTGCTGTTCAGCATCAATCTGTGGGCGACCATCGACACACTGCAATTTGACTCTCCGGCTCAGGAGGCGCAATACCGTGATCTCACCGCATCACTGCGCTGTCCGAAATGTCAGAACAACAGCATCGCCGACTCGAATGCCATGATTGCCGCCGACATGCGGCTGAAAGTTTATGAGCTGATGAAGCAGGGGCAGAGCCGCCAGCAGATCATTGATTACATGGTGGCGCGCTACGGCAACTTCGTCTCTTATTCGCCACCGCTGACCCCGTCGACGCTGATCCTGTGGGCTGGCCCGGCGCTGTTTGTGCTGCTGGGTGGCGCGGTGATTATTCTGCGCAGCCGTCGGCGTCACACCCACAGTGCGCTGGATGACGCTGAGCAACAGCGTCTCGATGCCTTACTGAAGTCAGACAGGAAGCCGTCATGAGTGCATTCTGGATTACCCTTTTTCTGTTACTGCTGGCGGCCTGCACGCTGTTCCTGGCCGCGGGCTGGCGGCAGCGTCAGGCCGGCCTGGGCGACCGCGATCGCCTCAATCAGCGCTTTTACCATCAGCGGATCGATGAGCTGGCGCAGGATGAAGAGCAGGGCGTTGTTGCTGAGCGCCCGGTAATGGAGCGCGAGTTACAGCAGACGCTGCTGGCCGATATTCCGCCGGCGCAGAGCCTCCCGTCCCACAGCAGCAGCCGCTGGATTTTGCTGCCGGGCGTGCTCGTGCTGATTGGGGTGTCGCTGGGAACCTATCTGAAAACCGGCGGCCTGACGCAGTACACCGGCTGGATGCAGGTGCAGCAGGCGTACCCTGCGCTGCGTGCGCGGCTGATGGACCCCGGCGCCAGACCGCTCAGCATGGAGGAGCTGGCACGTTTAGAGCTCGGATTGCGTACCGCCCTGCAAACGGAACCGGATAATCTGGCCGACTGGACCATGCTGGGGCGGCTTGGCATGGTGCTGAATCAGGCTGATATCGCCAGTCAGGCGTTTGAGCATGCTTTACAGCTCTCACCCAACGATATGACGCTGAAGCAGGATTATGCAGAGGTGCTGACGCGCTCTCCCGATCCGCAGGATAACCGTCAGGCGTCACTGCTGCTGCGCGCTCTGCTGAAAGCGGAGCCGCAAAACCCGCGTACGCTTGGCCTGATGGCATTTAACGCCTACGGCCAGCAGCAGTACGATCAGGCGATTGAAGCCTGGCAGGCCCTGCTGAACGTGCTGCCTGCCGATGACACACGACGCGCGATGATCGCCCGCAGCATTGAGCAGGCGAGAAGTGATGCCGGAGAGCAGAGCCGTCAGCTGGCGCTGACCGTGCGGCTGACCCCGCAGGCAGAAAAAATGTTACCGCAGGACGGAGTGTTGTATATTTCGGTTTCTGACGGGACGTCACCGGTGCCGGTGGCGGTGAAGCGCATGCCGCTGAGCCACTTCCCGCTGTCGCTGACGCTGGATGACAGCAATGCCATGATGCCGGATCGCCTGCTGTCGGCGCAGCATCAGGTCGCGGTTCGGGTGCGTATCTCCCGCGACGGCAGCGCCACCCCGCAGCCGGGTGACTGGCTGGGTGAGAGCGCCGTGACGCCCTGGGATGGTCATCAGCCGATCGCGGTAGAGATTAATCAGCAGCTTCCCTGAACGTCATCAACGATCCTGTTCAGGTCGCTGCGTGCCATTGCCTGCTGCCTCTGGCATAAAGTCAGCTATGCTCATCGGGTAAGCCGATTCGACGCCGGGCTGTGCCTGAACGATGGGTAGCCCTTTTTCATCCGCACAGGGAGATTGGAATGAATTATCGCCTGACCAGCCTGGCTGTGGCCAGCGTCCTTCTGGTAGGTTGTGCCAGTTCAAAGCCGGCAAATAACGATCCTGCGCAGCGCAGCGATCCGTTCGAAGGCTTTAACCGCACGATGTTTAACTTTAACTACAATGTGCTGGATCCCTATGTGCTGCGTCCGGTCGCTGTCGCCTGGCGCGACTACGTGCCGGTGCCTGCACGAACCGGCCTGAGCAATTTCCTCGGCAACCTGGAAGAGCCCGCCAGCATGGTTAACGCTATTCTGGTCGGTGACGGACGCGATGCGGGTATCCACTTCACCCGTTTCTTCCTGAACAGTGTGCTGGGTCTGGGTGGTTTCATTGACGTCGCCGGTAAAGCCAATCCGGAACTGGCGCGTGAACAGCCGCACCGTTTCGGCACCACGCTGGGCCACTATGGTGTCGGCTATGGTCCTTACGTTGAGCTGCCGGCTTACGGCAGCTTCACTATACGGCAGGATGGCGGTGACTACGTTGATACCCTCTATCCGATCCTCGGCTGGCTGACCTGGCCGATGTCGATTGGTAAGTGGACGCTGGAGGGGATTGAGACCCGCGCGCAACTGCTGGATTCCGATGCGATCCTGAAGCAGCAGAGCGATCCGTACGCCTTTATCCGTAACGCCTACTTCCAGCGTCACGACTTTTTGGCGCGTGGCGGCAAACTCAAGCCGGAAGAGAATCCAAACGCCGCTGCGATTCAGGATGACCTGAAGGATATCGACGCGCAGTAAACGCAGGACGCAGGCTCCCTGAGCCAGCATGCGATTCAGGGCGACAAAAAAGGGCGACTCAGTTGAGTCGCCCTTTTTAATTGTGCTATCCGGTCAGAACTTGTAGTTAAAGTTCGCGCCGTAAAGCCAGGCCTTGCCTTCTGAGTTAAAGGTATAAGGACCTTCTTTCACCGTCACTTTCTGTCCGTGCATATAGGAGATGCCCAGATCGACCGAGGCGTTATCATTGAAGGCGTACGACGTACCTGCACTCAGCCACAAACGATCCTGATCCGGGATGGAGATAGAGCGTTTATCGGCTGGCACCGGGCTGTCATCAAATGCGATACCGGTGCGGAACGTCCAGTTGCTGTCGTAGAAATAGGTGGTGCCCAGCGCGATACGGTAGGCATCGTGGAAGCTTTCATCTTTATAGAACAGCGTCTGGCCCTGAGAACCGGTGGCTTTCAGCTCCTGGAACTGACTCCAGCTGGTGTAGGCCATGCTGTAGTGAACCGCCCACTGCGGAGCCACTTTATGCCAGCCCGACACTTCCCACATCTCCGGCAGATTCAGGGTTAACGCGCCCGGAACCGTCGTGCCGTTGGTACCAAAAGGCACGCCTGACACTTCCGGGTTGTTGACCGCGTTCAGACGGGAGGACAGATTACTTTTGTAATCGCCATCAAAGTCGATCTTCACCTCTGAACGATAGCTGAAGCCGAAGCGGTTATTTTCATCCACTTCATACAGGATACCGGCATTCCAGCCGTAGCCCCACTCGTCGCCTTTCAGATGGGCAACCTGCGTATCAGCCGGTACGCCCAGTCTCGCGCCTGATTCACCGGCATAGCGTTCAATTTTCGCTTTAGCATAAACCGCATCAAAACCGACGCCCACGCTGAAGTGCTCATTGAACCGGTAAGCGGTGCTGAGGTTTAAGTTGCCGGTCATCAGGTCCGTTTTACCGCCATAGCCGCCAGCGGTGTAACCATTATTAAACTCTGTTGCTAAGCCATAGTTGGAGGTTGCCGATGCGCCAATCCACCACTGATCGTTGATGGGCTGAACGTAATGAATATTGGGTATCCACTGATTCGGGGCGATGTTGCTGGCATCCAGGCTGCGGCCCGTCGGACTGCGGCCCGTGATATCCACATCCGGATCAATATAAACCGCACCGATGGAAAACTCCGGGCGATCCATTAACGCCATCGTTGCCGGGTTACGGCTGGCGGATGCCGCCGTATCACCCATTGCCCCTTCGCCTGAGTAGGCGCGACCTAAACCAATCGTAGAGAACTCATTTAACTGAAACCCAGCTGCGTAAACGTGTGAAGAGACAAGCGCCACTGCAGCCGCCACGGCTGACTTTGCGAACAGGTTCTTATGGTTCATGACCACAACCTCATGTGAATTATTATTTAACGCTATAACGTCGCGTAACAAAGGACGGCGGATTGTAGGGACTGACGGTAAACGCACATATCAGACCAGTGCGGAGAGTATAGGTCCGACCTGTGTGCAAGTTGCAATATTGTTTTTAAAATATTTCAGAGTTGATCGCTTAAAATTCGATCTGCATAACAAAAAGCACCCTGGTGAAGACAGCATACCGATTCCAGTTTGTTCTGGATCAATTTTTATTGTGATATTCGTCACTTAGCCACAGTCGCGTGGCGCATCTTATCGCAAGCGGGTAAAATTCCGGCCATAAAATCGCTTAACTCACCCGAAGCCGGGGCAGGAGAGAAAGATGACTGATGCCATTAAAAAATGCAGTGCGACCGAAACCGCTGCCTGCTGCTGCGTTGATGTCGGCACCGTAATGGATAATACCGACTGCACCGCCAGCTGGTCAGAGTGGTTCCCGCAGCGACAGGATGCGGAAGCCAAAGCCGCCCGGCTGACTGAGCGTGCCCGTCAGGTGGAATCGGAACCCTGTGTGATTGACGTCCGGTTCAGCGATGTCGATCAGGGCGTGCAGCTGGATATCGATTTCACCTTCAGCTGCCAGGCTGAAACCCTGATTTTCCAGCTCGGCCTGCGTTAACGCCTCTTACGCCGCCTCAGCGCGGCGTTTTTCAATTTCGTGTTTCCCTTCGCACTTTTTCCTTTCTGCTATTGGCGGCTCACCCGCTTGTGGTTAACACTGATCAGGTCAGACCTCTTCAGGCAATGATGCCACAGTCCCGGCTACAGGTGAGAACAATGAGCAAAGCGCAGCCGCTGCTGACGCGTGATGGCGAACGCATCGCAATTACCCACGGGTTACGAACCCCTTTCTTACGCCAGGCGACCGGCTTTCATGGCATTCCCGCCATCGAGCTGGGACGGATGGTGGTCAGCGAATTAATGGTGCGCAGTGAGTTACCGGCTGACGTGATTGAGCTGCTGGTATTTGGTCAGGTGGTACAGATGCCGGAAGCGCCAAACATTGCGCGTGAAATTGTCTTAAGCAGCGGGCTGAATGTGAATACCGACGCCTACAGCGTCAGTCGTGCCTGCGCCACCAGTTTTCAGGCGGTGGCGAATGTGGCAGAGAGCCTGATGGCGGGAACGGTTTCTGCAGCTATTGCCGGCGGGGCAGACTCCTCGTCAGTGCTGCCGATTGGGGTCACTAAAACGCTGGCCCGCGCGCTGGTGGATCTCAACAAGGCCCGCAGCCTGGGGCAGAAACTGCATATCCTTAAACGGCTGCGCCCGCGCGATCTGCTGCCGGTGCCGCCTGCGGTGGCGGAGTACTCGACCGGCCTGCGGATGGGGGACACGGCCGAGCAGATGGCGAAAAGCTACGGTATCACCCGTGAGGCTCAGGATGCGCTGGCCCTCCGCTCCCATCAGCATGCCGCCAGAGCCTGGCAATCCGGGGTACTGAATCAGGAAGTCATGGCAGCCTTTGTACCGCCGTGGAAAGCCGCAATCGATCAGGACAATAACGTGCGGATGAACGCTAAAGCAGAGGATTACGCCCGACTGCGTCCCGCCTTTGACCGCCAGCACGGCAGCGTTACCGCCGCCAACAGCACGCCGCTGACGGATGGCGCGGCAGCCGTTATTCTGATGCGGGAAGGGCGCGCCCGGGAACTGGGCGTCACGCCGCTGGGCTACCTGCGCAGCTACGCCTTTACCGCCATTGATGTCCAGCAGGACATGCTGCTGGGGCCAGCCTATGCTTCGCCGCTGGCGCTGGATCGTGCCGGGGTGAGCCTGGCCGATCTGACGCTGATAGATATGCATGAGGCGTTCGCGGCCCAGACGCTGAGCAATCTGCAGCTGTTTCGTGACGAGCGTTTCGCCCGTGAGGTGCTGAACCGGCCGCATGCGCTGGGCGAGGTCAACGAAGAGCGTTTTAACGTGCTGGGCGGTTCCATCGCCTATGGCCATCCTTTTGCCGCCACGGGCGCGCGTATGATTACCCAGACGCTTAATGAACTGCGCCGCCGTGGTGGCGGGCTGGGACTGGTCACCGCCTGCGCGGCGGGTGGTCTGGGTGCGGCAATGGTTCTGGAGGCCGAATAATGGAGCAGAATGCCTTTCAGCTGACGATGCGACAGGATCACGTCGGCATTATCACGATTGATGTCCCTGGCGAGAAGATGAACACCCTGAAAGCGGAATTTGCTGGCCAGATTGCCGCCATCATTGCGGAAGCGCGACGCGATCCGCAGCTGGCGGGACTGGTCCTGATCTCCGGCAAAACGGACAATTTTATCGCGGGCGCGGACATCAGCATGATTGACCGCTGCCAGAGTGCGCAGGAAGCTGAAGCGCTGGCGAAGCAGGGCCAGGAAGTGATGGCGATGATCGACGCGCTGCCTTTTCCGGTGGTGGCGGCCATTCACGGGGCCTGCCTGGGCGGTGGACTGGAACTGGCGCTGGCCTGCGATGCGCGCATCTGCTCGCTGGATGATAAAACCCGCCTCGGCTTGCCGGAGATACAGCTCGGCCTGCTGCCTGGCTCTGGCGGGACGCAGCGGCTGCCGCATTTAATCGGCGTTCAGCAGGCGCTGCCGCTGATGCTGACCGGCAAAAGTCTGCGCGCGAAGCAGGCGCGAAAGCTCGGCGTCGTCGATGATGCGGTTCCCCGCCCGATCCTGCTGGAGACCGCGATTGCACGGGTGAAAAAGGGTAAGGTCAGCGGACGCGTCCTGCCGCTGCGCGATCGGCTGCTGCATGGCCCGGTCGCCCGCCAGGCGCTGTTTGCGCTGGCGACACGCCAGACCGCGGCGAAAACGCAGGATAACTATCCGGCCGCCAGACGGCTGATTGAGGTGGTGCGCATCGGGCTGGAGCAGGGCAGCCGCGCCGGCCATGATGCGGAGGCGCGCGCCTTTGGCGAACTGGCGATGACGCCGGAGTCCGTTGCGCTGCGCGGACTCTTCTTTGCCACCACGGCGATGAAAAAGGAGCGGGGCGGTGAAGCTGAACCCGCGACCGTGAAGCGTGTTGCGGTGCTGGGCGGCGGGCTGATGGGCGGCGGCATTGCCAGCGTCACCGCGATCAACGCCGGGTTGCCGGTGCGCATCAAAGATATCAGCCTGGAAGGCGTCAGCCATGCATTAAAAACCAGCTGGGACTTGCTCAGCAAAAAGGTCCGGCGTCGTCAGCTGACCCCGGCAGCGCGCCAGCAGCAGATGGCGCGCATCACAGGTGGCATCGATTATCAGGGATTCTCGCAGCGCGACGTGGTGATCGAAGCGGTGTTCGAAGATCTTGCCCTGAAGCAGCAGATGGTGCAGGACGTCGAGGCACACTGTCAGCCGCATACCCTGTTTGCTTCCAACACCTCTTCGCTGCCGATTGCGGATATCGCCGCCGGGGCGCAGCGTCCTGAGAATGTCATCGGGCTGCACTATTTCAGTCCGGTGGAAAAAATGCCGCTGGTTGAGGTGATCCCGCATCTGAATACTTCGGCCTCGACGCTGGTTACCGTTGTGGCACTGGCACGCAGTCAGGGCAAGACGCCGATCGTCGTCGCAGACAAGCCGGGTTTCTATGTCAACCGCATCCTGACCCCCTATATAAATGAAGCGATGCGCTGTCTGCTGGAGGGGGAGCCAATTGAGCACATCGATCGGGCGCTGGTGAAGTCTGGTTTTCCGGTTGGTCCGCTTCAGCTGCTCGATGAGGTCGGCATTGATGTCGGCAGCAAAATCAGCCCCATCCTGCATCAGGCCTATGGTGAACGCTTTGCCGCACCCACCGCGTTTGATGCGGTGATCAGGGATGGCCGTAAGGGCCGTAAAAATGGCCGGGGCTTCTATCGTTATGACCTGCCGCGCTGGCAGCGTAAAAAACCGGACGCCTCGCTTTACAGCCTGCTGAAGATCACGCCGCAGGCCCGGCAGAGTGGGGCACAGATTGCAGAACGCTGTGTGATGATGATGCTGAATGAGGCCGCCCGTTGTCTCGATGAGCAGGTGATTCGCAGCGCCCGGGACGGCGATGTGGGGGCGGTGTTTGGCATCGGTTTTCCGCCTTTCCTGGGCGGGCCGTTCCACTACATGGATAAACTGGGCGCGGCGGAAATGGTCAGCCGGCTGAACCGTCTCGCGCAGCAGCACGGTGAACGATTTGCCCCCTGTGAGGCGCTGATTCAGGCGGCTGCGGAACAGACGAAATTTTACATTTCTCTGTGAAATGGAATAACGGCTCCGATTCAGCGGGTTAGAAAAGCGCCGCCCGCGTGTGCGGCGCAGCATGAATCTGAGAAGTGCTTATTTAATAAACAACCGGTTGACTATACTGAAGCCATTAGGGTAAAACACAGCGTTCATTCGCAGAGTGAAGAGTCTGACGCGTCGCGTCGGGCGATATCGACAAACAACAGCGGTGCTTTATGCAAGTTTTTATCATGCGTCACGGCGATGCGGCTCTGGAAGCAGCAAGTGATTCAGTCAGGCCTTTAACCTTATGTGGCTGTGATGAATCGCGTCAGATGGCCCACTGGCTTAACAGCCAGACGCCGGACATCGAGCGTGTCCTGGTCAGTCCCTATTTACGCGCGCAGCAGACGCTCGCTACCGTGCGTGAAGCCTATCCCCTGCCGGAAGGCCAGGACGTGTTACCGGAGTTAACGCCGGGTGGCGATCCGGGCCTGGTCGGCTGCTATCTGCAGGCGCTGGCGAACGAAGGGGTGAAATCGGCGCTGGTCATCTCCCATCTGCCCCTGGTGGGCTACCTGGTTTCCGAACTCTGCCCGCAGGAAACCCCACCGATGTTTGCCACTTCCGCCATTGCCTGCGTCGAGTTCGATCCGGCAGAGAGTGCCGGTAAACTGCTGTGGCAGGTCAGTCCGAAGAAGCTGGCGAAAGCCATCTGACGACGAGGGGCCGATGACACCGGCCCTGTCAGGGCAACACAGGCGGTTGCCACTCCTCAATCTCAATCAGCACTAGCAGCGCAGCATCACCGCCGAACATTTTCGGCGCCTGATGAAACGCCATGACCCACGGATGCTGGGCCAGCCACAGCGGCGTCTGCTGCTTCAGAATATGTTTTCCATGTCCGGTCATGACGCTGGCGCAGAACAGATGTTCACGGCGGCAGGCGGCGATCAGTGCGCCCAGCTCCTGCTTGGCCTGCATCTGCGTTAAGCCGTGCAGGTCGAGAAAAATCTCCGGGGTATAGTCACCCCGGCGCAGTTTTTTCAGCTCAAAATGGCTGACATCGGCGCGCACGAAACGGGTAGCCCCTTCGGTCGAGAGCAGGGGCTGAAACTCATCCGAAAAGTAATGGCTGTTGTCCGCCTGCTCGGAAAGCAGACGTTTTACCGGAATCTCGCGGGTTTTTACCGGCGCTTTATGGACATAGGTGTCCTGTTTTAACTGACGTGTCCCCGTCATTAACTGGCGAAACAGCGCCTCATCATCCGGGCTTAGCGGTGTTTTTTTACTCATGGCAGGTCAGTCTTATCAGAAAAGGCTGTCACACAGCAGAGCCGATACCTTACCGTTAAGTGTCATTAATTGTCAGCTTTTTCACCTCGCTGCGCTGAATTCTCCCCGGCTTCATGGCACACTATCGGCCGATTTAGCAAAAGGCCTGCGGAGGGCTACGTGGACAAAATTTTCGTCGATGAGGCAGTGAACGAACTGCACACCATTCAGGACATGCTGCGCTGGGCGGTAAGCCGCTTTTCCGCTGCCGGAATCTGGTACGGACATGGCACAGACAATCCCTGGGACGAAGCCGTTCAACTGGTCCTGCCGTCTCTCTGGCTGCCGCTGGATATTCCGGAAGATATGCGCAACGCGCGTCTGACCGCCAGCGAGCGTCTTCTGATTGTCGAGCGCGTCATTCGTCGCGTTAACGAGCGTATTCCGGTCGCCTACCTGACCAACAAAGCCTGGTTCTGCGGTCACGAATTCTTTGTTGATGAGCGCGTGCTGGTGCCGCGTTCACCGATTGGCGAACTGATCGAGAACCGCTTTGCCGGTCTCATCAGCACGCCACCCGCGCATATTCTGGATATGTGCACCGGCAGCGGCTGCATCGCGATTGCCTGCGCTTACGCCTTCCCGGAAGCGGAGGTTGACGCCGTCGATATCTCGACCGGTGCGCTGGCGGTGGCCGAGCAGAATATTGAAGAACATGGCCTGATCAATCAGGTCACGCCGATTCGTGCCGACCTGTTCCGCGAACTGCCGCTGCTGAAATATGACCTGATCGTCACTAACCCGCCTTATGTGGATGCGGAAGATATGGGCGATCTGCCCAATGAGTATCGCCACGAACCGGAGCTGGGTCTGGCGGCGGGCAGCGATGGTCTGAAGCTGGTGCGCCGCATTCTGGCCTGCGCGCCTGATTATCTCAGCGAGCAGGGCGTTCTGGTCTGCGAAGTCGGTAACAGCATGGTGCATATGATCGAGCAGTATCCCGATGTGCCCTTTACCTGGCTGGAATTTGACAACGGCGGTGACGGGGTCTTTACGCTGACGCGCCAGCAGATCGTCGACGCACAACACCATTTCTCCTTTTACAAAGACTAAAAGTGGGGCGAAGCCTCGCCCGCCGAACCCTGACAAGGAAACAGCATGGCCGGAAACAGCATCGGACAATTTTTTCGAGTAACCACCTTTGGCGAGTCCCACGGTCTTGCGCTGGGCTGCATCGTTGATGGGGTGCCACCGGGCATCCCCCTGACCGAAGCGGATATCCAGCATGACCTCGACCGTCGTCGTCCTGGCACCTCGCGCTACACCACGCAGCGTCGCGAGCCGGATCAGGTGAAAATTTTGTCCGGTGTGTTTGAGGGTGTGACCACCGGCACCTCTATTGGCCTGCTGATTGAGAACACCGATCAGCGGTCGCAGGATTATGGCGCGATCAAAGATCTCTTCCGTCCCGGCCATGCCGATTACACCTATGAGCAGAAGTATGGTCAGCGCGACTACCGTGGCGGTGGCCGCTCTTCGGCGCGTGAAACCGCGATGCGCGTGGCCGCCGGTGCGATAGCGAAGAAGTATCTGCAGATGAAACATGGTGTGGTGGTGCGCGGCTATCTGGCGCAGATCGGGGATATCGCCTGTGAGCTGAAAGACTGGAGCATCGTGGAAGAGAATCCCTTCTTCTGCCCGGATGCGGAGAAGCTGGAGGCGCTGGATGAACTGATGCGCGGCCTGAAAAAAGAGGGCGACTCCATCGGGGCTAAAGTCACGGTCATGGCTGACAACGTGCCGCCTGGCCTGGGCGAACCGGTTTTTGACCGTCTGGATGCCGACCTGGCGCACGCGCTGATGAGCATCAACGCGGTGAAAGGGGTAGAGATCGGTGACGGCTTCGCGGTGGTCAGCCAGCGCGGCAGCCAGCATCGGGATGAAATCCGTCACGATGGTTTCCAGAGTAACCACGCCGGCGGCATTCTGGGCGGCATCAGCAGCGGTCAGACCATCAGCGCCAACCTCGCAATGAAACCGACCTCCAGCATCACCGTGCCGGGTAAAACCATTACCCGCGACGGCGAAGAGGTGGAGATGATCACCAAAGGCCGCCACGATCCCTGCGTCGGGATTCGCGCCGTGCCGATCGCCGAGGCGATGATGGCGATCGTCCTGATGGATCATCTGCTGCGCCAGCGGGCGCAGAACGGTGACGTTAACAGCACCGTGCCGCGCTGGTGATGGCATGAAGGCACTTCTGCTTACTCTGAGCGCGCTGTTGTTCAGCGCCTCCAGCCTGGCGGCGACGCCGTGGCAGCGTATTCAGCAGCCGATCAGCGGCACACCGCAGTCCATCGGCGGCTTTGCGAATGGCTGTATTATTGGCGCCCGGGCACTCCCGCTCAATTCACCCGACTACCAGGTGATGCGTCAGGATCAGCGTCGTTATTTCGGTCATCCCGATCTGATTGCGTTTATTCAGCGGCTGACGACCCGTGTGCACAACCTGCAGCTGGGTAATGTGCTGATTGGGGATATGGGCATGGCGGCTGGCGGACGTTTCAGCAGCGGTCACGCCAGCCATCAGACCGGGCTGGATGTCGATATCTGGCTGCAACTGCCGAAAACCCGCTGGACCGCGCAGCAGCTGCTGAAGCCGCAGCCGCTGGATCTGGTCGGGCCGGGCGATAAAAACGTGATTGCGCGCCACTGGCAGCCGGAAATCGACAGCCTGATTAAACTGGCGGCGAAAGATGATGATGTCACGCGCATCTTCGTTAACCCGGCGATTAAAAAGCAGCTTTGTGCGGATGCCGGTGCCGATCGTGACTGGCTGCGCAAAGTGCGCCCCTGGTTCGCGCATCGGGCGCATATGCATGTGCGGCTGCGCTGCCCGACCGGCAGTATCGGCTGTGAAGATCAGCCGCCACCGCCTCCGGGCGATGGCTGTGGCGCAGAACTGCAGAGCTGGTTCCTGCCGAAGCAGCCCGGATCGGGCGCGCCGGTGAAACGTGAACCGCCGCCGTTACCGCCTGCCTGTCAGGCTCTGCTGGATAAACATCTACTGTAAGGGATTCCATGGAGTGGTTCGTGGTCAGTCCGCTGCTGGTCGGGCTGCTGTTTCTGATTGCCATGCTTGCCGGTTTTATTGACTCAATTGCGGGTGGCGGGGGGTTACTGACGGTACCGTCGCTGCTGGCGGCGGGTCTCTCACCGGCTCAGGCGCTGGCGACCAATAAACTGCAATCGGTCGGCGGGTCGTTCTCCGCCAGCCTCTACTTTGTGCGACGCGGCGCAGTTAATCTGAGTGAGCAGTGGCTGAATATCGCCATGACGCTGCTGGGGTCCGTGCTGGGCGCGGTGCTGATTCAGCGCCTGCAGGCGGACTTTCTGCGTCAGATGCTGCCGCTGTTTTTGATCGCGATTGGCTTGTGGTTTCTGCTGATGCCGCGTCTCGGTGAAGAAGACCGGGCGCGTCGCCTGCACGGCCTCGCCTATGCGCTGGTCGGGGGCGGTGCCGTGGGCTTCTATGACGGATTTTTCGGGCCGGGCGCGGGCTCTTTCTACGCGCTGGCCTTCGTCACGCTCTGCGGTTACAACCTGGCGAAGGCGACAGCCCATGCCAAAGTTCTCAACTTCACCTCTAACGTGGGCAGTCTGCTGTTCTTTATGTTCGGCGGCAAAGTGGTGTGGGGAACCGGCCTGATTATGATGCTCGGCGCGTTCTGCGGCGCGCGTCTGGGCGCCCGACTGGTGCTGAGCCGCGGGCAGAAACTGATCCGCCCGATGGTGGTGATTGTCTCTGCCGTAATGAGCATAAAACTCCTGTGGGACAGCCATGGCAGCGCCGTGATGGCGTGGCTCTCCACACTGCAATCGTAACTTTTTACGTGATAACGTCATGAACCCGACCCATCATTATGAACAGCTGATTACGCTGTTCGATCGCTGCTTCAGCGATGAATTTCAGACACGCCTGATTAAAGGCGACGATGAACCGATCTATCTTCCTGCTGATGCAGAGTCGCCGTGGAACCGGGTGGTTTTTGCCCACGGCTTTTACGCCAGCGCCCTGCATGAGATCTCTCACTGGTGCATCGCCGGAGAGGCACGCCGTAAACTGGTCGATTTTGGCTACTGGTACTGCCCGGATGGCCGCGATGCGCTGACCCAGAGCCAGTTTGAAGCCGTTGAAGTGAAGCCACAGGCGCTGGAGTGGATGTTTTGTATGGCGGCGGGCTTTCCCTTCAACGTCAGTTGTGACAATCTCGACGGAGATTGTGAGCCGGATCGCATTGCGTTTCAGCGTAAGGTACATGCTCAGGTCATGAGCTATCTGACGTCGGGTATTCCCGCGCGTCCCGCGCGTTTTATTACCGCCCTGGCGGAATTTTATGGCAGGCCTTCATTAACAGCGGCGCAGTTTCCCTGGCCGGACGATCTGTGATGCAGGATGACATTATCAAAAGAGGAATTGAGATGATCGCAGAATTTGAAGCGCGTATCCTGGCCCTGATTGACGACATGGTCGAGCATGCCAGTGACGATGAACTGTTCGCCAGCGGTTATCTGCGCGGGCACCTGACCCTGGCGGTCGCTGAAGTGGAGCAGCTGGATGAGCATACGCCAGAAGCGCTGCAGGTTCAGGTGACCCGCAGCCTGCAGAACGCCATTGCCGCAGGTGAGCTCTCACCGCGCGACCAGGCGCTGGTGGTCGGCATGTGGGACAACCTGTTTGTTCAGGCGCGCCAGCTCTCCGCATGATATGACAGGGCGGTAAGCGCCGCCCTGCAGACCCGCTTTACACCGCTTTTCCCTTCAGCAGTTTCCTGACCCAGTAGCGATTCGGATTGAGTGCTGCCAGCGTGGTCGCATCCAGCGGCTGTGGCTCACCCGCCAGCTGGGCGGCCAGCACCTCTGCCGCCAGCGGTGCGCTGCACAAGCCGCGTGAACCCAGCGCACCAAACAGATAAAGCCCCGGCAGATCGGGCGCGTCAGCAATCTGACTGCCTGCCGCAAGCCGGGCCGGTAAATCCGCATACTGTGCCAGCGTCGCGGCATAATCGGGCACGCCGCCCACCATCGGCAGGTGATCGCGCGTGGCGCAGCGCACGCCCATTCTGGCTTCTCCCTCACTGACATTCACCGTTTCCGCCCAGCGGCTGTCAGGCAGACAGTGCAGCAGGCGAAGGCGATTCTCCTGCTGATCCGCCTCGCGATAATGCGTTGCGGTTTCACCACGATGGTAGCTGGCACCGATACAGTGGGTACCAAACTGGGTGCTGACCGGCGTCAGATAGCCGTCGTAACAGAGCACGGTCTGCAGCGCGCTGAGGGCAGGCGTGGCGGGAACATGGCTCACCTGACCCGCTACCGGGTAGGCTGGCAGCGGGGCGCTTTGCGCAAAGTCGGCGATCGCGTGACCGTTTGCCAGGACCACCGCAGAATGGTGAACCGCCGGGCGGTCGCTGAAGGTCAGCGTCCAGCCATCCTCCTGTTGAGAAAGCCCGCTTACCCGGTGCAGCCAGTGAATACGTAAGCCCTGTGTCTCGCCATGGGCGAGCAGCGCGGTGGTCAGCTCAGCCGGTGAGAGCCAGCCGCCCTCCGGATAGAAAATGCCGCCGCAGCCCAGCGCTACCTTCGCCCGGTTTTCCGCCTCTGCGACATCGACGCCGCAGGCGAGGGTTTCAGGCAGATCCATCGCCAGCATCTGTTCGATCTTTTTGCGGCTCTTTTCATCCCAGCCCAGTTGCAGCACGCCACTCCACTCATGCTCAAAGGTGACCCCGCTCTGGTCGTAGAGTCGCCGGGCAAAGCTGAATGCCGCCGGGAAGAAGGTGGCGAGGGCCGGATCATGCTGATTGAGCAGCGGATAGAGTGCGCCCTGCCGGTTACCGGAGGCACCCAGCGCGGGTGCCTCATCGGCGCAGTAGAGCGTTACCCGCCAGCCTCGGCGCAGCAGCGCCAGCGCCAGGGTCGCGCTGGCCACGCCGCCGCCAATCAGGGCGACCTCCTGCTGCGCCGCCGGATGGCGATGATACCAGGGCTGCGTGCCGGGGAGCAGAGGCGCATCCTGCAGGCTGCCGCACAGCATTTCGCGTTTCGGGCCAAATCCTTTGCGGCGGGTGACGTCAAATCCCGCCTCCTGCAGACCGCGCCGCACAAACCCTGCAGCAGTAAAAGTCGCGAAAGTCCCCTGTGGACGCGCCAGCTTCGCCATCATGCTGAACAGCGCGGGCGTCCACATATCGGGATTCTTTGCGGGCGCGAAGCCATCGAGGAACCAGGCATCGACCTGACGATGCAGGCTCTCATCCACCTTTTCCATCAGCAGGTTGATATCACCCAGCCACAGATCCAGCGTGATGCGTCCGCCGTCAAACAGCAGTCGCTGGCAGCCGGGCAGGGCAGCGGGCCACTGAGCCTGCAGCGCTTCTGCCCAGGGGGCAAGTTCGGGCCAGTGCTGATGCGCCGCGATCAGATCCGCGCGGGTTAACGGAAATTTCTCAAAGCTAATGAAATGCAGACGTTTTACTGTCGCACCAGGCTGTTCACGCTGAAAGGCGTCAAAGGCCTGCCACAGAGTAAGAAAATTAAGGCCGGTACCAAACCCGCTTTCCGCCACGATCAGGAGATCGCGCGGATGCGCCGCAAAACGCTGCGGGAAACCGTTGCCGCCAAGGAACACATAGCGTGTCTCTTCCAGACCGTTGTCGTTAGAGAAATAGACGTCGCCAAACGCTCGGGAAACAGGTGTACCCTGTTCATTCCAGTTTAGCTGCGCATGTTTAACCGGGGTTAATTTCACGGGAAAGGCTCGTTTTTCAGGCAGTGGCGCGATTTTAACGACCCAGGCCACATGACGCAAATTTACAAAAGGAAATAGCTGATCGGACTTGTTCGGCGTACAAGTGTACGCTAGAGTGCATGCCAATTACGAAGAAGTGGATGAGGAAGATTGAATGAAACGTGCTGTGATTACTGGCTTAGGGATCGTTTCCAGTATTGGTAATAACCAGCAGGAAGTGCTGTCATCTCTGCGTGAAGGACGCTCTGGCATCACCTTTTCTGAAGAGATGAAAGATTCCGGCATGCGTAGTCACGTCTGGGGTAACGTCAAATTAGATACCACCGGCCTCATCGATCGCAAAGTTGTGCGCTTTATGAGTGATGCGTCCATCTATGCTTATCTCTCCATGGAAGAAGCGATTAAAGATTCCGGCCTGACTGATGAAATGTATCAGAGCAACCCGCGTGTAGGTCTGATTGCAGGTTCAGGCGGTGGTTCCCCGCGCTTCCAGGTCTTTGGTGCTGATGCAATGCGCAGCCCACGCGGCCTGAAAGCGGTTGGCCCTTATGTGGTCACCAAGGCGATGGCTTCTGGCGTCTCTGCCTGTCTCGCCACGCCATTCAAAATTCATGGCGTAAACTACTCGATCAGCTCCGCCTGTGCCACCTCTGCGCACTGTATCGGTAACGCCGTTGAGCAGATTCAGCTGGGCAAACAGGATATCGTTTTTGCCGGCGGCGGCGAAGAGCTCTGCTGGGAAATGGCCTGTGAGTTCGACGCCATGGGCGCGCTCTCCACCCGTTACAACGACACACCAGAAAAAGCGTCACGCACCTATGACAACGAGCGCGACGGTTTTGTTATCGCCGGTGGCGGTGGCATGGTGGTGGTTGAAGAGCTGGAGCATGCGCTGGCTCGCGGTGCACACATCTATGCCGAAATCGTCGGCTATGGTGCGACCTCTGACGGTGCAGACATGGTTGCGCCTTCAGGTGAAGGTGCGGTGCGCTGCATGAAGATGGCAATGAACGGCGTCGACACGCCAATCGACTATCTGAACAGCCACGGTACCTCTACGCCAGTGGGCGACGTGAAAGAGCTGGGTGCGATTCGTGAAGTGTTTGGCGAGAAAACCCCTTACATTTCAGCAACCAAAGCAATGACCGGTCACTCACTGGGTGCGGCTGGCGTGCAGGAAGCGATTTACTCGCTGCTGATGCTGGAGCATGGCTTTATCGCGCCAAGCATCAACATCAACTCACTGGATGCAGCTGCCACCGGCATGAACATCGTGACTGAGCCGATGGAAAAAGAGCTGACGACCGTGATGTCCAACAGCTTTGGTTTCGGTGGCACCAACGCCACGCTGACCATGCGTAAATATCAGGCGTAATCTTTTACGTCAGCACGCTGAAGGGCCGGCTTTGCCGGCCCTTTTGTTTTCTGGCTTGCGGTAAACCGGCGCCGGCCAGATTTATCCCTCCCGCTGCAGCAGCCTCAGCAGTTTATCGCACCCTGCCACAATCTCATCAGGCGTCAGCGCGGCGAAGCCGAGTATCCAGCCCTGCTGAGACGCAGAGCCGGCATAGAGCGGGCTGAGACGAGGCAACAGCAACCCCTGTTGTGCCGCGAGCGCGGTTAAGCGCGCTTCATCCTGTTCTACTGTCACCGTCAGCTGGAGTCCGCCGCCACTGACGATGGGCGTGATCCACGGTGAGAGTCGCTGCGCAATCTGCTCCAGCAATCGATCGCGACGGCTGTGATAGAGCTGACGCATCAGCCGCAGATGAGTGGCAAAATGTCCCTGCTGCAGAAAGGCCGCGGTAATCGCCTGGGGCAGCAGGGCGCTGTGTCCATCCAGCACGCTGCGCGCCTGGCCCAGAGGGGCAATCAGCGCAGGAGGCACCACCATCCACGCCAGACGCAGTGAAGGGAACAGCGATTTCGAAAAGGTGCCGAGCGTAATGACCCGCTGATGACGGTCCAGTCCCTGCAGCGCAGGAATCGGGCGCTCGTCATAATGAAACTCGCTGTCGTAGTCATCTTCAATCAGCCAGCTTTGGTTGCGCTGCGCCCAGGCGAGCCAGGCGAGACGGCGAGGCAGGCTCAGCGTTACCCCGGTCGGATAGTGGTGTGAAGGGGTCAGATACATCAGCTTTGCACTGCCGTGACCCGGCACTGCGCCTTCGGCATCGACGGTTATCCCGTGCACCTTTGCGCCTGCGGCGAGCAGCGCGTTTCGTGCGCCGGGATAGCCTGGCTCCTCTATCCACACATCATCTCCGGGATCGACGAACATCATCGCCAGCAGCTGCAGCGCCTGTTGCGAACTGGTCAGGATAATCACCTGCTCCGGCTGGCACTGCATACCCCGCGAGAGCACCAGATAATCAGCAATCGCACTGCGCAGCGGCAGGTAGCCGCAGGGATCGCCATATCCCATGGCGGCGCTGCCCAGCGAACGCTGCACGCTGCTGCTCAGGCGTCGCCAGCTGTCATGGGGAAAAGCGCGTAACTCCGGGGAACCGGCGGCAAAGGCGTGAGGAAACGGAGGATCCTGACAGCCTCCGGTTGCCAGCACCTGCTGACCCCGCGCTGAGAAACGCGCGGGCTGAACGCGTGCCGCTGGAGCGGTGCCTGCGGGAATCGTGATGGCCACAAACGTTCCGCGACCGATCTCGCGTCGCAGATAGCCTTCGCTCTCAAGCTGACCATAGGCGGCTTCCACCGTGACGCGTGAAATCCGGAGATCCTGCGCCAGCTGGCGACTGGAGGGCAGCTGCTGACCGGCGTGCAGATGATGCCGGTTAATGGCCAGCCGCAGGGTGGTGCAGAGGCGCTCACGCACGCCGCCGCTGGCCTGATGCTGGAAAAGCTGCAACAGCGGAGAACTCATATGGGTCTTATTCCTGGCGCAAAATGGGTATCAGCAGGCAGTCCACTCTGCCGTAAACTGCACGCTCACTTCAACAGGAGAATCGCGATGTCATCTGTATTACATTTTCCCGCCGCCACGCCGCAGCAAAGCCTCGACTATCTGCAGGCAAAACTCGCTTATTATACAGACGCCTGGGATCTGGCGGAGGATCTGGCCCGGAATCTGCCCGGCATTCAGGTGATCGATGCGCGCGCACCGGCGGCTTATCGCGCCGGCCATATCAGCGGCGCGATTAATTTTCCCCACCGTGAGATCAATGCTTCCAGCTGCGAGCCGCTCGACCGCGACCGCGTTTATGTCACCTATTGCGACGGTATCGGCTGTAACGGCTCGACGAAAGCGGCTCTGAAGCTGGCGGAACTGGGATTTCAGGTGAAGGAGCTGACTGGCGGGCTGGATTTCTGGAAACGGGAAGGTCATCCGCTGACCTGGGGGGAGGCGCCGGGCGAATGGCCCGTCACCGCACCCGATGCATCCTGTGGCTGCTGACCTAAAGCACCAGCCAGAGCAGAAGGGTGATCACCACCAGCGCAACAAACAGACCCAGCAGGGGACGCTGCGCCAGGGGCTGCAGCGGTGACGGCAGCGAGGCGACAAAGGGCGACCAGATCGGCTGCGGTTTAATCTCACTGGCGGCCAGCGGCTGTTCGTGAACTTTCTCGGCACGATCGGCGCGACGGCTGAACAGGAAGTTCAGCAGATCCTGCGTCTGCGTCACGGTTAGCACCGTCTGCGGTGTAGCCTGAAAACGCTGCTGGCTGTACTCCTCCAGGCTATGCCGCTCGTGCTGATCCAGCGGCTGTTTCAGCGAGGCTTCCAGCAGCTGTAAGGTCGGTGCGCTGTGCTGACTCAGCGTCTGACGTACCTGCAGATACTGGGTGAGCAGCGGGAAGTGGCGCGAGGGGATGGGATCGCCGCTGGTCAGTCCGACCAGTTTCAGCGCCGCCGTCCAGAGTTTGCCGGTCGGTTCTCCGGTGGCGGCGGCCAGACGGACCACCTGCTGATTGAGCGTCTGATGCTCCGCCGGGAGCAGGGTCCGATCGCTGACGCGGCTCTGCTGCGGCTGCGGGATCGCCATCTGCCCGTTCTGCAGCATCGTCAGCACCTGACGCAGCTGCTCCTGGCTCAGCGAGCTCAGAACGGTCTGACCAAACTGCTGGCGGATGAAGTCACTCACCGCCTGACGGTTATTGCCCTTCGGCAGCAGTTCTGTGAGCTGAGTCATCAACTGACGCGTGGCATGGCCATTCTGCGCCTGAGTCAGACGACCATTCAGATACTGCTCCGCAGCCGGAAAGTGACGCGACTGCAGCTCCGCCTCACTCTTTACGCCCACCTCATGCCGGACGCCCGCCCAGAGTTCAGGTGCCTTCAGATTGCTGAGCGATAAGATACGCACGATCAGGCGTTCTAATGTCGTGCGCTGAGCCGGGGAGAGGGGCTGTTCACCCGCCACAGAACCGTGACGTGTTACGCCGGTTTGCGGATTAAGAGATGAACGATCGCCGACCGGCACACCGGGGCCGCTGAGAGGTTGCATGGCGGATTCCTTGGGAAAACAGAACAGCGTCGGGTGCGCCGGAAAAAGAATAGGCCATGATAGCAAAAGCCCCCGCGAAATCCCACGGGGGACGCACAGTTCAGCGTGAGATTTACTCTTCAGCCAGTCTGAGGCGATAGCGACGCCAGCGTTTCCAGATCGGTGGCAGAACCAGCACCGAAATCGCCAGCACCAGCAGCACTTTGCAGATAGGACTTTCCCACAGAATAACCAGGTTACCGTTACTGATTGAGAGGGCACGACGCAGGTTCTGCTCCAGCATCTCACCCAGCACAAAGCCCAGAATCAGCGGCGACATCGGAAAGTCCATCTTGCGCAGAATATAACCAAAGATTCCCAGGCCGACCATCAGGAGCAAATCGAAGGTGGTGCTGTGCACGGCATAGACGCCCACCGCGGAGATGGCGGCAATGGCCGGCACCAGGAACCAGAGCGGAATGCTCAGCATCCGGGCGAAAACATTGATCATCGGAATGTTCATCACCAGCAGCATAACGTTGCCAATCAGCAGTGCCGCGATCAGACCCCAGACGATATCCGGCTGCTCAACAAACATCGCCGGACCTGGCGTGATGTTATAGAGCGTTAAAGCGCCGACCATCACCGCTGTGGTGCCGGAGCCGGGGATACCCAGCGTCAGCATCGGGATAAAGGAGCCACAGGCTGAGGCATTGTTTGCCGCTTCCGGTGCGGCCACACCGCGAATATCCCCTTTCCCGAACTGTTCACTGCCGCTGATTTTTTTCTCCGTCATGTAGGCGATAGCACTGGCAATGGTCGCTCCGGCACCAGGCAGAACGCCGACAAAGAACCCCAGAAAAGAGGAGCGTAGCGTCGCGCCTGTGGCCATCGCCGCCTCTTTCATGTTGAACATCATGCGGCCGCTTGCCCGCACCGCTTTCTGGCCGCTACTGGTCGACTCGAGCATCAGCAAAATTTCACTGACCGAGAACAGACCAATGACAACGACCACAAACTGAATGCCGTCAGAGAGATGAACGCTGTCAAACGTGAAGCGATAGACGCCGGTATTGGCATCCACCCCGACCGTGGCCATGCCCAGGCCAATGAGCGCCGAAAGAAAAGATTTCAGCGGATTGTGGCTCATCATGCTGCCCAGGCAGGCGATGGCAAACACCATCAGGGCAAAGTACTCTGCCGGTCCAAACGCCAGTGACCAGCTGGCCAGCAGCGGGGCGAAGAGAATAATGCCGACGATGGCAATCGTAGAGCCAACAAACGAGCTGACCGCCGAAATAGAGAGCGCGACGCCCGCTTTGCCCTGCTGCGCCATCGGATACCCATCCAGCGCGGTCATGATTGCGCCGGCATCGCCCGGGACGTTGAGCAGAATGGAGGAGATGCGCCCGCCATACTCACAGCCGATATAAACCGTGGCCAGCAGAATCAGCGCCGACTCGGCCGGCAGATGCAGCGCAAAAGCCAGCGGCATCAGAATGGCTACGCCATTGATTGGCCCCAGGCCAGGCAGCAGGCCAACAATGGTGCCGATAAAGCAGCCGATCAGGGCGATCAGCAGATTCTCTGGCGTCATGGCGACGGCAAAGCCCTGCATTAAAAAGGACCAGGTATCCATGATGCTCTCCTTAACTCAGCCAGCTGCCGACCGGAAGGGTGACTTCCAGCAGACGGTCAAAGGCGTAAAACAGCGAGGTGCCCATCACCAGCCCGGCCAGCGCGGCGGCCCACCAGCGCGCCCCAAACAGCAGGCCGATGCCAAAGGTCAGCAGCGTAGTGCAGATGGCAAAGCCCAGCGTCTCAAACAGCCAGCCATAGAGCATCATCATCAGCGCCAGCGCTACCAGTCGTTTCAGCGTGCCAGCTGCGGGCCACTGAATGGTGTCCGGTTTCCGAAAGAGCATCAGCAGGGCGCAGATGGCCATCAGGCCAAGGATCGCCATCGGGAAAGGACGCGGCCCCACGGGTTCGTAGCTGTATTCACTCTGAATCTGCCAGGCCATCACCATGCCGCCAAGGCAGAGCGCCAGCCACAGGCTGGCAAAAATGCGATCGCTCATCATCTGCTCCCGTTATTTGGCCAGACCAAAGGATTTGGCCTGCTCACGGTAATCCGCCACCTGCTTCTTCACGTAGCTGTCGAGTGCCTGGCCTGTCAGGTTAAATTCGAACAGTCCGCGCAGATCGCGCTGCTTTTTAAACTCCGGCGTCTCAGCCATTTTTTTAAAGGCCTGTTCCCACCACTGATAATCCGCATCACTGACTTTCGGACCGAGGTAATAGCCACGAATAATCGGCCAGACGATATTGAAACCCTGCTCTTTTGCCGTGGGTACCCCGGCCAGCTGACCCGGCAGACGCTGATCGGACATCACGGCCAGCACCCGCATTTTGCCGCCCTGCAGATGCGGCACCATCTCACTCATATCACCTGAGACCACCTGAATATGGTTTCCGAGCAGGGCGGTTACCGGCTCACCGCCGCCTTCAAAGGCGACATAGCGCATTTTGCGTGGATCGATTCCCGCTTCGCGCGCCAGCAACGCCGTTTTCATCCAGTCCTGACTGCCTATTGACGCACCGGCACCGACCACCACTTTGGTCGGATCGGCTTTCATCGCCGTCATCAGCTCACCTAACGTTTTCCACGGTGCATCCTCACGAACGGCCACCATGCCGTAATCGGTACCCACCGCCGCCAGCCACTTAACGTCGTCCACGGTATAACGACCAAACTTACCCTGTGAAAGGTTCAGCAGTGAGCCGCCAGAGAAGGCGACAACGGTGCCCGCTTCAGCCGGCCGCTGGGCAATAATCGCGTTGTAGGCCACCGCGCCGACACCGCCGGGCATGTAGGTGACGCGCATCGGCGTCTTAATTTGTCCGGTTTCCTGGAGAGAGACCTGCAATAGCTTGCAGGTGAGATCGAACCCGCCACCCGGTTTAGCTGGCGCGATACATTCGGTGCGACCGGGCTCCCCGGCTGCAAAGGTGGGTGTTGCCATCAGCGACAGCAGGGTAGTGGCAAGGGCGGTATGGATGATTTTTTTCATCTTATGCTCCATTCATTCTTCCAGAGTGTGATTGCCGCTGAAACATCAGCGTTACCGAATTGTTAAAACAGTTACCTTTCATTTACCTTTCAGTGAGCGGATTTAATAGCAGGATGTGATATGCGTCTCTTACTGGTTGAAGATACGGAAGAGCTGGCACGCTGGCTGGAAAAAGCCCTCACACAAAAAGGGTTCGCCGTCGACCGGGTCGCGGATGGCATGGCGGCCGACCATGCTTTGCAATGTGAAGCCTATGCACTGGTCGTGCTCGATATTTCACTGCCACGCATGGATGGACTGGAGGTGCTGGCACGGTTGCGGCGACGCGGACAAAGTGTGCCGGTATTGCTACTGACTGCACGCAGTGCGCTGGACGATCGGGTACGGGGCCTGAACCTGGGGGCAGATGACTACCTGACGAAACCCTTTGAAATGGATGAACTCGAAGCGCGGTTACGGGCGCTGCTGCGACGCAGTCAAAGTCATACATCGCAAAACCAGTCACTGGGTCAGCTGGTGCTGGATGGCGAAGGCTATTTTCTGCTGGCAGACAGACCCCTGGCGCTGACGCCGCGGGAAGCAAGCATCCTGACGACACTCATGCAGCGGCAGGGCAGGCCGGTTTCGCGTCAGTCACTGTACGAGCAGACCTTTACCCTGTCAGATGAAGCCAGCCCGGAGAGTATCGAGCTCTATGTACATCGGGTGCGTAAAAAGCTGGCAGGCAGCAACGTGGCGATCGTGACCCTGCGCGGGCTGGGTTACAGCCTGGAAACGCTCTCATGCGGCTGATTCATTCGTTGCGGGGTGAGCTGCTGGCATGGTTTGGCCTGCCACTTTTACTGCTCTGGGCGCTCTCAGTCTATACCCACTATCAGAGCGGGCTGGCGGCCGCTAATCAGGCTTATGACCGCTCGCTGCTGGCGTCAGCACGAACGGTGGCAGAGCGGTTGGTGGTGCGGGAACAGCATCTGGAGGTTGATGTGCCGTGGGTTGTGCTCGACAGCTTCGAACGTAACATGAACGATCAGCTCTTTTATCAGGTGATTTCACCGCAGGGAAAAACGTTATCGGGCTATAACGATCTGCCGCCCATACCCATTACCAGCAAAATGTCGAACGCTTATCCCGCACTGGTGCATTTTTATGATGGACGCTATCACCAGCATCGGATTCGCGTTGCGGCATTATGGCAGCCGGTGAGCGAAGCGGGAGTGGATGGCATGGCGCTGGTGCTGGTGGCGGAAACCATCAACTCACGTCAGGAGTTTGCCCGCCAGCTAATGCAAACTGCGCTGATCAGCCAGAGCGGACTGGTTCTGATGACACTGCTGCTGGCCAGCCTGATGCTGCGTCGGGTTTTGCGCCCGCTGCGGCGGCTGTCGCGCATCGTGTTGCAGCGCGACGGTGGCGAATTAACGCCGCTTCCCTCCTTGCCGTGGTCAGAACTGCAACCGCTTATCATCGCCTTTAACCGCTATCTTGCCCGACTGCGGGGACTGCTGGCGCGCCAGGATCGTTTCAGTGCTGACGCGGCACATCAGCTGCGCACACCGCTGACCATCCTCAAAACGCAGGTCAGCGTCGCGCTCAGCAGTGAGCGTCCTGAAGCCTGGCAGGAGAGTCTGCTCGGGATGCGTCATACACTGGATGAGACCATTATTCTGACCGATCGGCTTTTACAGTTAGCCCGTATCAAAGCGCGTCATGGCGAGGATAAACCGATGGTGCGGGTTGATTTAGCGGCTATCGTGCGCGATGCCTGTTTCAGCCGCTATATGGCGGCCCGTACCCGGCAGATAGATCTGGGTTTCGAAGGGGAAGAGAGCTGTCTGGTCAGGGGCGATGGCGTGCTGATTGGCGAACTGTGCGCCAACCTGCTGGACAATGCGATTAAATATACCCCCTGTCGCGGCATTGTCACCGCGCGGGTGATTGTGGGGGGCCTTGAAATTGAGGACAGCGGGCCGGGCATTGAGGGGGCGGAGCAGCTGAAGGCGTTACAGCCTTTTCAGCGGCTGGACAATGTCGGTATCCAGCCGGGAGCCGGTATCGGTCTCGCACTGGTGCAGGATATCTGTGCCTGGCATGGGGCAACCATGCACCTGGATCACAGTCCGATCCTGGGCGGACTGCGGGTGACCATATTATTTAAAGCTCACGCAGGTTAACCGATTTACATCGGGTTAAGGGCGTGCGCAGTCGCTGCGCCAGGATCACCCCGCCCAGCGTCAGACCCCCGCCGATCCAGTGGTAGCTGTGCAGCTGCTCATGAAGAAACAGCACGGCGATAAGCGCCGTAAACAGCGGCGTCAGATTCATAAAGATGCTGGTGGTGCTCGCGCCGAGGCGCTGTACCCCGTGGATCCACAAAAATGGCGCGATAAGGGAGGCGAACAGGCCAGCAAATATCACCAGCGGCAGGTTATGTCGATCAAGCGAGACATCAGGCGCCAGCAGAAAGCCGGGCAGCAGCATCAGGACACCAGCCAGAATCTGTATATAGAGGCTGTGCCAGATGGGCAGCGGCAGCGCCCAGCGCTTAGTCAGCACGCCGTAAAGGGCATAGGCGGTGGAAGCCGCCAGCATCATCAGCTCCCCTTTACCCAGTCCGTGATGCAGCAACTGCATCACGTTGCCCTCACTGACCAGCCACACCAGACCGCCAAAGGAGAGGATGCTGCCGAACAGGATGCCGGATGTTGGCGCAATACGCAGGATCACCACGCTCAGCAGGACGGTAAGCAGCGGGATCAGCGCGCCGATGATCCCCATAAAGAGAGCGCTGACACTGTGCGCCGCATAATAGGCGAGGCTCTGGTAGAGCACCATGCCAAGCAGACCGAGTATCGCCAGCCGCCAGAGATGGGGCTTAATCGCCTGACGGGCGCACCACACACCGGGCAGCACAAACGGCGTCAGCACCAGCAGCGCCAGCAGCCAGCGATAGAATGAGATGGCTGCCGGATCGATCGCGCTGGCCGACAGTTTGCTGACGATCGCGTTGATCGACCAGATCATCACCGCACCAAGCGGATAGAGAAAAAACATACGGACTCTCCTGAATCATGATGCGACGCAGTGTACGCTTGTCCGGTTTTATCCAGATAATTAATATCGGACAAAAATTTTAACAGAGCGGACAGAATGACTCTGAAAGTGACTTACCAGCCGCCCGCCGACGTCTCGCAGCTGCGCTACTTTATGCGCTATGAACAGGCCAATGCCCGCACGGAATATCTGCCGCATGCCCATGCCTGGGGCCAGCTGATTCTGGTAAAGAGTTACGTGCTGGAGATGCAGGTAGAGGGTGAACGCCTGCTGACCCCGGCTGACATGCCGGTCTGGATCCCGCCGGGGCAGCAGCACAGCAGTTATAACCATCGTCAGGCGCAGTTCCGCACCTTTAATCTGGCGGCCCCGCTTTGCGCTGGTCTGCCGCAGCAGGCCTGCCTGATGCGAATCGACGCGATTGCACACGCCATCCTGGATACCTTTGCCGATCAACAGCTTGAACAGCCCGAAACCGAAGCGCAGTGGCGGCTGTGTGAGGTACTGCGCGATCGCCTGCTGCTGGCGGAGGTGCAGGAGAGTTATCTTCCCACCTCTCAGGATAAATTTCTTGCACCGGTGCTCCATGCGCTTGAAGCCTGCCCGGGGGATAACACCACCCTGGCAGGCTGGGCGGCGCGGGTCTTTACCACCGAACGGACGCTGGCGCGGCGCTGCCAGCAGCAGCTTCATATGACGTTTGGCGAATGGCGGCAGCGGCTGCGCTTTCTGCGCGCCATCGTGCTGCTGGAGCAGGGCGAAAGCGTGCAGAGTATCGCCCATGAGCTGGGATACAGTTCCGCCTCGGCGCTGATTGTGATGTTTCAGCAGCAGGCGGGCACCACGCCGGAGCGCTACCGCACCCGGTTAGGCTAACGCGGTGCTTTGTGCCAGAATAATTGCCTCTCATGCAACAGACAGGAAAGCCGTGGTGAAAATTCTGGTCGATGAAAATATGCCTTATGCCCGTGAGTTGTTCAGCCGGACCGGCGACGTGGTCGCGGTGCCGGGCCGTCCGCTGCCGGTGGATGAACTGGCCGATGCCAGCGGGCTGATGGTGCGCTCAGTGACGCAGGTGAATGAGGCGCTGCTGGCGGGCAAGCCGGTGAAATTTGTCGGCACCGCCACGGCGGGCACCGATCATATCGACGAGGCCTGGCTTCAGCAGGCCGGCATTGCGTTCTCTGCGGCGCCCGGCTGCAACGCCATTGCGGTAGTGGAGTACGTTTTCTCCGCGCTGCTGCTGCTGGCGGAACGTGATGGTTTCCAGCTGCGCGATCGCACGGTCGGCATCGTGGGTGTCGGCAACGTCGGTGGACGGCTGCAGAAGCGCCTGGAAGCCTGGGGCATCAAAACCCTGCTGTGCGATCCGCCGCGCGCCGATCGTGGTGACGAAGGGGATTTCCTGTCGCTGGAGGCAGTGACCGCGCAGGCCGATATCCTGACTTTCCACACGCCGCTGTTCAAAGAGGGGCCTTATAAGAGCTGGCACCTGGCCGATGCCGCGCTGCTGATGGCGCTGAAGCCCAACACCATTCTGATTAACGCCTGTCGCGGCCCGGTGGTCGACAACGTCGCGCTGCTGGAGGTGCTGAAAATGCGGCACGACCTCAGCGTGGTGCTGGATGTCTGGGAGCCGGAGCCGGACCTCTCTCTGGCGCTGCTGGACAGGGTCGACATCGCCACGCCACACATTGCAGGCTATACGCTGGAAGGCAAGGCTCGCGGCACGACCCAGGTGTTCGAAGCCTGGTGTGACTTTATCGGTCAGCCGCAGCAGGTGCCGCTCAGCACCCTGCTGCCGGAGCCGGAATTTAGTGAAATCACCCTGAATGGTCCGCTGGATCAGCCAACGCTGAAACGCCTGGTGCATCTGGTGTATGATGTGCGCCGCGATGATGCCCCCCTGCGAAAAGTGGCGGCGCAGCCCGGCGAATTTGATCGCCTGCGTAAGCAATATCTGGAGCGCCGTGAGTGGTCATCGCTGCGGGTGAAGTGTAATGACGCCACCACAGCTGAGATGCTGAATCGGCTGGGCTTTAACGCAATCTACTCTCCGGCGTAACCGGCGCGCGATGCCGCGTGCTGGTTAAGGAGGGGGATAAATCTGAATCCCTGGGCGGTGAATATCACCGCCTTCTGTTTTTATGTCATTGTCTGGAGTAAACCAACATGTCTGACGGCTGGAATATTGCGCTACTGGGCGCGACAGGCGCAGTAGGGAACGCTGTACTGGAACTGCTGGCGGAACGCCAGTTCCCGGTTGGTGAATTGTATTTGCTGGCCAGCGAAAATAGTGCGGGCGAAAACAAACGTTTCGAGGGCCGCACGTTGCGGGTCGAAAATGCAGAGACGTTCGACTGGTCGCAGGCGCAGCTGGCCTTTTTCGTCGCGGGGCGTGACGCCTCAGCCCGTTTTGCGGAGGAAGCGGCCAACGCCGGGTGTCTGGTCATCGACAGCAGCGAGCTGTTTGCGCTGGAGCCGGACGTGCCGCTGGTGGTACCGGATGTGAATCCGCACGTGCTGGCGGATTACCGTAATCGCAATATCATCAGCGTGGCGGATAATCTGGTCAGCCAGCTGCTGACCGCGATTAAACCGCTGGTCGATGCGGCCGGACTGAGCCGCCTGCAGGTGACCAATCTGATCTCGGTCTCCAGCTACGGCAAAGTGGCAGTCGATGCGCTGGCCGGTGAAAGTGCCCGCCTGCTGAATGGCATCCCGGCCGACGATCACCATTTTGGACGTCAGCTGGCGTTTAACCTGATGCCGCAACAGGCGGATGCGGAAGGCAGCGTTGAGAGTGAGCGCCGGGTGGTTGAGCAGGTGCGTAAAGTGCTGCAGGACGAAGGCCTGCCGATTGCGGTCAGCAGCGTTCAGGCGCCGGTCTTCTACGGAAATGCGCAGATCGTGCACATTGAAAACCTGCGTCCGCTCTCGGCGGAGGAAGCGCGTGCCGAACTGGCGCTGGCGTCTGACATTCGTCTCAGCGAAGAAGATGAGGTGCCGACGCCGGTTACGGATGCATCAGGCAACGGCGAGCTCAGCATCGGCGCTGTGCGCAACGATTACGGCATCCCGGAACTGCTGCAGTTCTGGTCCGTGGCGGACAACATCCGTTTCGGCGGCGCGCTGATGGCGGTGAAAACCGCAGAGAAACTGGTTCAGGAGTACCTGTAAGCATGTCCGAAGGTCAGACGCAAAAACTGGCGCTCGGCATAGAGTATGACGGCAGCCGTTACTACGGCTGGCAGCGCCAGAATGAAGTCCGCAGCGTGCAGGAGAAGGTTGAGCGTGCGCTGTCGAAAGTCGCCGATCATCCGGTCAGCATCTTTTGTGCCGGCCGGACAGATGCCGGCGTGCACGGCACCGGGCAGGTGGTCCATTTCGACACCACGGCGCAGCGGCCTGACGGCGCCTGGACGCTGGGCGTCAACGCCAATCTGCCGCCGGACATCGCCGTTCGCTGGGTGAAAGCGGTGCCGGAAGATTTCCATGCCCGCTTCAGCGCCACCGCCCGCCGCTATCGCTACCTGATCTACAATCAGCGTCTGCGTCCGGCGGTGCTGGCGCAGGGCGTGACGCACTTTTACCATCCTCTGGATGCGGAAAAGATGCAGCGCGCCGGGCAATGCCTGCTGGGCGAGAATGATTTCACCTCATTCCGCGCGGTGCAGTGCCAGTCGCGTACGCCGTGGCGCAACGTGATTCACCTCAACGTGACGCGTCAGGGCCCTTACGTGATTGTGGATATCAAAGCCAACGCCTTTGTGCATCACATGGTGCGCAATATCGTGGGCAGCCTGATGGAGATAGGCTGCGGCAACAAGCCGGAGTCATGGATGGCAACGCTGCTGGCGGCGAAAGATCGGACGTTAGCGGCCGCTACAGCCCGGGCAGAAGGGTTGTATCTGGTGGCGGTGGATTATCCATCCCACTTTGCGTTACCACAGCCGCCGATGGGACCCCTGTTCCTCGCGGATTAATTCACTTTCAGGACATTAAAGGGCACGCTATGGAGTTCCTCCATTTTCTGGTTGATTTTATTCTGCACATTGATGTGCACCTTGCCGAGCTGGTTGCTCAGTACGGCGTCTGGATTTACGCGATTTTGTTCCTGATTTTGTTCTGCGAAACCGGACTGGTGGTGACGCCCTTTCTGCCGGGCGACTCCCTGCTGTTTGTCGCAGGCGCGCTGGCAGCCCTGCCGGGGAACGATCTGAATGTGCATCTGATGGTGGCGCTGTTAGTGACCGCCGCGATTCTGGGCGATGCGGTGAACTACACCATTGGCCGGCTGTTTGGCGAACGGTTGTTCAGTAACCCGGACTCGAAGATTTTCCGCCGCAGCTATCTGGATAAAACCCATGCGTTTTATGCCCGTCACGGCGGAAAAACCATCATCCTGGCGCGCTTTGTGCCAATCGTCCGCACGTTTGCGCCGTTTGTCGCCGGTATGGGCCATATGTCCTATCGCCACTTCGCGCTGTTCAACGTCACCGGTGCGCTGTTATGGGTCCTGCTCTTCTCCTATGCGGGCTACCTGTTTGGCGATCTGCCGGTGGTGCAGGAAAACCTGAAGCTGTTGATTGTGGGCATTATCCTGGTCTCCGTCCTGCCGGGCGTTATCGAAGTCTGGCGTCATCGCCGTCAGGCTAAACAGCAGAAGCTGCCCTGAGACTTTGCTCAGGGGTAAGACCAGATTTTTATCCACAGTCTGAACAGGTTGTGGTTTAATGAGCGACATTTACCGTCTGCTGAAGCGGTTTTCAGCAGTATCAAGACGACTGGACCAGGTCAGTTTTAAACAGAAAGGTCATCAATGAGCTGGATTGAACGAATTCTTAATAAAAGCACCACGACGCCTGCGCGCAAAGCCAGTATCCCGGAAGGGGTCTGGACCAAGTGCGACAGCTGTGGCCAGGTTCTCTACCGCGCCGAGCTGGAGCGTAATCTTGAGGTCTGCCCGAAGTGTGACCATCACATGCGTATGCACGCCCGTGAGCGTCTCGGCAGTTTCCTCGACCAGGGCACCCTGGTTGAGCTTGGCAGTGAACTCGAGCCGAAAGATCTGCTCAAGTTCCGCGACTCCAAGAAGTACAAAGATCGTCTGGTCGCCGCCCAGAAAGACACCGGCGAAAAAGATGCATTGATCGTGATGAAAGGTCAGCTGCACGGCATGCCGGTTGTTACGGCCGCCTTTGAATTTGCCTTTATGGGCGGTTCAATGGGCTCTGTGGTCGGCGCGCGTTTTGTCCGTGCGGTTGAGCAGGCGTTAGAAGATAACTGTCCGCTGATCTGCTTCTCCGCCAGTGGCGGCGCGCGTATGCAGGAAGCGCTGATGTCGCTGATGCAGATGGCGAAGACCAGTGCGGCGCTGGCGAAAATGCAGGAGCGCGGTCTGCCTTACATTTCCGTGCTGACTGACCCGACCATGGGCGGCGTTTCCGCCAGTTTTGCCATGCTGGGTGACCTCAACGTGGCGGAACCGAAAGCGCTGATCGGCTTTGCCGGCCCACGCGTTATCGAACAGACCGTGCGTGAAAAACTGCCGCCAGGCTTCCAGCGCAGTGAGTTTCTGATTGAAAAGGGCGCGATCGACATGATCATCCGCCGTCCGGAAATGCGCTACAAACTGGCAAGCCTGCTGGCAAAAATGATGAACCTGCCGGCACCGCTGCATGACGGTGAACAGTCCGCCCCTGCGCCGACTGAATCGGAAAGCAACGAGGCCTGACAGGAGATAGAGAGGCGCGTCCACCGCGCCTCTTACCAATGCACCGTATACCGCAGCAGCAGTCTGCCGGGTATCAATAAGCAAAACGGGACATATGGACAATCTTCACCTTCCTCAAGCCACGTCGCCTTTGGCCACGTGGCTTTATTATCTTGAGCACCTGCATACCCAGGCGATCGAACTGGGTCTGGATCGCATTCGCCAGGTGGCACAACGTCTCGACCTGCTGAAACCCGCCCCCTTTGTTTTTACCGTCGCCGGTACCAACGGCAAAGGCACCACCTGCCGCACGCTGGAAACCCTGCTGATGGCCGCAGGCTATCGGGTTGGCGTCTACAGCTCACCCCATCTGGTGCGCTACACCGAGCGCGTCCGGGTTCAGGGAGAGGAGCTGAGCGAAGCGCAGCACTGCGCCAGCTTTGCGGAGATTGAAGCGGGACGGGCAGACATTTCACTGACCTATTTTGAATTTGGCACGCTCTCCGCGCTCAATCTGTTTCGCCAGGCGAAGCTGGATGTGGTGATCCTCGAGGTGGGCCTCGGCGGACGACTGGACGCCACCAATATCGTTGATGCTGATGTCGCCGTCGTCACCAGCATTGCTCTGGATCATACCGACTGGCTTGGCCCGGATCGCGAAAGCATCGGGCGGGAAAAAGCGGGTGTGTTCCGGGCAGGCAAACCGGCAGTGGTCGGTGAGCCGGAAATGCCGCAGAGTATCGCCGTGGTGGCGCAGGAAAAGGGCGCTAAGCTGATGCAGCGCGACCGTGAATGGTCCTTTCATGCGCAGGCGGAAAGCTGGTCGCTGCGGGATGCGGCCGGTGAGCTGAACGATTTGCCCCTGCCGCAGGTGCCGCTGCCCAACGCGGCGACGGCACTGGTGGCACTGCGCATGTCCGGGCTGGCGGTCAGCGAGGCGCAGATTCGCGCCAGCCTGCCGCTGGCGATGCTGCCAGGACGTTTTCAGACCATCAGTGAATCCCCGCGTGTGATTCTGGACGTGGCGCACAACCCGCATGCGGCGGGCTATCTGGCTTCTCGACTGGCCGCCCTGCCGGCACGCGGCAAAGTGCACGCGGTTGTGGGTATGCTGCATGATAAAGATATCGCCGGAACGCTGGCAGCGCTGGCTCCGGTGGTGGATGCCTGGTACTGCGCGCCACTCGATGGCCCGCGCGGTGCCACGGCGGAGCAGCTGCTGAGCAGCCTGCCGCAGGGCGAGGCGTTCAGCTCGGTTGCACTCGCCTGGCAGCAGGCGCGTCAGCAGGCCGCGCCGCAGGACGTTGTGCTGGTTTGTGGGTCATTCCACACCGTGGCGCAGGTCATGGAATCGATTGAAACGGAGAAAGGACGTGGCAAGTAAGTTTCAGAACCGTTTAGTCGGCACGATTATTCTGGTCGCCGTTGGCGTGATTGTCCTGCCAGGGCTGCTGGATGGTCAGAAAAAGCATTATAAAGAGGAGTTCGCCGCGATTCCGCTGGTGCCAAAACCGGACGACCAGCAGGACAGCGAAATGGTGCCGCCGGTCACGCAGTCGCTGCCGTCGCAGCCGCCGGAAGGGGCGGGCAATGCGGTGAGCAGCAGTAACGGCAGCGGTAAAACCAACGTGACGGCAGAACAGGGCCGCACCCAGCCGGAAGAGGAGAGCGATCCGGCTGTGGTCTCGCCGCCACCGGTTCATCAGTCTGCGCCTGCGCAGACGGTCACGAAGCCGAAGGTCACCGAGCAGCAGAAAGCCAGAGTAACCGAGCAGACTAAGCCGAAGCCTGTGGAACAGCCGAAGCCGAAAGTGGCAGAGCAGCCGAAGCCGAAGCCGGCTGAACAGCCTAAAGCGGTTGAGCAGCCGAAGGAAGAGACGACGCCGAAAGCGGCAGAGACTACCGCGCCGGCAGGACAGGCGTACGTGGTGCAGCTGGGGGCGCTGAAAAACGCCAGCAAAGTGAACGAGATCGTGGCACAGCTTCGGCTCTCGGGCTATCGCGCCTTTACCGTGCCGTCAACGCCGGTGCAGGGGCAGATTACCCGTATTTATGTCGGGCCGGACGCCTCTAAAGCTAAAATGCAGAGCGCAGTGGGCGAGCTGAAAAACATCTCCGGACTGGGCGGTGTGGTGAAGCCTTACAGCGCCCGTTAATCGGGTGATTGGCGCTGCCGATAGCAGTAACAGGCAGCGTCTTTTACCGGCTGGCGCGTTCATTTATAGCGCAGCGTGACGGAAAAAGTGACGATTTTCAACGGCATGAACGGCTGAGAATCACCCAGGCGATAGCGAATTTTTTTATCGCCTTTTTTATGGATGCAGAAAAGGAAAACCGCTACGCAAACGTTTTCTTTTTCTGTTAGAATGCGCCCCGAACTGGATGCAGGGGTGCAATTGCACTGGCGCTGGAAGAGTTCATGATCTGGATTGATTACGTCATTATTGCGGTAGTTGGTTTTTCGGCTCTGGTCAGCCTGATTCGTGGGTTTGTCCGGGAAGCCTTATCTCTTGTTACCTGGGGATGCGCGTTTTTTGTCGCCAGTCATTACTACGCCTACCTTGCAGTCTGGTTTACAGGTTTTGACGACGAACTGGTTCGTAACGGTATCGCCATCGGTGTGCTGTTTGTGGCAACCCTGATAGTCGGGGCCATAGTGAACTACGTTATCGGCACGCTGGTGGAAAAAACCGGCCTGTCGGGAACCGACCGGGTGTTGGGAGTCTGTTTCGGGGCGTTGCGTGGTGTGCTGATTGTGGCCGCTTTGCTGTTCTTCCTTGATACATTCACTGGCTTTTCCAAAAGTCCGGACTGGCAACAGTCTCAACTCATTCCCGAGTTCAGTTATATCATCAGGTGGTTTTTTGATTACCTGAAAAGCACGTCGAGTTTTTTACCCCGGTGATGTGACCGGGAGTGCGGCTTAATGAGGAAATGACAACATGTGCGGTATTGTCGGTATCACCGGTTTCATGCCGGTCAACCAGTCGATCTATGACGCGTTAACGGTGCTCCAGCACCGCGGGCAGGATGCCGCAGGCATTTGTACTATCGATGCGCTGAAATGTTTTCGCCTGCGAAAGGCAAACGGCCTGGTCAGCGACGTTTTCGAAGCACGTCACATGCAGCGTCTGCAGGGCAACATGGGCATTGGTCACGCGCGTTATCCTACGGCGGGAAGCTCCAGTGCCTCTGAAGCGCAGCCTTTCTACGTCAACTCGCCCTATGGCATCACTCTGGCGCACAACGGTAATCTGACCAACGCCCATGAACTGCGTAAGCACCTGTTCGAAAAGGGTCGCCGTCACGTTAACACCACGTCAGATTCTGAAATCCTGCTGAACATCTTTGCGCAGGAACTGGATCGCTTCCAGAACGATCCGCTGGAAGCTGACAACATTTTTTCTGCGGTCGCAGCCCTGCATCAGCAGGTGCGCGGCGCTTACGCCGTCGTGGCGATGATTATCGGACACGGCATGGTCGCCTTTCGCGATCCTAACGGCATTCGTCCGCTGGTCCTCGGCAAGCGCGTCATCGCTGACGGCCGTACCGAATATATGGTTGCCTCAGAGAGCGTGGCGCTTGATACGCTGGGCTTTGAGTTCATCCGTGACGTGGCACCGGGTGAAGCGGTTTATGTCACTGAAGAGGGCCAGCTGTCGACCCGTCAGTGTGCTGAAAACCCGAAAAGCAATCCGTGCCTGTTCGAGTATGTCTATTTTGCACGTCCCGACTCGTTCCTCGACAAGATTTCGGTCTACAGCGCCCGTGTCCGTATGGGCACCAAGCTGGGCGAAAAAATTGCCCGCGAGTGGGAAGATCTCGATATCGACGTGGTGATTCCAATCCCGGAAACCTCAACCGATATCGCGCTGGAGATTGCGCGTATTCTCGATAAACCCTATCGCCAGGGCTTCGTGAAGAACCGCTACGTCGGCCGCACCTTTATCATGCCAGGTCAGCAGTTACGCCGCAGCGCAGTGCGTCGTAAGCTCAACGCGAACCGTGCGGAATTCCGTGATAAAAACGTGCTGCTGGTGGATGACTCCATCGTGCGTGGCACCACTTCCGAGCAGATCATTGAGATGGCGCGTGAAGCGGGCGCAAAACGGGTTTACCTGGCGTCAGCGGCCCCGGAAATTCGCTTCCCGAACGTCTACGGCATCGATATGCCGAGCGCCACGGAGCTGATTGCCCATGGCCGCGAAGTGGAAGAGATCCGTCAGCTGATCAAAGCGGATGCGCTGATTTTCCAGGATCTCAACGATCTGATCGAAGCGGTGCGTGAAGAGAATCCGGATATTACCCAGTTTGAATGTTCGGTTTTCAACGGCGTCTACGTGACCAAAGATGTCGATCAGCAGTATCTGGAGTATCTTGAGTCGCTGCGTAATGATGACGCGAAAGCGCTTCAGCGCCAGAACGAAGTCGAGAACCTCGAGCTGCACAACGAAGGCTGATATCCCCGACAGGCGGACAGCACAGAACAGGGCGGGAGCAATCCCGCCCTGTTTGTTTTCAGAAATCGTCCGGCCGCGTTATGATGGTGCATTAGCGGAGACAAGGTTGGACTATGAAACGACTCATCATTGGCATCTCTGGCGCAAGCGGGGTGATCTACGGCGTGCGCATGTTGCAGGTGTTGCAGCAGGTGGAAGAGGTGGAAACGCATCTGGTCATGAGTCAGGCGGCGCGACAGACGCTGGGGCTGGAGAGCGACTACTCGGTTCGCGACGTACAGGCGCTGGCCGATGTGGTGCACGACGTGCGCGATATTGCCGCGAATATCTCCTCCGGGTCGTTTAAAACGCTGGGCATGGCGATTTTACCCTGCTCGATGAAAACCCTGTCAGGCATCGTTCACAGCTACAGTGACTCCCTGCTGACCCGGGCAGCGGACGTGGTGTTAAAAGAGCAGCGTAAACTGGTGTTGTGCGTGCGCGAGACCCCGCTGCATGTCGGTCATCTGCGCATGATGACCACGGCGGCCGAACTGGGGGCTATCATCATGCCGCCCGTCCCGGCGTTCTATCACCGTCCTGATACCATCGGGCAGATCATCGACCAGACCGTTAATCGCGTTATCGATCAGTTTGATATCGACCTGCCGGAAGATCTGTTTATGCGCTGGCAGGGTGCATAAAGTTCCGCGGGCGCACTTAATTAGTGCATAAGCGCGCCCCGGATCACTCTTCGTGCATCTGACGCACCAAAAGTTAACATCATCGCTTTTTCTCTTTTACTTCACTGCTATATTCCCCCCTATAAACAGGCGGTTTTCACCGCACTGGCGTCACGCTAACTGCGTGGATAACTTGCAGATCTGGCATGAAACATGCAGATTAATTAGCGCATTCACATCACGAACCACATAACAAAAAGCACTTCACTTGAGGGTAATCTATGAAAAAGCGTGTTCTGGCTCTTTCCCTGATGCTGGGCTTATCCAGTGCTGCCAGCGTCTTTGCGGCGGTTCCGGGGTCAATCCGCATCGGTACAGATCCAACTTACCCACCGTTTGAGTCGAAAAACGCGCAAGGCAAGTTAGTGGGCTTCGATATCGACCTCGCTAACGAAATCTGCAAACGTATCCATACCCAATGTACCTATGTCGAAAGTGATTTCGATGCGCTGATCCCTTCACTGAAAGCGAAGAAAATTGATGCCATCATCTCCTCACTCTCCATCACAGCAAAACGTCAGGAAGAGATCGCCTTCTCAGAAAAACTCTACGCCGCCAACGCACGTTTAGTGGCACCGAAGGGATCAAAAATCGAGCCGACGATTGAATCGCTGAAAGGCAAAAACATCGGTCTGCTGCAGGGCACCACGCAGGAAACCTATGCCAATGAGAACTGGCGGCCAAAAGGGGTGACGATTACGCCTTATGCGAACCAGGATCTGGTCTATCAGGATCTGAATGCGGGCCGTATTGATGCCGCTTTCCAGGATGAAGTTCAGGCCAGCGAAGGCTTCCTGAAGCAGCCGGTGGGCAAGAACTACGCGTTTGCCGGTCCGGCGGTGAAAGATGACAAAATCTTTGGTGTCGGAACAGGCATGGGGCTGCGTAAAGATGACAGCGAGCTGAAGGCCGCTATCGACAAAGCCTTTACTGATATGCGTAAAGATGGCACCTACGACAAGATTGCGAAGAAATACTTCGATTTCAATGTGTACGGCGACTAACCATCCTGTCGCTTTATCCTCTGGATGCTGAAGCCCGCCGGAACGGACGGCTTAACGCCGCTGTGCCCCGGGGGCGGATGGCAGAGACGCCAGAGTGATAAAGCTAAACTGCCCGTCGATGTCTGGCGGGCAGCGTTTTGTTTTCACCCCACGACAGGACCCTTTCGATGCTGTATGGCTATTCTGATGTAATTCTCAGGGGCACACTGGTGACGCTGGAACTGGCGCTCACTTCCGTGGTGCTGGCAGTGCTGCTGGGGCTGATCGGCGCAGGCGCGAAACTGTCGCGCAGCCGGCCTCTGGCGATGATTTTTGAAGGCTACACCACGCTGATCCGTGGCGTGCCCGACCTCGTATTAATGCTGCTGATCTTCTACGGTCTGCAGATTGTCCTCAACCAGATCACCGATGCGCTGGGCATGGCGCAGTTTGATATCGACCCGATGGTCGCCGGTATCATCACGCTCGGCTTTATCTATGGTGCCTACTTTACTGAAACGTTCCGGGGTGCCTTTATGGCGGTGCCGAAAGGGCAGATTGAAGCGGCCACCGCGTTTGGTTTCACCGGCGCGCAGGTGTTTCGCCGCATTCTGTTCCCGGCCATGATGCGCTATGCGCTGCCCGGCATCGGTAACAACTGGCAGGTGATCCTGAAAGCCACCGCGCTGGTCTCGCTTCTCGGACTGGAAGATGTCGTGAAGGCGACGCAGCTGGCCGGAAAAAGCACCTGGCAGCCGTTCTACTTCGCCATCGTGGCGGGCGTGATTTACCTGCTGTTCACCACGCTGTCGAATGGCGTGCTGTGGTGGCTGAACCGGCGCTATACGGTAGGCGTGAAGAGGGCGACTTATGATTGATATTATTCAGGAATACTGGAAATCGCTGCTCTGGACAGACGGTTATCGCTTTACCGGCGTGGCGATCACGCTCTGGCTGCTGATCCTCTCGGTCGCCATTGGCGGATGCCTGGCAATTCTGCTGGCGATTGCGCGGGTTTCCCCTAATCGCTTTATCAGTTTTCCGGTCTGGCTCTTTACCTACGTGTTCCGTGGCACGCCGCTCTACGTGCAGCTGCTGGTGTTTTACTCCGGGATGTACACGCTGGAGATTGTGAAAGGCACGGAGCTGCTGAATGCCTTTTTCCGCAGTGGCCTGAACTGTACGTTACTCGCCTTTACGCTTAACACCTGCGCCTACACCACGGAGATCTTTGCCGGGGCCATTCGTTCGGTGCCGCACGGGGAGATTGAGGCGGCGCGGGCGTATGGCTTCTCGACCTTTAAACTCTATCGCTGCATCATTCTGCCGTCGGCGCTGCGTACGGCGCTGCCAGCCTACAGCAACGAAGTGATTCTGATGCTGCACTCCACGGCGCTGGCCTTCACCGCGACGGTGCCGGATCTGCTGAAAATCGCGCGGGATATTAACTCCGCGACCTATCAGCCGTTCACCGCCTTCGGCCTGGCGGCGGTGTTATACCTGATTATCTCTTACGTGTTGATCAGCCTGTTCCGCCTGGCGGAACGCCGCTGGCTGGCTCACGTGAAACCCTCTTCATCGCATTGAGTAGAACTATGGCTGACAATAAATTAAGCGTCACCGAATTGCATAAACGTTACGGTGAACATGAAGTGCTGAAAGGGGTCTCGTTAACTGCTAAAGCGGGCGATGTGATCAGTATCATAGGATCGTCCGGTTCAGGGAAAAGTACCTTTTTACGCTGCATCAACTTTCTCGAAAAACCGAGTGAAGGCAGCATCGTCGTCAACAACCAGCAGATCAACTTAGTCCGTGACAAAGATGGTCAGCTGAAAGTGGCTGATAAAGAGCAGCTGCGCGCATTGCGCACCAGCCTGACCATGGTGTTCCAGCACTTCAATCTCTGGAGCCACATGACGGTGCTGGAAAACGTGATGGAAGCGCCGATTCAGGTGCTGGGACTGAGCAAGGCGGAAGCGCGTGAACGGGCGATCCGCTATCTCGATAAAGTGGGCATTGACGCACGGGCACAGGCGAAGTATCCGGTTCATCTCTCGGGTGGTCAGCAGCAGCGTGTCTCGATTGCGCGTGCGCTGGCCATGGAGCCGGAAGTATTACTGTTTGATGAGCCGACCTCGGCGCTCGATCCGGAGCTGGTAGGCGAAGTGCTGCGCATCATGCAGAAGCTGGCTGAGGAGGGAAAAACCATGGTCGTCGTTACCCATGAGATGGAGTTCGCCCGCCACGTTTCCAGCCACGTCATATTCCTGCATCAGGGCAAAATCGAAGAGCAGGGAGCGCCTGCGGAGCTGTTCGGTAACCCGAAAAGCCCGCGACTGCAGCAGTTCCTCAAGGGATCGCTGAAGTAACGGATAGCGGGGCGGACAGGTGCGGGAAGCAGGGCATCGGCGTGACGTGCCCTGCGCCGGTACGCTGCCTGCCCGCTGCGTCACGTCTGCAGTAACTTCAGCGCCGTGTCCTCGTCGGTCACCAGACCCGATACCCAGCCGCCCTGTAAGGCGGCCCGGATCGCCGGATACTTGCGTTCGCTACCGGCAAAGCCAATGATTTTGCGCTGTGTCTGGCTTTCCAGATGCACGCTGGTCAGGAGTTCATCCGTTTCCCCCCACACGCGTTCACCCTGCTGATTGAAAAAGTGACCGAGCATCTCGCCTGCGACGCCACGCGCATTCAGTGCCTCAACCTGCGCATCGGTAATAAATCCCTCGGCGTTCAGCGGACAGCCTGGCATTACCTCGCCAATCCCGACAAAGGCTACGTCTGCCCGTAAGGCGCGTTCGGTGACGCGCTGGTAGACCTTATGCTGCACCCACATCGCTTTATCTTCAGGCGTGTCGGCGTAGAGGGGGGCCGGAATAAAGAAATACTTACCCTGCATCTTTTCAGCCATCTTCAGCGGGACATCATAACGTGTCCCGGAATCGTCCCGCGCGATGGCGCCAATCATCGAAACGCAATGATGCTGCGGGCGATCCACCCAGGGCAACGCGTCGATGATCGAGCGTAAGGTTTTACCGGAACCAATGCCAAAGACCTGTGGCGCTTCCTCACTGATGAACTGTGCCATTACCGCCGCCCCTTCGACGGCCAGCATTTGCTGAATGGCATCCTCCTTCAGACTGGCCGAGGGCACGACGCGACAGAGTTCCAGGCCAAACTTCTCCTGGACCTCACGCGCCAGCTGCAGACAGTGCGTGACGGGATGTTCGATTTTTACGTTCACCATGCCCATTTCACGAGCACTGGATACCAGACGCTGCGCCACCTGGCGCGATAATCCCAGTGCCTGCGCAATCTCCTGCTGTGTCACGCCCGCAACGTAATACATCCATGCGGCACGCGCGGCCAGCTCCTGCTTTTTCTCTTCTCTGCTCATCACGCTGTTCCGTCGAATTCAGAGAGACATCTTAACGCGAGCCGGGCAAAAATCGCTAACCGGGCAAAAGCCCAATAAAAGAGCAAAAGTATTATTTGTGACAGAGCTCGCAGAAGGATCCGCGTAATGAACACTATGCTAACGGCTATCGGGCAAATGCCCCTCACCGTGGCAAATGTTTAATCGAGGCGATTATGAGCAATCAATCCGTGTGGATGCATATCGGCGCAGGATCTTTTCATCGGGCACATCAGGCGTGGTATCTGCATCAGCTGCGTAAGCAGGGCGACGAAAGCTGGGGCATCGCGCTGGGCAATATCCGCCAGGACGCCGCGCCGCTGCTTGATCAGCTCGCGCAGCAGCAGGGCGAATATGTGCTGGAAACCGTGACACCCGAAGGTGAGCGCGACTATGAGACCATCACGTCGCTGCGCAAAATTTTGCCCTGGGAAAGCGACATCAGCGCGCTGATTGAGCAGGGCGCCTGTGCGGAAACACGTGTGATTAGCTTCACCGTGACTGAAGCGGGCTACTACCTGACGCCCGCGTTTACGCTGGATCTCACTCAGGCGGACGTGAAGGCCGATCTGGGTGGCGATATCCGCACCCTCTATGGCGCACTCAGCCGCATTCTGACACAGCGGGTTGCCGGGGGCGGGGCACCGGTCACGCTGCTGAACTGCGACAATCTGCGCCACAATGGCGAGCGTTTTCGTGACGCCTTCCTGGCGTTTCTGACGGCCAAAGGCGATACCGCGCTGGCCGACTGGGTGCGTACACAGACCCGCTCACCGAATACCATGGTCGATCGCATAACCCCGCGGCCCACCCCGCAGGTAGCCGAACGCGTGCAGGCGGCGACCGGCAGGGAGGAGGGTGCCGCAGTGATGGCCGAATCTTTTATTCAGTGGGTCATTGAGGATGATTTTATTGCCGGGCGCCCGGCACTGGAAAAGGTGGGCGTTGAGCTGGTGGAATCGGTGCTGCCGTGGGAAGAGGCGAAAATTCGCATCCTTAATGCGACCCATGCCGCGATTGCCTGGGCGGGTACGCTGATTGGGCTGAACTATATCGATGAGAGCACCCGTCATCCGGCCATCTATCAACTGGCGCACGACTACGTGACCCAGGATGTCATTCCCTCACTTTCGCCCAGCCCGCTCGATCTGGCGGATTATCGCGATGTGGTGCTGGCCCGCTTCAGTAATCCCTATATTCAGGACACCAATCAGCGCGTCGGTGCCGATGGCTTGTCCAAAATTCCCGGCATGGTGACGCCAACCCTGCAGGCGTGTTACCAGCGCGGCGTGCAGCCGACCGCAACGGCGGTGATCCCGGCACTCTTCTTCCTGTTTATGCAGCGCTGGGCCAGTGATGACTTACCCTATCCCTATCAGGATGGCGCGCTTCAGGCCGAAGCGCTGCGTAAACAGTTCGCCAGTGCCGATCCGCTCCGTGCGTTCCTGAGCGATCGCGCGCTGTTTGCGGAACTGGCGTCCGATAAGGCGTTTCATGAGCTGGTGACGCGCCAGGTGGCGAATCTGCAGCAGTGGCTGAAGCAGCCTGAACTGGCGGCGGTGTAATCATGTATCTCGGTATTGATATCGGTACCTCAGAGCTTAAAGCGCTGATCGTGAACACGCAGGGTGAGATTGTGGCGTCTCAGCACGCCACGCTCAGCGTGCAGCGTCCGCATCCTCACTGGGCAGAACAGGAACCTGAACGCTGGTGGCAAGCCTGCTGTGAGGTTCTGGCGGGATTGCGTCATCAGTCTCCTCAGGCATGGGCTGAGATTCGCGCGATAGGATTGTCCGGTCAGATGCACGGGGCCGTGCTGCTGGATGCCGGAGGCAGGGTGCTGCGTCCATGTATCCTGTGGAACGACACGCGCAGCGCACCACAGTGTGAAAGGCTGGCGAAGCAGCATCCCCGGATGATAGCGATCAGCGGCAATATGATTATGCCTGGCTTCACTGCACCAAAGCTCTGCTGGGTCGCGGAACATGAGCCAGAGATCTTCAGCCGTATCGATAAGGTGTTGCTGCCGAAAGATTACCTGCGCTGGCGTCTGACCGGACGCTTTGTCACTGAGCCTTCAGATGCTGCCGGAACGCTGTGGCTCGACGTCTCCCGGCGTGACTGGTCGGACGAACTGCTGGCCATCACCGGACTGACGCGTGCCGCCATGCCTGAACTGGTGGAAGGCAGTGCAGTAAGTGGACATCTGCAGCCGACACTGGCGAGCGAGTGGGGCTTATCCACCTCTGTCACGATTGCAGGCGGCGGCGGGGACAATGCCGCGTCGGCCGTCGGGGTAGGCGCGGTGAACGCCGGGGATGCTTTTATCTCACTGGGGACGTCCGGTGTGATTTTTGTCGTCAATGACCGCTTGCAGGCGGACCCGCAATCCGGGGTGCACGCCTTTTGCCATGCGCTGCCGGGCCGCTGGCATCAGATGAGTGTGATGCTCAGCGCCGCCAGTTGTCTGCGCTGGCTGTGCAATCTGCTGTCAGTGAGTGAAAGCCAGCTGATGGAGGAGATGGCTCAGCTCAGTGATGAACAGCTGCGCAGTGCCCCGATTTTTCTGCCCTATCTCTCCGGGGAGCGCACCCCTCACAACGATCCTGACGCCTCCGGTTCTTTCTTCAATCTGCGCCATGAAACGCCGCGCGCCCTGCTGGGCTATGCGGTGATTGAAGGCGTGGCATTCGGACTGGCTGATGGGGCAGAGGCGCTCGGCGAGGCCCGGCACCCCATTCAGCAATACAGCCTCACGGGTGGGGGCGCGCGCAGCACGCTGTGGGCGCAATTGATTGCCGATGTGCTGCAACTGCCGGTTGTTACCCACCCGGCCAGCGCCTCTGGCGCGCTGGGGGCGGCACGTCTGGCGTGGCTGGCTGATGGCGGTGCTGAGCATGAGGTGTGTCTGAAGCCGCCAGTCCAGGCGCGCTACCAACCGGACGAGGCGCGCGGAGCCGTACTGCAACAGCGGCTGCGTCTGTTCCGGGAACTCTACATCCAGCAGCAACAGGTGCGTAACCTGCTGCCTGCATAACGACTAACCAAACAGAAGGTGATTGTGATGCAATCGAACGAATACTGGTTTGGCTTACCGAAAAAGATGTTCTGGGGATTTCTCGCTATCGCCATCTTTATGGCGGGTGATGGCTTTGAAATGGCGTTTCTGTCGCGTCATATCACCGACATGGGCTTTTCGCCCGCCCAGTCTGCCGTCGTGTTCACCTTCTATGGCCTGGCAGCCGCGCTGGCAGCCTGGGCATCGGGTGTGGTCGCGGAGCTGATCACGCCGCAGCGCGCGATGATGATTGGCTTTGTGCTGTGGATTGTCATGCATACGCTGTTTATGTCGCTTGGGCTTGGGCTGCGTAACTATCCCCTCATGGTACTGTTCTACGGCATTCGCGGGCTGGCTTATCCGCTGTTTATCTACTCTTTCATGATGATGCTGGTGCAGGTCTTACCGCGCGAGAAACTGGCGGCGGCGACCGGCTGGTTCTGGGCGATGTATTCAATCGGCATTGGCGTGGTGGGCAGCTATCTGCCCAGTCTGACCATTCCGATGCTGGGGGAGACCGGAACGCTGTGGCTGGCCATTATCTGGGTAGCCTGTGGCGGGGTTCTTGCCTGGTTCAGCCTGCGTAACGTGCCGGTAGATCGATCCCGCGTGAATCTGCCGATGCGTGACAAGATGACAGAGATGTCGCGTGCCGTGACCATCCTGTTCACCAATCAGCATGTCTTTTATGCCTGTCTGATTCGCATCATCAACACGCTGTCGCTGTTTGGTTTCGCCATTATCATGCCACTGCTGTTTGTCGACCGTCTCGGCTTTACCATCTCTGAATGGCTGCAAATCTGGGCGGTGTTCTTCTTTGTCACCATCTTTACGAACATCTTCTGGGGCCTCACCGGTGAGAAGCTGGGCTGGATCCGTCAGGTACGCTGGTTTGGTTGCCTGGGAATGGCTATCTCCAGCCTGACCTTCTATTACCTGCCGCTGTATGCAGGACATAATTTCTGGGTGGCATTAATTCCTGCGGTCATGCTGGGGATCTTTGTCGCCGCGTTTGTGCCGATGACCGCCGTCTTTCCGACGCTGGAGCCGCATCACAAAGGGGCAGCGGTCTCGATTTACAATCTCTCCGCGGGACTCAGTAACTTTGTGGCACCGGCTATCGCCTCTGTCATGCTGCCATTCTTCGACATCGTCGGAGTGGTATGGGCCTACACCGCGCTGTATGTGTTCGCTGGCGTGCTGACCTTTATTATCCGCGTGCCACAACCGGGGCACACGCGGGAAGAGAAGGCGATGCAGTCGCGGGTCGCCGGACAGCGAAGCTAGTTACCCCTGCGGCGGCCCTGGGCCGCTGCAGGGTTATCCTGCGACATCCTGCAAGGCTTCCTGCAAATCGTACCAGCGGAAGCCGAAACCAGAGGCTTCCAGCCGCTTCGGCAGCACATGCTGACCGCCCAGCACCAGCACCGACGACTCCCCCATCATTAGCTTAATGGCGCTGGCGGGCGTACGCATAAAGGCCGGACGATGCATCACCCGCCCCAGCGTGGCAGCAAACTGCTCATTGCGCACCGCGTAAGGAGCCACCATGTTGAACGGGCCGTGCAGATCCTCATGATCCAGCAGCCAGAGAATCGCGTTGACCATGTCATCGATATGGATCCACGGCATATACTGTTTGCCACTGCCGATCGGCCCGCCCGCGCCAAACTTAAACGGCAGTTTCATTTTACTGAGTGCGCCGCCTTCACGAGCCAGCACCACGCCGGTGCGTATCAGGCAGACGCGGGTACGTTCACTCGCGGCGCTGAGCGCCAGCTGCTCCCAGCGGGCGCAGAGCTGATGGGTAAACTCATCATGGCCCTCATCCTCTTCAGTCAGCACCAGATCGCCGGTATTGCCATAGAAGCCGGTTGCCGAACCGGAAATCAGGACGGCGGGTGGTGTTGCGCTGGCATTAATCAGTGAGGCAATCTGCTCGGTGATCTGCCAGCGGCTTTCGCAGAGCTGCTGTTTATGGGGCTCTGTCCAGCGTTTATCGGCAATGGGTTCGCCCGCCAGGTTAATCACGGCATCAATGTTATTGAGGTTTGTCTGCTGCGCCAGACCTGACCAGAGCGCCACGCTCTCGCCCAGTTTTTCGCGCGCGCTGACGATATCCCGCGTCACGACACTGATCTGATGCCCCAGCTGTTGCAGCCGTGGAATCAGATGACGCCCAATCAGTCCCGTGCCACCGGTAATAAGAATGTGCATGTTGCGGCTCCCTTTGTGTTTTTGTTATCTGCTCCTTTCAGCATAGAAGAGCGGAGCCACTCTGAAGTGCGTCGCGTCGCGCTTTGTTATTCCGGCGTGAGAGGTCGGAGCAGCTCAGCGTTGCCTTCCCAAAAAAAAGTCGGTAAACATGATGCAACCCTGACAGCCAATCGAGGTAACCGATGAATTATCCGCCCATTGTCCTGTGGTCAGATTCATCATTTTTCAGTCCTTATGCCATGTCTGCCTATGTTGCTCTTACCGAAAAAGGGGTGCCTTTTCAGCTGAAACGCGTCGATTTATCGCAGAATCAGCAATATGCGGAGGCCTATCGGGCGCTGTCACTGACCTGCCGTGTGCCAACGCTGCAGATTGACAGCTTTCTGCTGAGCGAGTCTTCCGCCATCAGCGAATATCTGGAAGAGCGTTTTCCGGCGCCTGAATTTGAGCGGCTCTATCCCCATGACCGCGAGAAGCGCGCCCGCGCCAGAGAGCTTCAGGCCTGGCTGCGCAGTGACTTTATGTGGATCCGCCAGGAGCGCCCGACGGAAGTGCTGTTTGCCGGTGAACGTTTTGCGCCACTGACGGCGTCAGCACAGCAGGCGGTCACTAAACTGATTGCAGCCGTCGAGCGTCTGCTGCCGGAAGGGCAGCAGAACCTGTTTGGCGAATGGTCCATTGCGGATACCGATCTGGCGGTGATGCTCAACCGGCTGGTATTGCATGGCGATCCCTTACCGACACGTTTGCAGCACTATGCTGAATTTCAATGGCAGCGAGCCTCAGTCCAGCTGTGGTTAGCAGAAAGTGGTAAAAATCGATAACTGTCAGGGCTTGCTCAGGCTGACGGAAGTGATTACCTTACGCCACATTAAAATAACAAGTGGCAAACTGCGTGCATCTGGGCACGCCAAACAGGAAAGGGTTACGGATGGTGGATCAAACTGCGGGTGACGGCATCGAGTGGGTCGATATTGTAAGCGAAGAGAATGAAGTCGTTGCTCAGGCGACACGTGCGCAGATGCGCGCTCAGTGCCTGCGTCACCGCGCCACCTATATCGTGGTTCATGACGGTATGGGCAAGATTCTGGTTCAGCGTCGCACGGAAACAAAAGATTTCATGCCGGGCAAACTCGACGCAACGGCGGGTGGCGTGGTACAGAGCGGTGAGGATATGCTGGAGTCTGCGCGTCGTGAAGCTGAAGAGGAACTGGGCATTGCCGCCGTGCCTTTTGCTGAGCATGGCAAATTCTACTTTGAAGATCAGCACTGCCGCGTCTGGGGTGGCCTGTTCAGTTGCGTGTCCCACGGGCCTTTCGCGATGCAGGAGTCCGAAGTCGATGAGATTTTCTGGATGACGCCCGACGAGATCACCGCCCGCTGCGATGAGTTTACTGACGATTCGCTGAAAGCGCTGTCGCTGTGGATGAGTCGTAACGGCGATAGCCGCGACTGAGACGCTTCCGGCGCCTTGCCTCAACGGGCAGCGCCGAATCTTACGTTTGCAGATCAAAAAAAGGCATGCCCCGGGGCATGCCTTTTCTGTTCTCACCTGGCGCTTAGCCTTCAGCCTGCTGCGACTGAATGGCGGTCAGCGCGATGGTGTAGACGATGTCGTCGACCAGCGCGCCGCGCGACAGGTCATTGACCGGCTTACGCATCCCCTGCAGCATCGGCCCGATCGAGATCAGATCGGCGGAACGCTGAACCGCTTTGTAGGTGGTGTTACCGGTGTTGAGATCCGGGAAGATAAACACGGTGGCGCGACCCGCAACCTGTGAGTTGGGCGCTTTTGATTTTGCCACATCTTCCATGATGGCGGCGTCATACTGCAGCGGACCATCGATCACCAGATCAGGACGTTTTTCCTGCGCAATCCGTGTGGCTTCACGCACTTTTTCCACGTCGCTACCTGCACCGGAGGTGCCGGTGGAGTAGGAGATCATCGCCACACGCGGGTCGATACCAAAGGCTTTGGCAGAATCAGCGGACTGAATCGCGATTTCGGCCAGCTGCTCAGCGGTAGGGTCCGGGTTAATCGCGCAGTCACCGTAAACCAGCACCTGCTCAGGCAGCAGCATAAAGAACACCGATGAAACCAGTGAGCTGTTCGGCGCGGTTTTGATCAGCTGCAGTGGCGGACGAATGGTGTTGGCGGTGGTATGAACCGCACCGGATACCAGACCATCCACTTCACCGCTCTCCAGCATCATGGTGCCCAGCACCACGTTATCTTCCAGCTGCTCCTGCGCGACAACTTCGGTCATACCTTTATTCTTGCGCAGCTCAACCAGGCGCGGCACATAGTTTTCACGAACCTGTTCCGGGTCAACGATCTCAACCCCTTTGCCCAGCTCAACCCCCTGAGCCGCCGCAACACGCTGGATCTCATCCGGGTTGCCTAACAGCACGCAGGTGGCGATACCGCGTTCAGCACAGATAGCGGCCGCTTTAACGGTGCGCGGCTCATCGCCCTCTGGCAGAACGACGCGTTTGCCCGCTTTACGCGCCAGCTCGGTCAGCTGATAGCGGAAGGCCGGTGGCGACAGGCGACGGCTGCGTTCTGACGTGGCGGTCAGCGACTCAATCCAGTCAGCGTTGATGTAGCTGGCAACATACTCCTGCACTTTCTCAATGCGCTGGGTGTCGTCAGCCGGGACTTCAAGGTTGAAGCTCTGCAGGCTCAGGGAGGTCTGCCAGGTGTTGGTTTTCACCATAAATACCGGCAGGCCGGTCTGGAAGGCGCGGTCGCAAAGACGGGCGATGCGATCGTCAATCTCGTAGTTTCCGGTCAGCAGGATAGCGCCGATTTCGATGCCGTTCATGGCGGCCAGGCAGGCGGCGACCAGCACATCCGGGCGGTCTGCGGAGGTGACCAGCAGAGAGCCAGGACGGAAATGTTCCAGCATGTGCGGGATACTGCGGGCGCAGAAGGTTACCGATTTCACCCGGCGGGTCTGAATCTCACCTTCGTTGATGATGCGCGCACCCAGGTGGCGGCACATGTCGATCGCGCGGGTCGCAATCAGATCAAAGCTCCACGGCACGCAGCCCAGAACCGGCAGCGGGCTGTCTGAGAAGAGCTGCTTAGGATCGATATTGGCGATGCTGGCTTTCGACGAATCATCGAAGATCTCTGACAGGTCAGGGCGGGTACGTCCCTGATCGTCAACCGGCGCGTTCAGTTTATTGATGATCACGCCCGTGATGTTTTTATTCTTCTGACCGCCGAAGCTGCTCTGTGTCAGCTCAATGCGCTCTTTCAGCTGGGCCGGTGAGTCATTACCCAGCGCCATCACAAAGACGATCTCGGCATTCAGCGTTTTGGCAATTTCATAGTTCAGTGCGTTGGCGAACTGATGCTTACGGGTCGGCACCAGACCTTCAACCAGCACCACTTCCGCATCCTGCGTGTTGGCGTGATAGCGGGAAATGATCTCCTCCATCAGCACATCCTGCTGGTTCGATCCCAGCAGTGATTCCACACGTGACATCTGCAGCGGTTCGGCCGCAGGAATCGAGGAGTTCTTGCGAATGATGGTGGTGGTTTGATCCGGGGTATCGCCACCGGCACGCGGCTGCGCAATCGGCTTAAAGACGCTGAGGCGGACGCCTTTGCGCTCCATGGCGCGGATAACGCCGAGGCTGACGCTGGTCAGGCCGACGCTGGTGCCGGTCGGAATGAGCATAATTGTACGTGACACGTTTGAACCTCTCAGTAATGGCAGGGTGTCAAAAACAACTCCGTCAGCCTGAGCTGACGGAGAGAAGGGGTTATGCAGTCAGACGCGCGGCGTCCTGGGCGATGACCAGCTCTTCGTTGGTCGGAATCACCAGGGCCGGACGGGTGCCTTCTTTATTGATGTAGCCAGATTTACCGAAGCGCGCTGCAAGGTTGCGATCATGATCAACCTCAAAGCCCAGCAGCGCCAGTTTTTTCAGTGAAAGTTCACGCACCATCGCCGCGTTCTCACCGATGCCGCCAGTAAAGACCACGGCATCAAGACGACCGTCCATCAGCGCCGTGTAGCTGCCGATATATTTCGCCAGGCGGTGGCAGAACACATCCATCGCACGTTTCGCATCTTCTTTCGTCGCGTAGTTATCTTCCACGTAGCGGCAGTCGCTGGTGACTTCGGTCAGACCTAACAGGCCTGACTCTTTGGTCAGCAGTTTATTGATGGCGTCAACGCTCATGCCCAGGGTGTCGTGCAGGAAGAAAACAATCGCCGGGTCGATGTCGCCACTGCGGGTGCCCATCACCAGCCCTTCCAGTGGCGTCAGCCCCATGGAGGTATCGACGCACTCGCCATTACGGATGGCAGAGACAGAACCGCCGTTACCAAGATGGCAGGTGATGATGTTCAGTGATTCAAGCGGTTTATTGAGCATTCTGGCCGCTTCGTGTGTCACATAGAAGTGGCTGGTGCCATGCGCGCCGTAGCGACGCACGCCGTGCTCTTTATACAATTTGTAGGGCAGGGCGTAGAGGTAAGACTCTTCCGGCATTGTCTGATGGAAAGCGGTGTCGAATACTGCGACATTCTTATCTGACAGGTGCGGGAAGTTCTTCATCGCTTCATCAATCCCGATCAGATGAGCCGGGTTATGCAGCGGGGCAAAGGAGGAGGCGTCTTTGATGCCCTGAATCACTTCTTCAGAGATGATAACGGACTGAGTCAGCTTTTCGCCGCCATGAACAATACGATGACCGATTGCAGCAATTTGTGCCGAAAGCTCTGGTTTTTGTGCCAGAATGGATTTAACGATGAAGTTCAGCGCTTCGCTATGCGCTGCACCGGCACCGAGAGGCGCTTCCTGTTTTTCGCCGTCCAGTTTCCATTTAATGCGTGCTTCTGGAAGGTGGAAACATTCTGCCAGGCCCGACAGGAACTCTTCGCCGCTGGCAGGGTTGAGGATGGCAAACTTAAGGGAAGAGCTGCCACAGTTCAGAACCAGAACTAACTTACTCGACATGGAAGTACCTATTTTTTGAGAGTGGCTAAATAAAACGCAATCAGACTAACAGCGTAGCCCATGAAAGCTGGTAGATTAATGACAAACATCATGCGGTAGATAGAAATCTGCATTTCCGCAAAAAATTTCGGTAATCTTACGCAAAAATTTGAAGATCGCCTTGTCGAAACATGGCTCAAGCCTCTTCCCAACGGCATCCCGCGCCCGGAAAGGTGTTGAAACGGCGTCAGAATAGCTGGAGTCATCTTTAAAGACAAAAAAAATTGAAGGATGTCACGTAAAGTTGTGTGGTTATAACTTTTTTTTAATGCTTGCAGGATTAGTTGAGGTGAGCCATGGCGAATGAATCTGGCAGTACCAATTGGTTTCAGATGTTTCAGCGCGGTCAGCACTACATGAAGACCTGGCCTGCTGATAAGCGCCTGGCCCCCGTGTTTCCGGAAAACCGTGTTTCATCCGTGACGCGCTTTGCCATTCGCTTTATGCCTCCCCTGGCGATTTTTACCCTGACCTGGCAGATCGCGATGGGTGGCCAGCTTGGCCCGGCCGTGGCGACGGCGCTGTTTGCCTGCAGCCTGCCGATGCAGGGGTTATGGTGGCTCGGTAAGCGTTCTGTTACGCCGCTGCCGCCGACGCTGCTGAGCTGGTTTCATGAAGTTCGCGCCCGCCTGGAAGAGGCGGGGCAGGCTATCGCGCCGGTAGAAGGCAAACCGACCTATCAGGCGCTGGCCGACCTGCTGAAACGCGCGTTTAAACAGCTTGACCGCACGTTCCTCGACGATCTCTGATCCTCTTCAGGCGGGCGGTAATTTAATTACCGCTAACCCGCAACCAAATCAAAGAAAGGCGATACGGCGATTTCCGTATCGCTAACGCTATGTAATCATTTCCTCCTTGTCGATTAACTGAGCGGTCGCCGACCGGGAGCGAATGATGGAAATGACCCATGCACAGCGTTTAATTCTTACCAACCAGTACAAAATCATGGCGATGCTGGAGCCGGAAAATGCTGAACGTTTTCGCCGTTACCAGACCATCGTTGAGCGCGGTTATGCACTGCAGATGCGGGAGCTGGATAAAGAGTTCGGCGAACTCAGCGAAGCAACCTGCCGGACGGTGATCGACATTATGGAAATGCATCACGCGCTGCACGTCTCCTGGTCAAACCTGAAAGAGAAAAATCAGACGGATGAGCGCCGTCTCGCTTTTCTCGGTTTTGATGCCGCGACAGAAGCCCGCCTGCTGGGATATGTGCGCTTCATGGTCAACACGGAAGGGCGCTACACCCACTTCGATTCCGGCACCCATGGCTTTAACGCGCAGACCCCGATGTGGGAAAAGTATCAACGCATGCTGGCTTTATGGCAGACTTGTCCGCGCCAGTACCATTTGAGTGCCAACGAGATTGCACAGGTTATTAATGCATGATGAGGAGAAGCGCGTGACCTACAGAGGTTTTCTTTTTGATTTGGACGGCACGCTGGTCGATTCGCTGCCCGCCGTAGAACGCGCCTGGAGCCAGTGGGGTGCGCGTCATGGTATTGCCGCCGATGAGATCCTCGATTTCATTCATGGCAAGCAGGCCATTACTTCTCTGCGTCATTTTATGGCAGGCCAGCCGGAAGAGGCGATTCAGGCGGAGTTTGTGGCGCTGGAGCAGGCGGAAGCGGCGGACACCGACGGTGTGCAGGCGCTGCCGGGTGCCAGAGCGCTGCTGGAAAGGCTGAACGCGCTGCAGATCCCCTGGGCCATTGTCACCTCCGGTTCGGTGCCGGTTGCGCATGCCCGACATAAAGCCGCAGGCTTGCCGAAACCTGCGGTGTTTATTACTGCGGAGCAGGTGGCAAAAGGTAAACCGGAACCCGATCCCTATCTGCTCGGGGCGGAGAAACTGGGTTTAGACGCCGCAGCCTGTGTGGTGGCAGAGGATGCCCCCGCCGGCATCGTATCCGGACTGAACGCAGGCTGCGCGGTGATCGCCATCAATGCTCCGGCGGACACCCCCCGGCTGGATGAGGTGGCGCTTCGCCTTAGCTCACTGGCATCACTGGTCGTGACCCGGGAAGCTGACGGCAGTTTTACCTTTAGCCAGCAGGCGTAAGGAAGGAGCCGGCGGTCACGCCGCCGGACTCAGAGTGGCGTATCCTGCGAGATTTCATCCAGCGACAGGCTGAAGCTCGGAATAAAGACCTCAACGAAATAATCCATCTCAGGCGAACGCCGTTGCGCCAGCGTTGTCTCCAGTCGCGCTTTCGCCAGTAAAAACTCATTGTTCCCGGCAGAGAGTTCCTCAAGACACTTAACATAGGCGCAGAGCGCATCGGCCTGCTTGACGACGGCCTGCTCCTCTTCACTGTGCAGGTGCTCATCGATTAACGGGCGATAGATCGCCTGAAACTCTTCCGGCAACATCTCAATCAGCTTCTGCTGCGCAATTTTCTCGATTTTTTTATATTCATGCGCGATCTGCGCGTTGTAATACTTGACCGGTGTGGGCAGGTCGCCGGTCAGCACTTCGCTGGCATCGTGATAGAGCGCCAGCATGGCGATGCGATCGGCATTCAGCGATCCGCCGAACTTAAGGTTTTTGATCACGGCCAGGGCGTGCGCCACCATGGCAACCTGCAGGCTGTGTTCAGACACGTTTTCGGTGCGCACGTTGCGCATCAGCGGCCAGCGGTTGATCAGCTTGAGACGGGAGAGATGGGCGAAGAAGTGACTTTGAGTCATGCGCGTTCCTGTTAGCCGGCAGGGGAGAGACAGGCTCTCCCCAAATAGCTTCAGTATACGCGGGCGGGATTACTGACGATAGCCTTGCAGGAAACGGCCAAATTTATTGATGGCCATTTCCAGATCGTCCACGCGCGGCAGCGTGACGATGCGCAGGTGATCGGGCGAGGGCCAGTTAAATGCGCTGCCCTGAACCAGCAGGACTTTCTCCTGCAGCAGGAAATCCAGCACCATCTTCTGATCGTCGAAGATGTTGAATTTTTTAGCATCGATTTTCGGAAACATATAGAGCGCGCCCTGTGGCTTCACACAGCTGACGCCCGGAATATCGTTAATCAGTTCCCAGGCGCGCTGACGCTGCTCGTAGAGACGTCCGCCAGGCATGATAAATTCGCTGATGCTCTGGTAACCGCCCAGTGCCGTCTGAATCGCATGCTGGGCCGGCACGTTGGCACAGAGACGCATAGACGCGAGCATCTCCAGCCCTTCGATGTAGCCTTTAGCATGTTTCTTCGGCCCGTTCAGCACCATCCAGCCCTGACGGAAACCGGCCACGCGATAGGTTTTAGAGAGGCCGTTAAAGGTCACGGTCAGCAGATCCGGTGCCAGCGCGGCGATGCTGTGATGCTGTGCCTCATCATAGAGGATCTTGTCGTAGATCTCGTCGGCAAAAACGATCAGGTTATGCTGACGGGCAATCTCAACCACTTCCAGCAGCAGCTCTTTGCTGTAGACCGCGCCGGTCGGGTTATTCGGGTTGATAATGACGATGCCGCGGGTGCGGGGCGTAATCTTGCTGCGGATGTCATCCAGGTCGGGGAACCAGCCTGCGGACTCATCACAAAGATAGTGCACCGCTTTCCCGCTGGAGAGGGAGACGGCCGCCGTCCATAACGGATAGTCGGGAGCCGGAACCAGCATTTCGTCACCGCTGTTCAGTAACGCCTGCATCGCCTGCACGATCAGTTCTGACACACCGTTGCCAATGTAGATATCTTCTACCGTGACGTCGCGCATGTCGCGCGCCTGGTAGTGCTGCATGATCGCTTTACGGGCAGAGTAGAGGCCCTTGGAGTCGCAATAGCCCTGGGCGCTGGGAAGATTACGAATCACATCGACCAGAATCTCGTCCGGCGCTTCAAAGCCGAAAGGCGCCGGGTTGCCGATGTTCAGCTTAAGAACTTTGTTGCCTTCTTCTTCGAGGCGTTTTGCCTCTTTCAGTACCGGGCCACGGATGTCGTAACAGACATTGTCGAGTTTCCCGGATTTATCAATTTGAAAAGTCATTGTTACCGCCTTAATGGGCAGAATCCTTTTGGCTGCCACAGAAATCAAACCAGCACAATGTACTCTCCTCAGGATAACAAAAGAAGGGTGCCGTCCGGTTTTGGCGGGTTCAACACCTTTTTGCCCGGCGCATAGCGTAAAAATTATTTACCACGGCTTTAGCTGGTCAATAAAACCATAAATAAGGTTAAGGTCAGGTTTTTAATCTGATGAATAGCGTGGCAGGGGCGGGGCTGCGGTGCGCGTTTTCTCAAAGCGGACCGTAAATAATCTGAAGCGGTCATTTTTCCGCCGCGGAAATATATCCCAGGAGAAATAGTTAAAGGATATTTTATGAATGCTCATTTTGTGGACGATTTTGCGGCCTCGTTAATACTTACGCCTTAACGCTGCTTAAGAGTATCCGGTTTAAGGTGTTGTGATCGCCGGAAAAGGTCCAAAAGCAGAGGGTAAAAGAGGCATCAGATTGAACTATTGTGGGCAGCAGTTAACAGTTTCTCACTAAATTTCAGAGCGATGAAGGCTTAAAAAGTGATCAATAATGTGGCATAAGGGTCTGGAAATGCCTTTGCCGCAAAATTTACAGCGCTTTTCACAAAATCATTTCCATTTTGAAGTCAAAAATGATTAAGTATAATTTATTATTTAATGCACTTTACCGCTTTGTCCCGCCAGCCCGTAAAGTGTGAATTTCGTCCTGTCCGGTTCTTTTCGGCAGGATCACGATTATGACGCAGCTTCCTGCATTCGCGCCCCCCGCGCTTTCGGTTCAGACGTGGTCTTTTTCACGACAGCGTATGACCCATCAGGTGAGTGAGCCGTGCGGAATCCGCACAAGAGATTTTTTGTGCCAGTCTTCACACAGGACTGTCATTAAGCACCATTACTGCTTATCACTTTGATAAGCTTGTAATAACACCAGGGTAGTAGTTCGTAAAATCTTATAAGTGAAGAAAAAAACATGACTAATGCAAATCGTCCGATACTGAATCTCGACCTCGATCTGCTGAGAACTTTCGTTGCCGTTGCGGATTTGAATACCTTTGCAGCCGCCGCTGCAGCGGTCTGCAGAACCCAGTCAGCAGTCAGTCAGCAGATGCAACGTCTGGAACAATTGGTAGGTAAAGAGCTGTTTGCCAGACATGGACGTAACAAACTGTTAACAGAGCATGGAATTCAGCTTCTGGGCTATGCCAGAAAAATTCTGCGTTTTAATGACGAAGCCTGCACCTCACTGATGTATAGCAACATTCAGGGCGTACTGACTATCGGTGCCTCTGATGACACCTCAGACACGATCCTGCCATTCCTGCTGAACCGTGTGACCTCGGTGTATCCGAAGCTGGCTATCGATGTGCGGGTTAAACGTAATCCTTTCATGATGGAAATGCTCAACCAGGGTGAAGTGGACCTGGTTGTGACGACCTCCAGCCCGGGTAATTTCACCTATCAGGTGCTGCGGACATCACCGACTTTATGGTACTGCGCTGCGGATTATATCTTCCAGCGTGGTGAAGCCATTCCACTGGTGCTGCTGGATGAGCCAAGTCCTTATCGTGATATGGCCATCGACCATCTTAACGAAGCCGGTATTCCGTGGCGGATCTCCTACGTCGCTTCAACCCTGGCTGCCGTACGCGCCGCGGTAAAAGCGGGTCTGGGTGTGACAGCCCGTCCGGTTGAAATGATGAGCCCGGAACTGCGCGTGATGGGTGCGGCGGAAGGGCTGCCGGTGCTGCCGGATACGCAATACCTGCTGTGCCGCAATCCGGATAGCGATAACGAACTGGCACTGGCGATCTTCAATGCCATGCAGTCCACCAACGATCCCTACAATCTGAGCAATAATCCCGACGGTGCATTGTTGCTGGATGACGAAGAGTAGTTTCGCTTACGTATTGCACTCCATACCAGCGTGACTGTCTTAATAAACGCTTATAAATCGCCTCTCGATTTCCTGACCGGACGAGAGGCTTTTTTTTGTCTGATGCACCTCAGACGCCTCTCAGCACACGTCCTGTCCCGCTGATTCACGTCCTTTTCGGCCTCACACCGCTCTCTACTGAAACCTGCCAGTCATAAACCCGCTATTTTGTTCCATGATGTCTCATTTGAGGTGGATAAAATTGCGGCAAAAAGGGCAAAACTGTGTTCCTGATCAAGAAAATACCCCTGGTAAGGGGAAGGAAAACAGCGTGAGACCTGTCAAAATATGATTGTTAAATGCACGATCCATGCGTGTGAATACCCGCTACACTAAAATTAACCCTACAGACTGAAGCGATTTAGCTGGAAAGCGGGGCATCATTTGTTAATAATATGATGCAGGTGTGAAATAATGTTTGGATACTTTTGTCAAAGTTGACAAAAGGTTATAGAAAGGAGTAAAAAACCCCATAAAATTGCTGCTTATTGACAAATAACAGCGACGTTTGAAAGGTTTTTACCCTTCCCTTGAATCGATGTGGTCAGTTTGCTGCGGGAAACGCGTGCAGGATGCCAGCGCCACTTTTGATGAGTAAGCAATGAGTATGTCAACTACCACCGAAATCATCGCTCAGCACTGGGCGTTTATCGTATTTATCGTTATTGCCTTTGGCCTGTGTGCTTTCATGCTGACCGGAGGATGGCTGCTCGGCGGCAAAGCACGCGCCCGCTACAAAGACACGCCATTCGAATCGGGCATCGAATCCGTTGGTGATACCCATATCCGCCTCTCGGCGAAATTTTATCTGGTTGCGATGTTTTTCGTCATTTTCGACGTCGAAGCCCTCTTTTTATACGCATGGGCGACCTCAATCCGTGAAAGCGGATGGATCGGCTTTGCGGAAGCCGCAATTTTCATTTTGGTGCTCCTGGCGGGGCTGGTCTATCTGGTGCGCATCGGCGCGCTGGACTGGGCGCCTGCCCGCCGTCGCGTAGTGGTGAAAACCACTACGGTCAGCCACACCAAACCTCACAAGCAGTAAAAGAGAGGCAATAAGATGGACTATACGCTCACCCGCATAGACCCGAACGGTGGTGAGAACGACCGTTATCCTCTGCAAAAGCAGGAAATCGTCAGCGATCCGCTGGAGCAGCACGTTCATCGCAGCGTCTACATGGGCAAACTCGAAAATGCCCTGCATGACATGGTGAACTGGGGACGTAAAAACTCCCTCTGGCCCTACAACTTTGGTCTCTCCTGCTGTTATGTAGAGATGACAACGTCGTTCACGGCCGTGCACGACGTGGCCCGTTTCGGCGCGGAGGTTATGCGTGCCTCGCCACGTCAGGCTGACTTTATGGTCATTGCCGGTACCCCCTTCACCAAAATGGCCCCGGTCATTCAGCGTTTGTACGATCAAATGCTGGAGCCAAAATGGGTCATTTCGATGGGTGCCTGCGCCAACTCCGGCGGCATGTATGACATCTATTCCGTCGTGCAGGGCGTGGATAAGTTCCTGCCGGTTGATGTGTACATTCCTGGCTGCCCGCCTCGTCCTGAAGCCTATATGCAGGCACTGCTGCTGTTGCAGGAGTCGATCGGTAAAGAGCGCCGTCCTCTCTCATGGGTTGTCGGCGATCAGGGCGTTTATCGCGCCAACATGCAATCCGAGCGGGAAAGAAAGCGCGGCGAGCGCATCGCCGTCACTAACCTGCGCAGCCCGGACGAAGTCTAAAACCGTACGGATGGAAAATCGCGCCTGCAGCAGAACATCACAATTTAATGCATGGCCCCATCCTGACGCCTTCATTTGAGTGCCTGAGATCAGGCCGGAATGGTGAGTAACGTATGACAGATTTGACCACGCAAGATCTCGCTCAGCCGCTATGGCAAACCCGTGATCACCTGGACGATCCGGTGATCGGCGAGTTGCGTAACCGTTTTGGGCCGGACGCCTTCACTGTTCAGCCTACCCGTACCGGTATTCCGGTTGTCTGGGTAAAGCGTGAACAGATACTGGAAATTACCGAGTTCCTGCGTAAATTGCCGAAGCCTTACGTCATGCTGTATGACCTGCATGGTGTGGATGAGCGTTTACGTACCCACCGTGCAGGCCTGCCTGCTGCGGATTTCTCCGTTTTCTACCACCTGCTGTCGATTGAACGCAATCGTGACATCATGCTCAAGGTGGCCTTATCTGAAAACGATATGCATCTGCCGACGCTTACCCGGCTTTTCCCGAATGCCAACTGGTATGAGCGTGAAACCTGGGAGATGTTTGGCGTCACCTTTGATGGGCACCCGCATCTGACGCGCATCATGATGCCACCCACGTGGGAAGGCCATCCGCTGCGCAAAGATTATCCGGCGCGTGCCACGGAGTTCGATCCTTTCACGCTGACGAAGCAGAAAGAAGATTTAGAGATGGAGGCGCTGACCTTTAAGCCTGAAGACTGGGGCATGAAGCGCAGCACCACCAACGAAGATTTTATGTTCCTCAACCTCGGGCCTAACCACCCGTCAGCGCACGGTGCGTTCCGCATCATCCTGCAGCTGGATGGCGAGGAGATTGTCGACTGCGTACCGGACATCGGCTATCACCATCGTGGTGCCGAAAAGATGGGCGAGCGTCAGTCCTGGCACAGCTACATTCCCTACACTGACCGTATCGAATACCTGGGCGGCTGCGTCAATGAAATGCCGTATGTGCTGGCCGTTGAGAAACTGGCCGGGATCGTGGTGCCCGATCGCGTAAACGTGATCCGCGTGATGCTCTCTGAGCTGTTCCGCATCAACAGTCATCTTCTCTATATCTCGACCTTTATTCAGGACGTCGGTGCAATGACACCGGTGTTCTTCGCCTTTACCGATCGCCAGAAAATTTATGACGTGGTTGAAGCCATTACCGGCTTCCGTATGCACCCGGCCTGGTTCCGCATCGGCGGGGTTGCCCACGATCTGCCGCGCGGCTGGGAACGTCTGCTGCGTGACTTCCTGGACTGGATGCCGAAGCGCCTGAAGGAGTATGACAAAGCCGCACTGCGCAACAGCGTGCTGGTTGGCCGTTCCAAAGGCGTGGCCGCTTACAACATGGAAGAGGCGCTGGCGTGGGGCACCACCGGTGCCGGTCTGCGTGCCACCGGTCTCGACTTTGATGTGCGCAAATGGCGTCCTTACTCTGGCTACGAAAACTTCGATTTTGAGATCCCGGTCGGCTCCGGCGTCAGCGATGCTTACAGCCGTGTCCAGCTGAAGATGGAAGAGATGTGGCAGTCGCTGCGCATCCTTGAGCAGTGCCTCAACAACATGCCAGAGGGACCGTTCAAAGCGGATCACCCGCTGACCACGCCGCCACCGAAAGAGCGCACGCTGCAGCACATCGAAACGCTGATCACACACTTCCTGCAGGTGTCGTGGGGGCCGGTGATGCCAGCCAATGAATCTTTCCAGATGATTGAAGCGACGAAAGGGATCAACAGCTACTACCTGACCAGCGACGGCAGCACCATGAGCTACCGCACCCGTGTGCGTACGCCGAGCTTCCCGCATCTGCAGCAGATTCCTTCGGTAATCCGTGGCAGCCTGGTATCCGACCTGATCGTTTACCTGGGCAGTATCGATTTTGTTATGTCAGACGTGGACCGCTAATTATGCACGATCAACACATTGCCATTAAAACGATCGACCCTGATGAGGTCTTCGTGCTGAGCGCGGAAGAGCATCACGCCATTGAGCACGAAAAACACCACTATGAAGATGCGCGTGCAGCCTCCATTGAAGCGCTGAAGATCGTGCAGAAACAGCGTGGCTGGGTACCGGATGGTGCCATCAACGCGATCGCCGACGTCCTCGGGATTCCGGCGAGTGATGTTGAGGGTGTGGCGACATTCTACAGCCAGATCTTCCGTCAGCCGGTGGGGCGTCATGTGATCCGTTACTGCGACAGCGTGGTCTGTCACATCACCGGCTATCAGGGCATCCAGGCCGCACTGGAGCAGCAGCTGAATATCAAACCGGGCCAGACCACGGCTGATGGCCGCTTTACGCTGCTGCCGACCTGCTGCCTGGGGAACTGCGATAAAGGGCCGACCATGATGGTGGATGAAGATACCCATGTTCATCTGACGCCGGAAGGCATTCCCTCTTTGCTGGAGCAGTATCAATGACAATCAAACAGATCATTCGTACTGCTGAAACTCACCCGCTGACCTGGCGGATGCGCGACGACAAGCAGCCGGTCTGGCTGGACGAATACCGCAGTAAAAACGGCTATGCCGGTGCGGAAAAAGCGCTGAAAACCATGTCGCAGGATGAGATCGTCGCGGCAGTCAAAGATTCCGGCCTGAAAGGGCGCGGCGGTGCAGGCTTCTCGACCGGGCTGAAGTGGAGCCTGATGCCGAAAGATGAGTCGATGAACATCCGTTACCTGCTGTGTAACGCCGATGAGATGGAGCCGGGCACCTATAAAGACCGCCTGCTGATGGAGCAGATGCCGCACCAGCTGGTCGAGGGGATGCTGATCAGCGCCTTCGCTCTCAAGGCTTACCGTGGCTATATCTTCCTGCGTGGTGAATATATTGAAGCAGCGGTGCATCTGCGCCGCGCGATTGCCGAAGCGACCGAAGCGGGCTTTCTCGGCAAAAATATTCTTGGCACCGGCTTCGACTTTGAGTTGATCGTCCACACCGGCGCAGGACGTTATATCTGCGGCGAAGAGACGGCGCTGATTAACTCCCTGGAAGGTCGCCGTGCTAACCCGCGTTCCAAACCGCCCTTCCCGGCGAGTGCCGGTGCGTGGGGCAAGCCGACCTGCGTGAACAACGTGGAAACCCTCTCTAACGTCCCGGCGATCCTGGCCAACGGCGTGGAGTGGTACAAGAACATCTCAAAAAGTGAAGATGCCGGTACCAAAATGATGGGCTTCTCCGGGCGGGTTAAAAATCCTGGCGTCTGGGAACTGCCATTTGGCATTACCGCGCGTGAAATCCTTGAAGATTACGCGGGCGGCATGCGCGACGGACTGAAGTTCAAAGCCTGGCAGCCCGGTGGCGCAGGCACCGACTTCCTGACAGACCAGCATCTGGATCTGCCGATGGAATTTGCCAGCATCGGTAAAGCAGGCAGCCGACTGGGCACCGCCCTGGCGATGGCCGTCGACCACGAAATCAATATGGTCTCGCTGGTTCGTAACCTGGAAGAGTTCTTTGCCCGTGAGTCGTGCGGCTGGTGTACGCCGTGCCGTGACGGTCTGCCGTGGAGCGTAAAAATTCTGCGCGCGCTGGAGCAGAAGCAGGGGCAGCCAGGGGATATCGAAACCCTGCTGCAACTCTGCCGTCAGCTCGGTCCGGGTAAAACCTTCTGTGCGCATGCCCCGGGCGCGGTCGAGCCGCTGCAGAGTGCGATTAAATATTTCCGTGAAGAGTTTGAAGCCGGCATGGCGCCGCAGGTCTTTGGCAATACCCGCTCTATTGGCGGGATCCAGCCAAACCTGCTGAAAGCGCGCTGGTAATTCGCCGCCGCACACGGAACAGGCCTGGTGCCGCCGCCCCGACAATGTCGTGCGTCGGGGCAAGAATATGATTAACGCTCGTCTCTGACGAGCCTTACGGAAGCATGTCACTATGGCTACAATTCATGTAGACGGTAAAGAGTATGATGTGAACGGAGCGGACAACCTGCTACAGGCGTGTCTCTCTCTGGGCCTTGATATTCCTTACTTTTGCTGGCATCCGGCGCTGGGAAGCGTCGGGGCCTGCCGCCAGTGTGCGGTAAAGCAATTCCAGAATGCCGAAGATACCCGTGGTCGTCTCGTCATGTCCTGCATGACGCCGGCCTCTGACGGCACATTTATCTCCATCGACGATGGCGAAGCGAAAGAGTTCCGCGAAAGCGTGGTGGAGTGGCTGATGACCAACCACCCACACGACTGTCCGGTGTGTGAAGAGGGCGGTAACTGTCACCTGCAGGATATGACAGTGATGACCGGCCACAGCTTCCGCCGCTATCGCTTCACCAAGCGCACCCACCGTAATCAGGATCTCGGCCCCTTCATCTCCCACGAGATGAACCGCTGTATCGCCTGCTATCGCTGCGTGCGTTACTACAAAGATTATGCCGATGGCAAAGATCTGGGCGTCTACGGCGCACATGACAACGTCTACTTCGGTCGCCCGGAAGATGGCACGCTGGAAAGCGAATTCTCCGGTAACCTGGTCGAAATCTGCCCGACCGGCGTGTTCACCGACAAAACACACTCCGAACGCTATAACCGTAAATGGGATATGCAGTTCGCGCCGAGCATCTGCCAGCAGTGCAGCGTGGGCTGTAACACCAGCCCGGGTGAACGTTATGGTGAGTTGCGCCGTATCGAAAACCGTTACAACGGCACCGTTAACCACTACTTCCTCTGTGACCGTGGCCGCTTTGGCTATGGCTATGTGAACCGTAAAGATCGTCCGCGTCAGCCGATGCTGCTGCGTGGCAACGACTGGGTGACGCTGAACGCCGAGCAGGCGGTCAACGCCGGGGCTGATTTGCTGCGCCAGGCGAAGAAAGTGATCGGTATCGGCTCACCGCGCGCCAGCGTTGAAAGTAACTTTGCCCTGCGTGAACTGGTCGGGGCGGAGAACTTCTCAACCGGTATACCGGCAGCTGAGCAGGCCCGCCTTGAACTGATGCTGAAAGTGCTGCGTGAGGGGGGGATTTACACCCCTTCGCTGCGTGAGATTGAAAGCTACGATGCGGTGCTGGTGCTGGGTGAAGATCTGACCCAGGTCGGCGCACGTGTGGCGCTCTCCGTCCGTCAGGCGGTGAAAGGCAAAGCGCGTGATATGGCCGCGGCACAGAAGGTGGCAGACTGGCAGATCGCCGCGATCCTGAACATCGGTCAGCATGCGAAACATCCGCTGTTTGTCACCCACGTTGATGAAACCCGTCTGGATGATATCGCCGCATGGAGCTATCGTGCGCCGGTTGACGATCAGGCGCGTCTCGGTTTCGCCATCGCCAGTGCGCTGGATGAATCCGCGCCTGCGGTGACCGATTTTGACAGCGCACTCAGCGCCAGAATGGATGTGGTGGTTCAGGCACTGGCGGGTGCGAAAAAGCCATTAATCATCTCCGGTACCCATTCCGGCAGCAGCGCCATGATTGAAGCCGCCGCAAACGTCGCCAAAGCCCTGAAGGCACGTGGCGCCGATGTCGGCATTACCTTGCTGGCCGGCCACGCCAACAGTGTCGGGCTTGGCCTGATCGGCGGTAATCCACTGGAGCACGCGCTGGAGCAGCTGTCAGGCGGTGAAGCCGACGCGCTGGTGGTGCTGGAAAACGATCTCTATCGCCATGCGCCAAAAGCGCTGGTGGATGCGGCGCTGGCTCAGACCACGAACGTGATCGTGGTGGATCATCAGCGCACCGCGACCGTGGAGAAGGCGGGTCTGGTCTTATCGACCGCGAGCTTCGCCGAAAGCGATGGCACCTCTGTTAACCATGAAGGCCGCGCGCAGCGTTTCTTCCAGGTTTACGATCCCGCTTATTACGACAACAGCGTCGTGATGCTGGAGAGCTGGCGCTGGCTGCACTCGCTGCACAGCACCCTGGAAAGCCGTCACGTGGACTGGACCCAGCTCGATCATGTTATCGATGCCGTGGTTACCCGTCTGCCGCAGCTGGCCGGCATCAAAGAGGCGGCGCCTGACGCCAGCTTCCGTATCCGGGGCCAGAAACTGTCACGTTCGCCGATCCGTGCGAGTGGTCGTACCGCCGCACGCGCCAACATCAGCGTCCACGAACCGCGTCAGCCGCAGGATCAGGACACGATGTTTGCCTTCTCGATGGAAGGGAACAACCAGCCGTCGGCACCGCGTTCTCAGATCCCGTTTGCCTGGGCACCGGGCTGGAACTCCCCTCAGGCGTGGAACAAATTCCAGGCCGAAGTGGGCGGCAAACTGCGTCATGGCGATCCGGGCGTGCGCCTGTTTGAAGCCAGCGCCGGTCAGTTACCCTGGTTTACCCGTGTCCCTCAGGCCTTTGTCAGTGAAGGGCAGTGGCGGGTGGCGCCGTGCTACCAGCTGTTTGGTAGTGAGGAGATGTCGCAGCGTTCCCCGGTTTTCCAGCAGCGTATGGCGCAGCCTGCTCTGGTGATCAACCCGGACGATGCGGCGAAGCTGGGCGTCAACGATGGCGCAGCCGTCGAGTTCAGCTGTGCCGGTGAGACCGTGCGTCTGCCGGTGCGTTTCTCGGCGTCACTGCAGGCGGGACAGATTGGTCTGCCGCTGGGCATGCCAGGCGTTCCGCCATTCCTGGCGAACGGTAAAATCGACACTCTGCAGGAGGCGGCGCAATGAGCTGGTTAACACCGGACGTTATCGACATTCTGCTGGCCATTGTTAAAGCCATCGTCATTCTGCTGGTGGTCGTGGCCTGCGGCGCGTTCATGAGCTTCGCCGAGCGTCGTCTGCTCGGCCTGTTCCAGAACCGTTACGGACCGAACCGCGTAGGCTGGGGCGGGTCACTGCAGCTGGTAGCGGACATGATCAAAATGTTCTTTAAAGAGGACTGGGTCCCGCCGTTTACCGACCGCTTTATCTTTACTCTGGCACCGGTTATCGCCTTTGTTTCGCTGCTGCTGGCCTTTGCTATCGTGCCGGTTTCACCGACCTGGATGGTGACCGACCTGAACATCGGTCTGCTCTTCTTCCTGATGATGGCAGGTCTGGCGGTCTATGCGGTGCTGTTTGCCGGCTGGTCGAGTAACAACAAATACTCGCTGCTGGGTGCGATGCGCGCCTCGGCGCAGACCCTGAGCTATGAAGTGTTTCTGGGGCTGTCGCTGATGGGCGTAGTGGCGCAGGCGGGCTCGTTCAATATGAACGACATCGTCAACAGCCAGACGCATCTCTGGAATATCATCCCGCAGTTCTTCGGTTTTGTGACCTTCTGTATTGCAGGTGTGGCGGTGTGTCACCGTCATCCCTTTGACCAGCCAGAAGCGGAACAGGAACTGGCTGACGGTTATCACATTGAATACGCCGGGATGAAGTTCGGCCTGTTCTTCGTCGGCGAATATGTGGCGATTACCACGGTCTCCGCCCTGATCGTTACGCTGTTCTTTGGTGGCTGGCATGGACCCTTCCTGCCGCCGTTCATCTGGTTCGCCCTGAAAACGGCGTTCTTTATGATGATGTTCATCCTGATCCGCGCCGCGCTTCCGCGTCCACGCTACGACCAGGTGCTGTCATTCGGCTGGAAAGTGTGTCTGCCGTTGACGCTGCTGAACCTGCTGGCGACTGCCGCAGTGATTCTCTACACAGCGTCGTAAGGGGTTAACAAATGACTTTGAAAGATATTGTCGTCGGTTTTGGCACGACAGTTCGCAGTATCTGGCTGATAGGGCTGCACGCCTTTGCCAAACGTGAAACGCAGATGTACCCGGAAGAGCCGGTTTATCTGCCACCTCGCTATCGCGGCCGTATCGTGTTAACGCGCGATCCGGATGGGGCAGAGCGTTGCGTGGCCTGTAACCTGTGTGCGGTTGCCTGTCCGGTGGGCTGTATTTCGCTGCAGAAAGCGGAAACCAAAGATGGCCGCTGGTATCCGGAGTTCTTCCGCATCAACTTCTCACGCTGCATCTTCTGCGGCATGTGTGAAGAAGCCTGTCCGACTACCGCGATTCAGCTGACGCCCGATTTTGAACTGGGCGAGTTTAAGCGTCAGGATCTGGTGTATGAGAAGGACGATCTGCTGATTTCGGGACCGGGTAAATATCCGGAGTACAACTTCTACCGCATGGCAGGTATGGCGATTGACGGTAAAGATAAAGGCGAAGCGGAAAACGAAGCGAAGCCAATCGACGTCAAAGGCTTATTACCTTAAGGAGCAAGGCATGGAATTTGCGTTTTATCTTTGCGGACTGGTGGCGGTGCTGACGACGTTGCGCGTCATTACCCACACCAATCCGGTACATGCGTTGCTGTACCTGATCGTTTCGCTGTTATCGATCGCCGGCGTCTTCTTCTCAATGGGAGCCTATTTTGCGGGTGCGCTGGAGATCATCGTCTATGCCGGCGCGATCATGGTGCTGTTCGTCTTCGTCGTGATGATGCTGAACCTGGGCAAACAGACGCAGAAACAGGAGCGCGAGTGGCTCAGCCCCTCACTCTGGATCGGTCCGGGCCTGGTGTCGCTGCTGCTGCTGGTGGTGATGGTCTACGCCATCCTGACCGCCAATGACCAGGGTATTGACGGCACGATCATCGACGCTAAAGCGGTCGGTATCAGCCTGTTTGGTCCGTACGTCCTCGCGGTAGAGCTGGCGTCGATGCTGCTGCTGGCCGGTCTGGTCGTGGCCTTCCATATCGGTCGTGAAGAGCGCCAGGGTGAAGTCCTGAGCAACCGTCCTGCTGACGCCGCACAGGCGAAAAAGGAGAGCGCATGATCCCGTTACAACATGGATTGATTCTGGCTGCCGTGCTGTTTGTCCTTGGACTCACGTCGCTGGTTATCCGCCGCAATCTGCTGTTTATGCTGATCGGCCTGGAAATCATGATCAACGCCGCCGCGTTAGCCCTGGTGGTTGCCGGGAGCTATTGGGGTCAGGCCGACGGACAGGTGATGTATATCCTGGCCATCAGCCTGGCGGCAGCGGAAGCCAGTATTGGTCTGGCGCTGCTGCTTCAGCTCTATCGTCGTCGTCAGACGCTGAACATTGATACTGTGAGCGAGATGCGCGGATGAATCTTCTCTATTTAACTGTCTTGTTTCCGCTAATCGGCTTTCTGCTGTTAGCGTTTTCCCGCGGTCGCTGGTCAGAGAACCTGTCGGCCACGATTGGTATGGGATCGGTAGGCCTGGCGGCCCTGACCACAGCGATGATCGGTTTCGACTTCTTCGCCAACGGTCAGCAGGCTTATACCCAGTCGCTCTGGACCTGGATGCATGTCGGCAACTTCGACATGAAGGTGAACCTGGCGCTGGATGGCCTGTCGCTGACGATGCTGTCTGTAGTAACCGGTGTGGGTTTCTTCATTCACATGTTCGCCTCCTGGTACATGCGGGGTGAAGAGGGCTACTCCCGCTTCTTCGCCTACACCAACCTGTTTATCGCCAGCATGGTGGTTCTGGTGCTGGCCGATAACCTGATGCTGATGTATCTGGGCTGGGAAGGGGTAGGGCTCTGCTCCTATCTGCTGATCGGTTTCTACTACAGCAATCCGGAAAATGGCAAAGCGGCGATGAAAGCGTTCATCATCACCCGCGTGGGCGACGTCTTCCTGGCATTCGGTCTGTTCATTCTCTACAACGAGCTGGGCACGCTGAACTTCCGTGAGATGATGGCGCTGGCACCGGCGCACTTTGCCGCAGACAACCATATGCTGCAGTGGGCAACGCTGATGCTGCTGGGTGGCGCGGTCGGTAAATCGGCTCAGCTGCCGTTGCAGACCTGGCTGGCAGACGCCATGGCCGGTCCGACACCGGTTTCAGCACTGATCCACGCCGCGACCATGGTCACCGCGGGCGTCTACCTGATTGCCCGTAGCCACGGTCTTTTCCTGCTGACGCCGGAAGTGCTGCATCTGGTGGGCATTGTCGGGGCGATAACCCTGGTGCTGGCGGGCTTTGCTGCGCTGGTACAGACCGATATCAAACGCGTGCTCGCTTACTCCACCATGAGCCAGATTGGCTACATGTTCCTGGCACTCGGTGTTCAGGCGTGGGATGCGGCGATTTTCCATCTGATGACGCACGCCTTCTTTAAAGCGTTACTGTTCCTCTCCTCTGGTTCGGTCATTCTGGCCTGCCATCATGAGCAGAACATCTTCAAAATGGGCGGCCTGCGTAAAAGTATTCCGCTGGTCTACACCTGCTTCCTGGTGGGTGGCGCGGCCCTGGCGGCCCTGCCGCTGGTCACCGCGGGCTTCTACAGTAAAGATGAGATCCTGTTTGGCGCACTGGCTAACGGTCACATCAATCTGATGGTGGCCGGACTGGTCGGGGCATTCCTGACCTCAATCTATACCTTCCGCATGATCTTTATCGTGTTCCACGGCGAAGAGAAAATTCATGCGCATGCCGGTAAGGGGATTACCCATCATCTGCCGCTGATTGTGCTGCTGCTGCTCTCCACCTTTATTGGTGCGCTGATCACGCCACCGCTGGCGGGTGTCCTGCCAGCCAGTGAGTTCGGCGAAGCGGGCAAAGTGGGACTGGAAATCACCTCAGGCGTTGTCGCGATTGTCGGCATTCTGATCGCTGCCGCGCTGTGGCTGGGCAAACGTGAACTGGTCACCCGGATTGCAAACAGTGCACCTGGCCGTTTCTTCGGCTCCTGGTGGTTTGCCGCCTGGGGCTTCGACTGGCTCTACGATAAAGTGTTCGTCAAACCTTACCTGGGTATTGCGTGGCTGCTGAAGCGCGACCCACTGAATGGCCTGATGAACCTGCCTGCACTGCTGTCACGTATTGCCAACAAAGGCCTGGTCGTCAGTGAGAATGGCTACCTGCGCTGGTACGTTGCGTCAATGAGCGTGGGTGCCGTGCTGGTGCTGGCTCTGCTGCTGGTGATGTAAAGATTGATGAGCGGGGCAGGTTAGTTAATCTGCCCATTGAGAATGTCAAAAATTGTCCTGAGCAAGGGCGTTATCGTCACAGCCAGTTTGGTTTCCGCCAGCGCGCAGCAACCGCAGCATACTGAAGTATGTGAGGATTGCGAGCACTGCCGGGAAGCAAAGTGGCCAGTAAGATAGCCCGAACTAAGACAAAGAAAAGGGAAGTGTGCCGTGTTATTACCTTGGCTAATTATCATACCCTTCGTCGGCGGTCTGATCTGCTGGCTGACCGAGCGCCTCGGCGCGAAGGTGCCACGCTGGATCGCGCTGATCACCATGGGGCTGACGTTGGCGCTTTCACTGCAACTCTGGTTGCAGGGAGGCTATTCACTGACGCAGGCAGCGGGCATTCCGCAGTGGCAGTCAAGTTTCTCCGTTCCGTGGATCCCACGCTTCGGCATCAGCTTCCATTTAGCTATCGACGGTCTGTCGCTGCTGATGGTGGTGCTGACCGGCCTGCTCGGTCTGATGGCGGTGCTCTGTTCCTGGAATGAGATTGAAAAGTATCAGGGCTTCTTCCACCTCAACCTGATGTGGATCCTGGGCGGCGTCATCGGTGTGTTCCTCTCCATCGATATGTTCCTGTTCTTCTTCTTCTGGGAAATGATGCTGGTGCCGATGTACTTCCTCATCGCGCTCTGGGGTCATAAAGCCTCCGACGGCAAAACCCGTATTACCGCTGCAACCAAGTTCTTCATCTATACCCAGGCGTCAGGTCTGGTGATGCTGATTGCGATTCTGGGACTGGTGTTTGTCCACTTCAACGCAACCGGCGTCTGGACGTTCAACTATGAGCAGCTGCTGCAGACGCCGATGACACACGGTGTTGAATATCTGCTGATGCTGGGCTTCTTTATCGCTTTCGCGGTGAAAATGCCGGTGGTGCCGCTGCACGGCTGGCTGCCGGACGCACACAGTCAGGCGCCGACGGCGGGTTCTGTTGACCTGGCGGGTATCCTGCTGAAAACCGCAGCGTATGGCTTACTGCGTTTCAGCCTGCCGCTGTTCCCGAACGCCTCGGCGGAGTTTGCGCCTGTTGCCATGTGGCTGGGTATCATCGGGATCTTCTACGGTGCCTGGATGGCGTTTTCGCAGACCGATATCAAGCGTCTGATTGCCTACACCTCTATTTCGCACATGGGCTTTGTGCTGATTGCTATCTACACCGGCAGCCAGCTGGCGCTGCAGGGTGCGGTGATCCAGATGATTGCACACGGTCTCTCGGCTGCCGCGCTCTTCATCCTGTGTGGTCAGCTGTATGAGCGTCTGCATACCCGTGATATGCGCCAGATGGGCGGACTCTGGTCACGCATCAAATGGATTCCGGGCCTGTCGCTGTTCTTTGCTGTCGCCAACCTGGGGATGCCGGGTACCGGTAACTTCGTCGGCGAATTCATGATCCTGACGGGCAGTTTCCAGGTGGTGCCGACGATTATCATCATCTCCACCTTTGGTCTGGTGTTCGCCTCCGTTTACTCGCTGGTCATGATGCAGCGCGCCTACTACGGCGAAGCGAAATCAAAAGATCCGCTGCCAGGCATGTCACCGCGTGAGTTCATGACCATCGGGGTTCTGGTGGTCCTGCTGGTGCTGCTGGGCGTCTATCCACAGCCGATTCTGGATACTTCGCACGCTGCCATGAGCAATATTCAGCAGTGGTTTACCGCTTCAATTTCAACTACAAGGCCGTAATTCGCCATGACAATAACTCCTCACCAATTGATTGCGTTGCTGCCGCTGTTAATCGTCGGATTGACGGTGGTGGTTGTGATGCTGTCCATTGCCTGGCGACGCAACCACTTCGTTAACGCCACGCTAACGGTCGTTGGCCTGAACCTGGCGCTGCTGTCGCTCTATTTTGTCGGTCAGGTCGGCGCAATGGATGTCACGCCGCTGCTGCGTGTCGATGGCTATTCGATGTTCTACACCGCGCTGGTGATGCTGGCGAGTCTGGCGACCTGCACCTTTGCCTATCCGTGGCTGGCCGGTTTCCCGGACAACAAAGATGAGTTCTACCTGCTGGTGCTGATTGCGGCCCTGGGTGGCATCGTGCTGGCCAGTGCCAACCATCTGGCGGCGCTGTTCATCGGGATTGAGCTGCTGTCGCTGCCGCTGTTTGGTCTGATCGGCTATGCGTTCCGCCAGAAACGTTCGCTGGAAGCAGCGCTGAAATATACCATTCTTTCCGCGGCGGCCTCCTCGTTCCTGCTGTTTGGTATCGCGCTGATCTACGCCGACTCTGGCAACCTGAGCTTCGTTGCGCTGGGTCAGAGTCTGACCGATAGCATGATTCAGGAGCCCCTGCTGCTTGTTGGGCTGGGCATGATGATCATCGGTCTGGGCTTCAAACTTTCGCTGGTTCCGTTCCACCTCTGGACGCCTGATGTCTATCAGGGTGCGCCGGCGCCGGTGTCGACCTTCCTGGCGACCGCCAGCAAGATCGCCATCTTCGGTGTCATCATGCGTCTCTTCATGTATGCGCCGGTGACCGACAGCGAGGCCGTTCGCACGGTACTGGGTCTGATCGCCTTCGTATCGATCCTGTTCGGTAACCTGATGGCGATTTCGCAGAGCAACATCAAGCGTCTGCTGGGTTACTCTTCCATCGCCCACCTGGGTTATCTGCTGGTGGCGCTGATTGCGGTGAAAGATCATGAGCTGTCGATGGAAACGTCCGGGGTTTATCTGGCCGGTTACCTGTTCAGCAGCCTGGGCGCGTTTGGTGTGGTCAGTCTGATGTCCAGCCCATATCGTGGCCCGGATGCGGACTCGCTCTACTCCTACCGTGGCCTGTTCTGGCATCGTCCGATTCTCTCTGCGGTCATGACGGTGATGATGCTGTCGCTGGCGGGTATCCCGATGACGCTGGGCTTTATCGGTAAATTCTACGTCATCGCTTCCGGCGTCAGTGCCCACCTGTGGTGGCTGAGCGGTGCCGTGGTGGCGGGCAGTGCGATTGGTCTTTACTACTATCTGCGCGTCACGGTCAGTCTTTACCTCAGCCCGCCGGAGCTGCACACCCGTGATACGCCAGCTAACTGGGCGTTTACCGCCGGTGGTGTAGTCGTGCTGATCTCCGCCATTCTGGTGCTGCTGTTAGGGGTTTACCCGCAGCCCCTGATCAGACTGGTGATGATGGCTCAGCCGCTGATGTAAGCGGATTGACACTCTGACGAATCAGGCCTCCGGGCCTGATTTTTTTTGTCTGCCATTGACCTGTCATCTGTAAACCGCGACGTTATGACCTCGTCGCTATAACCCATCCGGCCTTCTCAGGAGAAATCATGGATATTTGCTGGCTCGATAAACACCATCGTGAACTCACGCCCGCCGAACTCTATGCGCTGCTGGCGCTGCGCAGTCAGATCTTTGTGGTGGAGCAGCAGTGCGCCTATCTGGATGTGGATGGCAGAGATTTACAGGCAGAAAACCGCCATCTGCTGGGGATGGCCGGTGACCAGCTGGTGGCCTATGCGCGCCTGCTGTCTCCGGAGGAGGCCTCTGGCCCGGTAAAAATCGGTCGGGTGATCGTGTCCGATCGGGTGCGCGGTGCGCAGCTGGGACGTCGTCTGATGGAGCAGGCGGTCAGCCGTTGTCAGCAGCACTGGCCGGGCCGCGACCTGTTTCTCTCTGCGCAGGCCCATCTGGAGAACTTCTACGGGCAGCATGGTTTTGTGGCCACAGGGGAGGTCTATCTGGAAGATGGGATCCCCCACGTCGATATGCTGAAGGTCGCGCCATAAAAAAGGCGAGGCCGGAGCCTCGCCTGTTGACATCAGCCGACCGTCATCTGACGGTCATCGACATATTTCCGCTGATCCGGCGCAGGCGGGAAGTATTGATAGAGCCAGGTTTCGCTCAGCGTCTCCTCTTTGGTGCGCAGGAAGAGGCGCATCTCGACCGGCGCGGTCGAGTCGCTGTTCGGATACCAGTCAAACAGAATGCGATAACCCTTCAGCGGATCGACATACAGAATCTCGACCTGTTTCACGCTACCGGATGACACGGTAATGACCGGCTCGATGCCTTTCGGCGCGGCAGCCTGCAAATCACCCCCGATGAAATCAATGGCGAAGCGGCGGCACCAGGTTTCCGGGAAGTGTTCGCCAGGCGCCCAGCCTTCCGGGAAACCGCCGATACCGGTGCGGGTGGCGTCAACGCGCGCCAGACCGCTGCGCACCGGCGGCAGACCACTCCAGTAGAGTTTGTAGGAGAAGTTCAGCTCACTACCCGCTTTGACCGGTTCTGCGGGTTGCCAGAAGCAGACCACGTTATCCAGCGTTTCGCCGGTCGTCGGGATCTCCATCAGGTTAATCGCACCTTTGCCCCATTTGCCGACCGGCTCCACCCACAGGCTCGGACGCTTGTCATACCAGCCAATCACATCCTGATAATCTTTAAAGTCGTGATTAAGCTGGAGCAGGCCAAAGCCACGCGGATTCTCATCTTCATAGGCGTTGAACTGCAGTCGCTGCGGATTGTTCAGCGGACGGGCAATCCATTCCCCTTTACCGGTCCACATCGCCAGGCGATCGGAGTCATGGATTTGCGGATGGTAGGTGTTGCACATGCGGCGTTCATTCGTGCCGCAGCTGAACATGCTGGTCATGGGCGAGATGCCAATCTGGCGGATCTCTTTGCGGGCAAACAGGTGGTTTTCCACCTCCATCACCACGCGTTTCTCTTCGCAATGGATGATGAACTTGTAGGCACCGGTGACGCTCGCGCCATCCAGCAGGGCATAGCAGGTAAAGGTGGTATCTTCCGCTTTTGGCGTTTCAAACCAGAAGGCCGTGAAATCGGGGAACTCTTCCTGACCGTTGCTGAAGGTGTTGATCGCGACGCCACGTGCCGAGAGGCCGTACTGGTAGGTATCGTCAACCGCACGGAAGTAGCTTGCGCCGAGGAAGGAGACGATATCCCGGCGAGCCAGTTCCGGTTTCTTAAAGGCGCGGAAACCGGCAAAGCCCAGGTCGGTTTTACCCTCCAGCTGCTTTGTATCGACCTTCGCATCGTTATAGTTAAACAGTTCAGGACGGAAGTGAATTTCGCGCGCCTCGCGGCTGGCACTGTCAACCGAGAACATGCGGATGCGGCGCTTGAAGCCCATGCCGACGTGGAAGAACTGTACGTCCAGCTGACGGTCGGGCAGGTTGTTCCAGAGCGAGTGGTTCGCGTCATACTGAATTTCGTTGTATGCCTGCGGCGTCAGCGTTGCCAGTGTCTCCGGCAGTGCGCCTGGCGCGCCGCCCCAGGGTTGCTTCGCCAGCGCGGCCGCTTTTTTCTTCAATACGTCGAAATCGAAGCGTACTGCGGTTCCGTCAGCAATGCCATCTTCTGCCCAGGCGGATTGCGCAAACAGCGTTGACAGGCCGGTCATGCCGCTGACGGCGGAGAAGGCCATTGACGCTTTCATAAACATTCTTCGATTCATGCCAGAGATCATTCCTTAGCTGTTCGAGGGTGTCGTGACTGTCGTGCAAAATGCACTTTCATGGCCCGATAATCACAGGCAACAGAGGGGTACGACAGCAGGGTAACTGGAAAATTCAGTTCCGTTAAAATTTATCAGATTAATCAAAGAAGCGAAGCGAAATTGCGTCTCTGCCGCTGCGTCTTACGCATCTTTGCACAGGGAAGGGCGCGCTGCCTGACGCTGCCCCGGTTAACAAATGAAAAATCAGGTGATTCCTGGCGCAGGAAATCGGCAGAGCGTCAGATTGTGGCTATAGTTAATGGACTGCTTTGCAATTCACACGGAGGAAACGATGGTAAACCAGACAAATCAATTCGAAACGGGCCTCGATGACGATATTGCGTTACTGACGGAAACGCTGGAAGAAGTACTGAAGGCATCCGGTGATCCGGCTGACCAGAAGTACATTGAGCTTAAAAGCAAAGCCGAACAGGCGCTGCACGATGTGAAATCCCGTGTCAGCCAGGCGTCCGATAGCTACTACTATCGTGCAAAACAGGCCGCTTACCGTGCCGACGATTACGTGCACGAAAAACCCTGGCAGGGTGTTGGCATCGGCGCTACCGCCGGTCTGATCCTGGGGCTGCTGCTGGCGCGTCGTTAATCGCGACGTCCTGACAGTCATCAAACGGCGGGTCTCACCCGCCGTTTTTGTTTTTCCTGAACGCACGGCCCGCCTCCGCAAACCCTCATTTTTCTCTTTTCGGCCTGAAGCGCCCTGTGCTCTCAGTGGGGGAATGCGCATTGTGTTTCTCCGATGGAGTTTCTAAAGTAAAGCAAACGTTAAAAAGGAGAATGCGACGTGATCAGAGTAGAGATGCTGTCAACCGGGGATGAGGTGCTGCATGGCCAAATCGTCGATACCAACGCGGCCTGGCTGGCGGATGTGCTATTTCAGCACGGCCTGCCGATGACCAGCCGCACCACGGTCGGGGATTCTCTCGATTCGCTGATCGCGACGCTGCAGGCGCGCAGTCACGAGGCGGATGTGCTGATCGTGAATGGCGGGCTGGGGCCGACCAGTGACGATCTCAGTGCGCTGGCGGCGGCTCAGGCCTGTGGCGTGGAACTGGAGATGCAGCAGGGGTGGCTGGAGCAGATGGAAGCCTGGTTTGCCAGCCGGGGACGGGTGATGGCGGCGAGTAATCGCAAGCAGGCCGAGATCCCGGCCAATGCAGAACTGATTGATAATCCGGTCGGCACCGCCTGTGGCTTTGCCCTGCAGCTCAATCGCTGCTGGATGTTTTTCACGCCCGGCGTTCCCTCTGAGTTTAAAGTCATGGTGGAGCAGCAGATCATTCCGCGCCTGAAGGCGAAGTTTACGCCGCCCGAGCCGCCGGTCTGTCTGCGACTTACAACCTTTGGTCGCGGCGAAAGTGATATCGCCGCCGAACTGGAGTCGCTGCCGCTGCCCGAGGGTGTGGTGATGGGTTATCGCTCCTCCATGCCGATTATCGAGATCAAACTCACCGGCCCGGCAAGTCAGCGTGTGGCGATGGAGCAGGCGTGGCAGCAGGTTCGGCTGCTGCTGGCGGAATGCACCATTTTTGAAGGCACCGAAGGGTTACCGGCGCTGCTGGCCCGTGAACTGACGCAGCGCGGTGCAGCGCTGGCGATCAGTGAGCAGTACACCGCCGGGCTGCTTTACTGGCAACTGGCTGCTGCCAGTGTGCCGTTGCGCGGTGCAGACATTCTGCCTTCCTGCCCTGAGACGCTTGAGCAGCAGGTTACCCGCACCGGCCAGCTCGCCGCGCAGCAGCAGGCGGCGCTGGCGCTCTCTGTCGGCAGTCTGGATCAGGAAGAGATAGCGATTGCCCTGCATACTCCGGAAGGCAGTGTCGGACAGCGGGTGAAATTCAGCACCGGCCGTCATAACCTGGAGACGCGGCAGAAGGTGGTGGCAATGATGGCGATGAACATGCTGCGCCGCTGGTTGCACGGCAGCGAAGTCAGCACCGGTCACGGCTGGATTGATGTGGTTGAAACTATCAGACAGTGAGAACAGGGAAAATAAAACGGGCGCCTGAGGCGCCCGTTTTATTCTGACTGCTGGCCAGATTAGCCCTGATGGCTGCCAGATCGAGCCTGCGCAGGGAACCCGGTCAGATCGGAAAGACGCAAACAGCGTCATCCCTGACAGCTCGGCCCGCGCCGTCCATGGCGCGGGACGCTTTCCTTTTCTGACCGGGTTCCCTGCGCTTTTACTTAGCCATTGCGGTGAGTTTCACCCGCATTCAGGCAGCGTCGCAGTCAGAGAGATAGCTACCTCAGTTACAATTCAAGCTCAATCTCGCCTTTGGCTTTACAGCAGCAGGGCAGGATCTCATCCTGCTGCACAAAGGCCAGCGGCTTCTGCGGGTAGTGCACTTCACCCTTTAGCAGCCGCATCCGGCAGGAGCCGCAGTAACCTTCGCGGCACTGAAACTCCACGCAGAGATTATTGGCTTCCAGCAGCGTCAGCAGATTCGTGTGCTCGTCCGTGCATTCCAGCCGGGTGCCGGAACTGCGCAGAATAACAACGTCGCGGCTCATGATTACAGCTGGAAGTCGTCGAAGTCGTTAGCGCCCACTTCAGAGTCAATCTGACCCACCAGATAGGAGCTCACTTCCACTTCCTGCGGCGCAACCTGAACGTTGTCAGACACCAGCCAGGAGTTGATCCACGGAATCGGGTTTGACCGCGTCTGGAACGGCAAATCAAGGCCCACCGCCTGCATACGGATATTGGTGATGTACTCAATGTACTGGCAGAGAATATCTTTGTTCAGGCCGATCATTGAGCCACCGCTGAACAGATAGTCTGCCCACTCTTTCTCCTGCTCGGCGGCTTTCTTAAACAGCTCGAAACACTCATCACGGCACTCTGCCGCAATCTCTTTCATCTCCGGATCGTCTTCACCGCTGCGCAGCAGGTTCAGCATATGCTGGGTGCCGGTCAGGTGCAGCGCTTCATCGCGGGCGATCAGCTTGATGATTTTGGCGTTGCCTTCCATCAGTTCACGCTCTGCGAAGGCGAATGAACAGGCGAAGCTGACATAGAAGCGGATGGCTTCCAGCGCATTGACGCTCATCAGACAGATATAAAGCTGCTTCTTCAGGGCGCGCAGGCTGACGACAACTGTTTTGCCGTTGACCTGATGCGTGCCTTCGCCCAGCTGATGCCAGTAGTTGGTCATCTCAATCAGGTCGTCGTAATAGCGTGAGATATCCTGAGCGCGCGCCAGAATCTGCTCGTTGGTGACGATATCGTCAAACACCAGCGCCGGATCGTTCACGATATTACGGATAATGTGGGTGTAAGAACGGGAGTGAATCGTCTCGGAGAAGGCCCAGGTTTCGATCCAGGTTTCCAGCTCAGGGATCGAGATCAGTGGCAGCAGCGCGACGTTCGGGCTGCGGCCCTGAATCGAATCCAGCAGCGTCTGATACTTCAGGTTGCTGATGAAGATATGCTTTTCATGTTCCGGCAGCGCCTGATAGTCGATACGGTCGCGGGACACGTCGACCTCTTCCGGACGCCAGAAGAAAGAGAGCTGCTTTTCGATCAGCTTTTCAAAAATGTCATATTTCTGCTGGTCGAAGCGCGCCACGTTGACCGACTGACCGAAAAACATCGGCTCTTTCAGCTGATCATTTTTGTTCTGTGAGAAGGTGGAGTAAGCCATAAAAGTTGTCCAAAAAAAGAGGAAGCGAAGTGGCCTCGTGAAATGAATGAGGCGGGAGAATCTCCCGCCTGGCCATTAGATTTTACAGGCGCCGCTCTCGCAGCCATCATCCTGGATAGAAGGTGCCAGGTCATCCTGAGCATCTTCCGCACCGTCACGGGTGTTCTGATAGTAGAGCGTTTTCACGCCGAACTTGTACGCCGTCAGCAGATCTTTCAGCAGTTGCTTCATCGGCACCTTACCGTTGGCAAAGCGGGATGGATCGTAGTTGGTGTTAGACGAAATCGCCTGGTCGATGAATTTCTGCATCAGACCCACCAGCTGCAGATAGCCATCGTTGTTCGGCATTTCCCACAGCAGCTCATACTGATCTTTCAGGCGCTCATACTCCGGCACCACCTGACGCAGGATGCCATCTTTCGACGCTTTGATGCTGATGTGACCGCGTGGCGGCTCAATGCCGTTGGTGGCATTGGAGATCTGCGACGATGTCTCAGACGGCATCAGCGCTGACAGCGTCGAGTTGCGCAGGCCGTGAGTTTTGATCTCTTCACGCAGGCTTTCCCAGTCGAGATGCAGCGGTTCGTTGCTGATCGCGTCCAGATCTTTCTTGTAGGTGTCGATAGGCAGGATGCCCTGCGCATAGGTGGTTTCGTTGAACCACGGGCACGCACCTTGCTCTTTCGCCAGCGCGTTTGAGGCTTTCAGCAGGTAATACTGAATGGCTTCAAAGGTCTTGTGCGTCAGGCCATTGGCGCTGCCGTCGGAGTAGCGCACACCGTGCTTCGCCAGGTAGTAAGCGTAGTTGATCACGCCGATACCCAGGGTACGACGACCCATCGCGCCACGCTTCGCCGCCGGGATGGGGTAATCCTGATAGTCGAGCAGGGCGTCAAGCGCACGCACCGCCAGGGTCGCGAGCTCTTCCAGATCGTCGAGGCTGTCAATGGCACCCAGGTTGAACGCAGAGAGCGTACACAGGGCGATCTCACCGTTTTCGTCGTTCACATCTTCCAGCGGCTTGGTCGGCAGCGCGATCTCCAGGCAGAGGTTAGACTGGCGAACCGGCGCGATGCTGGCATCAAACGGGCTGTGCGTGTTGCAGTGATCGACGTTCTGAATGTAGATACGGCCGGTTGATGCGCGTTCCTGCATCATCAGAGAGAAGAGATCGACCGCTTTGACACGCTGTTTGCGGATGCTCTGATCCTGCTCATATTTGGTGTAAAGGCGCTCAAACTCATCCTGATCGGCGAAGAAGGCGTCATACAGACCCGGGACATCAGACGGGCTGAACAGGGTAATCTCTTCCCCTTTCAGCAGGCGCTGGTACATCAGTTTGTTGAGCTGCACGCCATAGTCCATGTGGCGCACGCGGTTGCCTTCAACACCACGGTTGTTTTTCAGCACCAGCAGACTTTCGATTTCCAGATGCCACATCGGGTAGAACAGCGTGGCGGCACCGCCGCGAACGCCGCCCTGAGAACAGGACTTCACCGCAGTCTGGAAATGTTTGTAGAACGGGATACAGCCGGTGTGGAACGCTTCACCGCCGCGGATCGGGCTGCCCAGCGCACGGATGCGACCGGCGTTGATGCCGATACCGGCACGCTGAGAGACATATTTCACGATCGCGCTGGAGGTGGCGTTGATTGAGTCCAGGCTGTCGCCGCACTCGATCAGGACACAGGAGCTGAACTGACGCGTCGGGGTACGCACGCCCGACATGATGGGTGTCGGCAGGGAGATTTTAAAGGTCGAAACCGCATCATAGAAACGTCTGATGTAATCCATGCGGGTGTCGCGCGGATAGCCAGAGAAGAGGCAGGCGGCGACCAGGATGTAGAGGAACTGCGCGCTCTCGTAGATTTCACCGGAGACGCGGTTCTGCACCAGATATTTGCCTTCCAGCTGCTTCACGGCAGCATAGGAGAAGTTCATGTCGCGCCAGTGGTCGAGGAACTCGTCCATCTGTGCAAACTCTTCCGGGCTGTAATCTTCCAGCAGGTGGCGGTCATATTTGCCGAGGTCCACCATTTTTACGACCTGGTCATAGAGCTTCGGTGGCTCAAACTGACCATACGCCTTTTTGCGCAGGTGGAAGATTGCCAGGCGGGCAGCCAGGTACTGATAGTCAGGGGCATCGCGAGAGATGAGGTCTGCTGCGGCCTTGATGATGGTCTCATGAATGTCAGAGGTCCTGATGCCATCATAGAACTGAATATGGGAACGCAGCTCCACCTGTGACACTGAGACGTTGTTCAGCCCTTCAGCTGCCCAGTCCAGCACACGGTGAATTTTGTCGAGATCAATGCGCTCCTGGCGGCCATCGCGTTTAGTAACGAGCAGACTCTGGTTCATGTCGCGTTTTTACCTTTGCGTGAGTATCCAAAAATTAAAAGAAATCCCGGTTTATACACAGCATATTCATTGTGAATAATATGTGGATAAACACAACATCTAGGGGGTGATGGGAAAACCTGCAACTACATGGAGGCATATTTTAGTATTTTGCGGCGGGTTAACAAGAGCAAAAAATGATGACGGGAGGGGTTGTAATTCTGGCGAAAATTCTTAGCCCACGCCTTATAAGGCCTGACACCCTGTCAACCCGATCACACTTTTTTTTGTTAATTTGATCGGACGCGTATTTCTTATTCAATCCTCAGATGTGCGCAGAAAAAGGGATGAAAATTGCGCAAAAGCCGCTAGCGCTCAGCGGCGCTGGCAGTAAAGGCGGGCGGGCAGGTGAAATCTGTCAGGGCCAGCCTGAGCTAAGTGACTGGCAGATATGAGAATGGCGGGGCGGTCTGAGCGGGGAGAAGGCCCGCCGGAAAAAGAGGCGGGCCAGAGACTTAGCGGGCGCGGTGCGTGTGCACCATATAATTGACGTCGGTGCCGGGTGCCAGTTTGAAGCGGTTGGTCACCGGGTTGTAGTGCAGGCCAATGATGTGACGTTCACGCAGGGTGGTCTCATCGACCCAGCCGAGCAGCTCAGAGGGACGGATAAACTTTTTCACGTCATGGGTGCCGCGTGGCACCATGCGCAGCACATATTCTGCGCCGAACACCGCCAGCAGCCAGGCTTTGGGATTGCGATTCAGCGTGGAGAAGAAGACCTCGCCGCCCGGCTTAACCAGCTGCGCACAGGCGTGCACCACCGAGCGCGGGTCCGGAACGTGCTCCAGCATCTCCATACAGGTCACCACATCATATTTTCCGGCGTTCTCTTCCGCATGCGCTTCTACGGTCTGCTGCACGTAGTCCAGCGTGACGCCGCTCTCAAGGGCATGCAGACGTGCGACCGCCAGAGGTTCCGCTCCCATGTCCAGTCCGGTCACTACCGCACCTTCGCGCGCCATGCTCTCGGCTAAAATGCCGCCGCCGCAGCCGACGTCGAGCACGGTTTTACCAAACAAACCGTTGCTGTGCTCCGCGATATAGCCCAGGCGAAGCGGGTTAATGCGGTGCAACGGTTTAAATTCACCCTCCAGATCCCACCAGCGCGAGGCAACGGCCTCAAACTTGGCAATTTCCTGTGCATCGACGTTCTGCTGATGATTCTGCGGTTGTGCATTCATTGAATCGTAACTCCTGACAAAATGTCCCCACAGTATAAACGCTTAACCGCCGATGGCACACCTTTCAGGCACAAGGAAAAGCGGGTGAAATCGGTGGTTAACGTTCACCAGAGCATTGCAGTGTGATATACTTTCGCACCTTTAAAATCCGGGATTAAGTAGAGGGATAGCGGCTCCATGAGCGACCTTGCGAGAGAAATTACACCGGTCAATATCGAAGAAGAATTAAAGACTTCTTACCTCGATTACGCCATGTCGGTCATCGTTGGCCGAGCTTTACCCGATGTGCGTGACGGCCTGAAGCCGGTGCATCGTCGCGTACTCTTTGCGATGAGCGAACTGGGTAACGACTGGAACAAACCCTATAAAAAATCTGCCCGCGTCGTCGGTGACGTTATCGGTAAATATCACCCGCATGGTGATTCCGCCGTTTACGACACCATTGTACGTATGGCCCAGCCTTTCTCCCTGCGTTACATGCTGGTGGACGGACAAGGCAACTTCGGCTCCATCGATGGCGACTCTGCCGCGGCGATGCGTTATACCGAAGTCCGCATGTCAAAAATCGCCCACGATCTGTTAGCTGACCTGGAAAAAGAGACCGTCGATTTTGTGCCGAACTATGACGGCACAGAGCAGATCCCTGAAGTTCTGCCGACCAAAATCCCTAACCTGCTGGTTAACGGTTCCTCCGGTATCGCCGTGGGGATGGCAACCAATATTCCGCCGCATAACCTGCGCGAAGTGATTAACGGCTGCCTGGCCTACATTGAAGATGAGAACATCAGCATTGAAGGGCTGATGGAGCACATTCCGGGACCTGACTTCCCGACCGCCGCCATCATCAACGGCCGCCGTGGCATTGAAGAAGCGTACCGCACCGGACGCGGTAAGATTTATATTCGTGCGCGTGGCGAAGTGGAAGCGGATGCCAAAACGGGCCGCGAGACCATCGTCATTCACGAGCTGCCTTATCAGGTCAACAAAGCCCGCCTGATCGAGAAGATTGCAGAGCTGGTGAAAGAGAAGCGTGTCGAAGGCATCAGCGCGCTGCGCGATGAGTCTGACAAAGATGGCATGCGCATCGTGATCGAGATTAAGCGTGATGCGGTCGGCGAAGTGGTGCTGAATAATCTCTATTCACTGACTCAGCTGCAGACTTCGTTTGGTATCAACATGGTTGCCCTGCATCAGGGTCAGCCGAAGATTATGGCGCTGAAGGAGATTCTGGAAGCCTTTGTTCGCCATCGTCGTGAAGTGGTGACGCGCCGTACCATTTTTGAACTGCGTAAAGCACGTGACCGTGCGCATATCCTTGAAGGTCTGGCGATTGCGCTGGCGAATATCGATCCGATCATCGAGCTGATCCGCCGTGCGCCAACGCCGGCAGAAGCAAAAGCGGGTCTGATTTCGCAGGCGTGGGATCTCGGTAACGTGTCAGCGATGCTGGAGCGTGCCGGTGATGACGCCGCCCGTCCGGAGTGGCTGGAGCCGCAGTTTGGCATCCGCGACGGTCAGTACTACCTGACCGAGCAGCAGGCTCAGGCGATTCTGGATCTGCGTCTGCAGAAACTGACCGGCCTTGAGCACGAGAAGCTGCTGGATGAGTATAAAGCGCTGCTGGATCAGATCGCCGGGTTGCTGCTGATTCTGTCGAGCGCTGAGCGTCTGATGGAAGTGATCCGCGAAGAGCTGGAGCTGATGCGCGATCAGTTTGGTGACGATCGTCGCACCGAGATTACCGCGAACAGCGCGGACATCAACATCGAAGACCTGATCAATCAGGAAGACGTGGTGGTGACGTTGTCGCATCAGGGCTATGTGAAGTATCAGCCGCTGAGTGACTACGAAGCGCAGCGTCGTGGTGGTAAAGGCAAGTCAGCGGCACGCATCAAGGAAGAGGACTTCATTGATCGTCTGCTGGTTGCCAATACCCACGATACGATTCTCTGCTTCTCCAGCCGTGGCCGTCTCTACTGGATGAAGGTTTATCAGCTGCCGGAAGCGAGCCGTGGTGCGCGTGGACGTCCAATCGTCAACCTGCTGCCGCTGGAAGCGAACGAGCGTATTACGGCGATTCTGCCGGTTCGCGAGTATACCGAAGGCTTCAATATCTTTATGGCGACCGCGCTGGGCACCGTGAAGAAGACCGCGCTGAAAGAGTTCAGCCGTCCGCGCAGCGCCGGCATTATTGCCGTGAATCTGCGTGACGACGATGAGCTGATCGGTGTGGCGCTGACCAACGGTAATGACGAAGCGATGCTGTTCTCCGCCGCCGGTAAAGTGGTGCGCTTCGCCGAGAGCGCTGTACGTGCTATGGGCCGCACCGCGTCAGGTGTGCGCGGTATCAAGCTGGCCGAAGGCGATCGCGTGGTTTCTCTGATTGTGCCGCGTGAAGAGGGTGCGATTCTTACCGTGACGCAGAATGGTTACGGCAAGCGTACCGCCAACAGCGAATACCCGACCAAGTCGCGTGCGACGCAGGGTGTGATTTCAATCAAGGTGACCGATCGTAACGGTCCGGTGATTGGCGCTGTTCAGGTGGTGGATAGCGATCAGATTATGATGATCACCGATGCCGGTACGCTGGTGCGTACCCGCGTTTCAGAAGTCAGCGTCGTGGGTCGTAACACCCAGGGTGTGATTCTGATCCGCACCGCAGAGGATGAGAATGTGGTCGGATTGCAGCGTGTCGCCGAGCCGGTTGAAGAGGAAGAGCTGGATTCAATCGACGGCAGCGTGGCGGAAGGCGAGGATGATATCGCGCCTGAAGCGGATTCTGACGATGAAGAGATTGCACCGGAAGCGGAAGACGAAGACGACGCGGCTGAAGACGACGAGTAAGTTGTCTGGCATAAGCTGAGGTTCGTTGCAGAAACGGCAGGTCAGGGGAAACCCGGCCTGCCGTTTTTTTTGCAGGGGCGTTCGGCCGCAGATGGGTGTGGCGGTGAGGCCGCTGCGATCGAAAGACCCGCCATGCCCGACCGCAAAGGATTCCCGCATCCCTGCGGATCGGCCACGCCATCCCTGGCGTGGACGCTTTGCTCTTCGGGCATGGCAGGCCTTTCTCGCCGGATAGGGTGTCGCTTCAGGCGGGTGAGTGCGCGGGCGGGAGGATGCGGATTCTTGTGGGTGTGGCGGCGAGACCGCTGCGATCGAAAGGCCCGCCATGCCCGACCGCAAAGGATTCCCGCATCCCTGCGGATCGGCCACGCTATCCCTGGCGTGGACGCTTTGATCTTCGGGCATGGCTAGCCTTTCTCGCCGGGATAGGGTGTCGCTTCAGGCGGGTGAGTGCGCGGGCGGGAGGATGCGGATTCTTGTGGGTGTGGCGGAGAGGCCGCTGCGATCGAAAGGCTTTTCTCGGCGGGGTGTGGTGTCGCTTCAGGCCGTTGCAATCGAAAGGCCCGCCACGCCCGACCGCAAAGGATTACCGCATCCCTGCGGATCGGCCACGCCATCCCTGGCGTGGACGCTTTGCTCTTCGGGCATGGCAGGCCTTTCTCGCCGGGATAAGGTGTCGCTTCAGGCGGGTGAGTGCGCGGACTGGAGGATGCGGATTCTTGTGGGTGTGGCGGTGAGGCCGCTGCGATCGAAAGGTCTTTCTCGCCGGGATAGGGTGTTGCTTCAGCTTTTTCTCGCCGGGATGTGGTGTCGCTTCAGCTCTTTCTGGCTGGAAAACGGTTTCGCTTCAGGCGGGGGATGGGGGACGTCAGGCGTGACGGCAAAAGCTATCCGAAAAGCGTCCCAAACTGCCTGCCGGGCCTTCCGCTGGCTGGCTTTTTTCGCCCGATGAAGCTAGTGTATGGGCAATAAAAATTGATGATGCGACTAACCTTGCCAACTGCGAGTTCCCTTTGAAATATCCTGTCTCTTTCCGCACTACGCTTCGCATCTCGCGCTATCTTTTCCGCGCGCTGGCGCTGCTAATCTGGACGCTGGGCGCTGTTCTTACCGCGTTTTACATCATCAGCGTGCTGCACAATAAAGAGACGCAGGTTCGTCAGGAGTTTGCCAGCAATTACGGCACGATACAGTGGTATGTGCGGCACTCCGCCGACATGATGCGGGAGCTGAAATATATCACGGAGAACCGGCTGACGAATGCCAGCAACGGCATGGATGCGCTGACCGGCATGATCCCGGGTAAAACGACCCAGCCGCAGTTTACGCCGCTATTTTCAGATGGCGACTGCACCGCCATGAGCAACACCTGGCGCAACTCGCTCGACTCCCTCAGTTATTACATCAACTACTGGAAAAGTAACTTCGCCTCCTCGTATGAGCTGAACCGGGTGTTCTTTATCGGAGGGGAAAGCCAGTGTCTGGCTGACTTTACGATTGGCAGCAGCACCGCCGATCGGGAGCGCAGCCTGAAATCGCTGCGTGAGAATGTGCTGCGCTACCGTAACAGCAACGAAGAAGAGCGCCGCAACCCGATGTACTGGATCAACAGCAGTGCTCAGCCGGGTGTCGGCACCTTCTATATGGTGGTGCCGGTCTACGTGGCCAATAAGTTGCAGGCGCTGTTGGGCGTCGAACAGAATATTCGCCTGGATGAATTTATTCAGCCGGGCAGTCTGCCAATCATCGCCTCGATTACCGACGAAAATTATCGTCCACTGCTCAATTCGCGCCGTGGCGGGCTGGGCTTCTCGCTCGACAGTCTGCCCGATGACAAAACCTGGTTCGGTTATCTGAATGGTTACCGTCAGCTGGTGCTGAAAAAACCGCTGCCGCCTTCCGATCTCAACGTGGTGTGGTCGATACCCACCGACGTGATGATGGATCAGCTGAAGCTGATGATCATTAATGCGCTGCTGCTCAATGTGTTCAGCGCCATTATTCTGTTTACGCTCGCCTGGCTGTTTGAGCGCCGGATGTTCCTGCCCGCCGAGGAGAATGCGCACCGGCTGGAGGAGCATGAGCAGTTCAACCGTAAGATTGTGGCCTCGGCGCCGGTGGGGATCTGTATTTTACGCACCAGCGACGGCACCAATATTCTGAGTAACGAGCTGGCGCACAATTACCTGACCCTGCTGACCCAGGAAGATCGCCTGCGGCTGAATGAGATTATCGGCGGCCAGCAGGTTAATTTCGTCGATGTGCTCACCGGCAGCAACACCAACCTGCAAATCAGCTTTGTCCATTCGCGCTATCGCAATGAAAACGTGGCGATTTGTGTACTGGTGGACGTGTCGGCCCGTGTTCGCATGGAGCAGTCGCTGCAGGAGATGGCCCATGCGGCAGAGCAGGCGAGCCAGTCGAAGTCGATGTTCCTTGCCACCGTCAGCCATGAGCTGCGCACGCCGCTCTATGGGATTATCGGTAACCTCGATCTGCTGCAGACCCGACAACTGCCCAGCGGGATCGACTCGCTGGTGACGGCGATGAACAACTCCTCCAGCCTGCTGCTGAAAATCATCAGCGATATCCTCGACTTCTCTAAAATCGAGTCAGAGCAGCTGAAGATCGAGCCGCGTCCGTTTGCACCGCGTGAAATCGTGACCCACATCGTCGGCAACTATCTGTCGCTGGTGGTGAAGAAGCGACTGACGCTCTACTGCTTTATCGAACATGACGTTCCGCAGGTGCTGGATGGCGATCCGCTGCGTCTGCAACAGGTGATCTCCAACCTGCTGAACAACGCCATTAAGTTCACCCACACCGGCTGTATTATCCTGCACGCCTACGTCTCGCAGGGCTATCTGGCCTTCCGGGTGCGCGATACCGGGGTCGGGATTCCGGCGAAAGAGCTGCCGCGCCTGTTTGATCCCTTCTTCCAGGTCGGGAATGGCGTGCAGCGTAATTTCCAGGGCACCGGGCTGGGACTGGCGATCTGTGAAAAGCTGATCAATATGATGGACGGCGACATTGAGGTCGACTCAGAGCCGGGCATGGGCAGTCAGTTCATTGTGCGTATTCCCGTCTACAAAGGGCAGAAGCCGTCGCTGATGCTGCTGGAGGATTTGCAGGAGAAGAAAATCTGGCTGGCGATGCGCAATGATTACCTGGCGGCGTTTATCACGCGTCAGATGCAGCAGCAGGGGATTCAGGTTGCGGATTATAACGGCAGACCGGGCCCCGACGATGTGGTGATGACCGATTACGAGCTGGAGATCGATCTACCGCTGCGGGCGCTGGTCACATTTGATGGATCACATGTGGATATGCCGCGTGAACGTCAGCCAGGACGCTGGGTTCACTCGACTGCCACACTGCATGAGGTGCCGGCGCTGCTGGCGCGTATCTATCGCATCTCGCTCGGCCACGACGCGGCGGATGCGCTGCTGCTGGCTGGCCCGGTGGAAGAGAAGATTCATAATGATGACATCATGGTTCTGATCGTCGATGACCATCCGATTAACCGTATGCTGCTTTCAGAACAGCTCGGTACGCTGGGGTATCAGGTGAAAACCGCCCAGGATGGCGTCGATGCGCTTAACGTGCTGAGCCGCAATGAGATCGACATCGTACTGACCGACGTGAACATGCCGAACATGGATGGGTATCGCCTGACGCAGCGGTTGCGTCAGCTGGGGCATCTCTTCCCGGTCATCGGCGTCACGGCAAATGCGCTGGCCGAAGAGAAGCAGCGTTGTATGGACGCGGGCATGGATAACTGCCTGTCTAAACCGGTGACGTTAGATGTGCTGAAAAGCACGCTGGCAATCTATGCTGAGCGGGTGCGTAAAACGCGCATGAAGTAGGGCAGAGGGGAGGCGGTGCAGGCTGCACCGCCTCAGCGATCGATTAGTCTCTTTCGACCTGGGTCTGGCTGACAGAGGAGAGGTAGTTCAGCAGGGCAATATCGTTATCCACGCCCAGTTTCATCATCGCTGATTTCTTCTGGCTGCTGATGGTTTTAATACTACGGTTCAGTTTCTTGGCAATTTCTGTCACCAGGAAACCTTCTGCGAACAGACGCAGCACTTCGCTCTCTTTCGGTGACAGGCGCTTGTCGCCGTAACCGCCCGCGCTGATTTTCTCCAGCAGTTTCGCCACGCTTTCCGGCGTATATTTCTTGCCTTTCTGCAGGGCTGCCAGCGCTTTTGGCAGGTCGGTTGGCGCGCCCTGTTTCAGCACGATGCCTTCGATGTCGAGATCAAGCACAGAGCTCAGGATCGCCGGGTTATTGTTCATCGTCAGAACAATAATGGAGAGATCCGGATAGTGGCGTTTGATGTATTTAATCAGCGTGATGCCGTCGCCATACTTTTCACCAGGCATAGAGAGGTCGGTGATCAGGACGTTAGCATCCAGCTTGGACAGATTGTTGATCAGTGCTGTTGAGTCTTCGAACTCACCTACAACGTTGACCCATTCAATTTGTTCCAGAGACTTTCGGATACCGAAAAGGACAATTGGATGGTCATCGGCAATAATTACATTTAAGTTATTCATCTTATTGGTTACCTTGCTGCAGCAGTTGATTGACGTAAGCGTCAATATCACTGGTGGTATTTGTAATGTTTGAATCGTCACACGCTTTAATGTGGTGTTCTAACTCTTCACAAAGCTGTTTGCCGGGAGACAGGTTGAGCATGGCAAACACGCCCTTCAGGCGATGCGCTGTCTGAGCAAGCGAGTCGTAGTCCTTTTCTGCTGACTCAGTATACAGTCTCTTCACATCAACCGGTACTGTCTCGGTAAACAGCTGGAAATAGCCGCCGCTCATCAGTGGCGTGGCTGTGTCGTCTTCCCTGTCATTATCCATCACATCATGCGACAGTTGCTTCTCAATCAGGGCCAGCAATGCATCCAGCAGCGCATTACTAAGATTGAAATTGACCCGATACTGCTGGTCGTTCAGTGCATGATGACCGAGCTCATCTTCCGCCAGCAGCAGTGCCCAGCCGCTCAGCTTCGACGGATCGTCGGTTACCAGCACGTCGTGATCCTGTCCGGAAATACGCTCGTCCGGGGTGAGACAGCGCGCTCCCCAGTTTTCCAGATGGCGGCAGACGATTTTATGGACATCCTCCACGGTGATCTCCACCAGGGCGGTGACCCCATCCAGAATTTTTTCCTCTTCTTCTTCCTGCTTCTGCTCCAGTGCCATCGGCAGCTGCATATTATAGCGGGTGCCGATATCCGCTTTCGCGACGATATCCAGACTGCCCCCCATTTGCTTGCAGAGCTGTTTACAGAGGAAGAAGGCCATGCCTGACGCCTGACCGTATCGATCCTGGCTGGTGTCGCCCAGGAACGGGAAATCGACATTCGCCAGCTCATCCACGGTCAGGCCCGCGCCGGTATCAACCAGTTCGATGATGAGTCTATCGGCCTGTTTATTCGCAACCTTAACTTCCAGGGTAATTTTTCCCCAGCGGGTGGTGGTCAGCGCATAGTGCATCAGGGTGGTCAGCACCTTACGCAGGGCGCGACGGTCGCCAAAGCGCATCTCATCATTGGGCAGATGGTTATTGACCACCAGTGACAACCCTTTGCGACGCATCAGCGGCAGGCTTTCCAGTGCGATCTCATCCAGCAGTTCCTGCAGGTTGAAGATGGTGGCATCCGGTGACCAGTCGTGCGCCTCCAGCCGGTTCAGCAGCACAATATCATCCACCAGCCGCGCCAGCCCCTGGCTCTCATCAAGCAGGTCGAGCACGGATTCATCGGCATCCCGCTGGCTGAGCTGCACCAGCTGCGCCACGATCTTCTCCAGCGGCTGATTCAGCGCATGGCCAAGATTGTGCAGCAGCTGCTGCCGCATCTGATGGTTGCGATCCAGAACCTGCTGCGCTTTCTGCAACTTCTTGTTCACCAGCAGTTCGCGATCCTGGTCACGCATCATAAACAGCTGGGTATGGGGTGAGAGCACGCTGCGGGCGTGGCGGATCTCATACACTTCGTTATTGATGGTAGCCTGCAGAACGCCCTGATGCTGGTCGGACATATTAATAATCTTCTGCAGATTGAGGTGCGGCAGAAGATGCTCTGCAATTTTGTTGCTCAGCAGGGTGCGGTTGCTGGCAAAGTCATAGACCAGCAGGCCCACCGGTAGGCTGCCCACAATCTCTTCATTCAGTACCCGAAGCGAGTCGAGTTCCGCGCTCTGGTTCTCACTGGGGCGCAGGGACTGCTGACGCAGCAGCATCACACCGCCCAGCGACAGCAGGAACAGCAGCAGGTTGATCAGCAGCGGCCAGAGCAGGTTGTGCAGCGTGTCGACGATCAGGCGGGTAATCGGCACCTGATAGACCAGCTGCAGCGGGGTGCTGGGCAGCGTGGCAGCAATCTCGACGTTCGGGTTAACCAGCGAGATGTGCGTATTTTCCACCTCCTGCTGTTCACTGCTGGCAGAGGGCAGTGAGCTGTCCTGGCGCAGCTGGAAATTCTCCAGCGGCATATTCTGCGGCACCAGATCGTTCACCGGCAGATCAAAGGCGACCACGGTGGCCAGGTGGCCCGGCTGATTAAAGGTGGTGCGCAGCGTGAAGTAGTGATCGTTCTGGAAGGCGAGGTGACGCAGGGGCGAGAAGCTCTCACGCTCGTCCAGCGCGTTCGCCTGCTGCAGCATTTCTGCGCGACGGCTATCCACCATTGAACTGATGGCGCTCTCTTTGTAGCGCGTCGCCATATCCTTCAGCGGCAGCGTGGAGATCATGATCAGGCTATTGTCCTGACCATTTAAAAAGTACATCGACCAGGTCGGGTTTTCCGCGCCCCAGAGCGTATCCAGATAGTTGGACATCCGCATGGTCATATCCAGCGTGCTGCTGTCATGCGATCCGAAGATCAGCGCTTCGGTCTTGCGGCGGGTTTTTTCCAGATAGTAGACGTCAGGACGCAGGCGCGTCTCCTGCAGGCTGCTGCCCGGAGGCGTTCCTGCCGCACTGGTGGAGAGGTTTTCATAGATCTGCCAGGTGGCAAATCGATAGGCGTCGATACGCTTCTGAACGTCGCGGGCCAGATCGTCCATGGCATAGCGTTTTCCGGTGAGCCAGGCATTCACGGAGTTCTGCACCATAAAGCCCAGCGCCAGCAGCAGCACCAGATTGAAAACCACAAAAAAGCGGGTGACATTGCCGGATGTCAGTGGAAACTTATACAACATAGCGTGTCAGGTACCTGAATTATCGCGCAACTCTTCGCGCACTGGCGGCTACCACTAACAGCAGCAGGGCGATCACTAAAAACGCGCCGCTGAGGCTGATCCATTGCGAAATGAATCCGATTAAAGCCGGACCTGAGAGAATACCCGCATATCCCAGCGTTGTCATGGCAGAAATCGCCAGGTTCGCGGGCATATCCTGTTGATTCCCGGCAGCATTGAACAACATCGGCACCGTATTGGATAAACCAAAGCCGACCAGCAGGAAAGCCAGCAGGGCGATCTCCGGCCACGGCAGCCACACCGCCAGCGTCATGCCCGCTGCGGCGGTCAGCGCCCCGGTTATCATCACCGGATAGCGACCAAAGCGCTGAATGATTTTATCGCCACTGAACCGCCCCAGCGTCATTGCCACGGAGAAGGTGGCATAGCCGAGGCCGGCATAGGCCGTTGACATCGCCGGGTTCTGCAGCAGCAGCAGCGCGCCCCAGTCGAGCACCGCACCCTCTGCCAGAAAGAGAATAAAGCAGAGCAGGCCGAGAAACGCGACCCAGCCACGGGGGATCACCAGCCAGGGCTGGTCGGGCTGATGGAGACGCTCATTCATTAATACCGGGATGCGCCATAACAACAGCAGCAGCATCACGGCCATCACCACCAGCGTGGCGGACAGCGGAGAGAATGACTGGCTCAGCAGCAGGCTGACCGTCCCCGCACCCAGAATGCCGCCAAGGCTGAAGAAGCCATGAAAGCCGGACATCATCGGTTTACCCGCCGCCTGTTCAACCTGAACCGCCTGATAATTCATGGCGACATCCAGCATGCCCAGCCCGGCACCAAACAGCATCAGCGCGGCCGCCATCAGCAGATGCGAGTCCGCCGTGGCCAGCAGCGGCATCATGACCAGCACTAACAGAGTGGAGAAGCACATCACCCGACGGCAGCCAAACCGCGCAACCAGCGTGCCGGTGACCGGCATCGCCGCCAGTGAACCGATGCCGAGACAGAGCAGCAACGCACCCAGTGAGGCGCCGCTCAGCTGCAGACGATCACGGGCAAACGGCACCAGCGGTGCCCAGGCTGACATGCCTAACCCGTTGATCAGAAAGATGGTGCGGGTGCCCCAGTTCAGGCGGCTCTGCTGTTGATGTTGTTGTGCAGCGTCCAGTGCGGTCATAGGTCAGATTCATCAGTGATAAAGCGAAAAAGTGTAGCACCGGCCGGCAATCTGTGGCCGTCGCGCCTCTTATCAGCAGGGGTGCAGCACCCTCATCAATATGACAAAACCGGGAGTTTACCGATTTTTAATGCGCTGCGGATTTTTTCCAGAACTTTCCTGGCAGGACGGGACGCCGCGCAGGTCGACTTAACTCAAATTTCAGTGCCGTTTTCAACGGGTTGTCTGCTTAAACGAAGCTGTCGTCTCGGTGGGAAATGCTGGCTGAATCGCATAACTAAAAAAATATTTTCAGCGCCCTGAAGTTCTCAGAATGGCGATATTTTAGCCGTTTTGTGACATTTATGGAAACATCCCGCCACAAATTGACATGAAAAATCAAGGGCAAAGCGTTATTTCATGAACGTTTTATAGCAAGACTGACTTATGTAATAAAGATTAAATCATAATTAAATCTGTACATTGGTGTTGATTTTCAGCACGTTTAGGATAAAAGTTATTTTGTCAGAACCGCTGCGTTTCGCGTCCGTCTGTACAACTTAATCTAACAATAAAAGCGTTGTTTTCTGCCCGGACCAGGATCTGCGGCGCCGCTTGGCTTTGCCCTTACTACATACACCAGGTTAACGCGCCCGCTGTTTTTCAGTGGGTGGAACTAAGTGTGAATATCGTAAACGTAAAATAAATTTATGTTTACGGATTCAGTATATTAGCTAATCTGGTGGAGTAGAGGTTACAAATGGCAGAACTCACGCAAGGCCGTGTAGACATCATCTCGCGCGAAAACGGCACGCTCATCTCGCAGGCCACTCCCGGTTCATCACAATCCATTAACCTCACCGAGCCCAGCGTCGTGCGCATCAATGGCACCCGCGAACTGGTCACGCAATATGAGCGCCAGGGAAATGATCTGGTTCTGCACATGCGTGACGGCAGCACCGTCCGCTATCAGAGATTTTTTGTTGATGATGCCGAGGGTAATCACAGTGAGCTGGTGTTCGATGATGGGGTCAATCCACCGGAACATGCCCTGTTCCCGCAGACCGCAGAAGGCACTGAACTGGCCTCCGGTTCCGTCACACCAACCTACGAATCACTGGAGAGCGTCGAGCCACTGCTGCTGGCCGATAACACCAACGCCTCGATGGGTGTGATCACCGCGGGCGGTCTCGGCGTACTTGGCTTAGCCGGGCTGGCCGTGGGTCTGGGGGGTGGCGGCGGAGGCGGTGGCGGCGGAAATGACGGCGGCAGCGATCCCGGTACGAATCCCGGCACGGATCCCGGTACCGACCCTGGCACTGACCCCGGCACGCCAGGTACGCCAGGCAGCCCCGCCATCACGCTCAACACCTTTGCCGGCGATAATGTGCTGGATAATGCCGAAAAAACCACCGATCAGCTGCTGAGCGGTTCCACCAGCAATGTCGAAGCGGGACAGGTTGTCACAGTGACCCTGGGCGGCCAGACCTACAACACGACGGTGGGCGCTGACGGCAGCTGGAGCGTGACCGTGCCTGCTGCCGCGCTGGCGGCCCTGGCCGCCGGCTCTGCCACGATCGCGGTCAGCGTGACAAACGCAGCAGGCACCGCCGCCAGCGGGTCGCTGCCCATTACCGTGGCTGCTGCCGATCCGGGCACCCCTGCGACGCCCGCCATCAGCCTGAATCCTTTCGCCGGCGATAACGTGCTGGATAACACGGAAAAAACCACGCCGCAGGCCTTATCCGGCAGCACCAGCAATGTCGAAGCCGGACAGATTGTTACCGTCACGCTCGGCGGTCAGACCTACAGCGGCACCGTTGCCGGTGATGGCAGCTGGAGCGTGACCGTGCCTGCTGATGCGCTCGCAGCGCTGGCATCAGGCACCACCACGGTGACGGCCACGGTCGCGAATCAGGCGGGTGCCTCCGCCAGCGGCAGCCTGAGCGTCAGTGTTGCAGCCCCTCTGACCCAGCCGGGGACGCCGGTCATTACCATCGATCAGTTTGCCGGCGATGACATTCTCAGTAATCCGGAGAAAAACAGCGCCCAGACGCTGAGCGGTTCCACCACCAATGTGGAAGCGGGACAGGTTGTCACGCTGACGCTGGGTGACCAGACCTACAGCGCTGTGGTCGATGCCCAGGGCAACTGGAGCATTACGCTGCCGCCCGCCGCGCTGAATGCCCTGGCCGCCGGAACGGTCACGATCTCCGCAGTAGTCACCACCCAGGCGGGCGTTGAGGCCAGTGAAAACCGCGCGATCAGCGTCGATACGCCCGCCGTCCCGGGCGCGCCCGCCCTCACGCTGGATGATTTTACCGGCGACAATCAGCTGACTAACGCAGAAAAAACCAGCGATCAGACCGTGACCGGCAGCACCAGCAATATTGAAGCCGGACAGATTGTTACCGTCACGCTGGGCGGTCAGACCTACAGCGGCAGCGTGGATGCGCAGGGCAACTGGAGTGTCACGCTGCCCCAGGCGGCCCTGAGCGCCCTGGCGGCTGGTGAAACCACGCTGACGGTGTCAGTCAGCGATGCAGCCGGTAACACCGTGACCAGTAGCCTGCCGATTACGGTAGAGGCCCCGGTGACACAGCCGGGCGACGTTACCCTGACTATCGATCAGTTCGCCGGGGATGACATCCTGAGCAACGACGAAAAAGGCACGGCGCAGACTCTCTCAGGCAGCACCACCAATGTCGAAGCGGGGCAGACGGTAACCGTTACCCTGGGGGGACAGACTTACCTCGGCACCGTGGATGGCAGCGGAAACTGGAGTGTGATTATCCCGGCCGCTGCCCTGAGCAGCCTGCCTGCGGGCAGCAATGCCATCAGCGTTACGGTCAGCAACCTCGCGGGGGCAACCGGCAGTGAAACCCGCGATATTGCGGTGGAAGCGCCCGCTACTGAACCTGGCGTGCCGGGGCTGATCCTGAATGATTTTGCCGGCGATAACCTGCTGAGCAACGACGAGAAGACGGTCGATCAGGCGGTCAGTGGTACCACCACCAATATCGAAGCCGGGCAGGTGGTCACGGTCACACTGGGCGGCCAGACCTACAGCACCACCGTGCAGGCGGATGGCAGCTGGAGCGTCACGGTGCCCGCCACGGCGCTCTCCGCGCTGGCAGCGGGCACAACCACGCTGACGGTTGCCGTCAGCAATGCGGCGGGTGACAGCGTGACCGCAACGCAGCCGATCACGGTAGACGCCCCGGCGACGCAGCCGGGAGCCGCCACACTGACCCTCGACGCCTTTGCCGGGGATGACATCCTCAGCAACAGCGAAAAAGCCAGCGACCAGCTGCTGACCGGTACGACCACTAATATCGCAGAGGGCCAGCAGGTTACCGTCACCCTGAACGGGGAAACCTTTACCGTCACGGTCGGCGCGGATGGCAGCTGGAGCCTCACGGTGCCGGCCAGTTCGCTGGCAGCACTGGCGGCAGGCAGCGCCACCCTGAGCGCCACGGTAACGGATCAGGCGGGGAACCCGGTCAGCGAAACGCGTGACTTCCTGGTAGAGTCAGCGGGCACCGCACCAGGCAACCCGACACTGACCCTGAATGCCTTTGCGGAAGACAACGTGTTAAGCAACGAGGAGAAGCTGGAGGCGCAGGCCATCTCCGGCAGCACCACCAACGTCGAGGCGGGCCAGATTGTGACGGTTACGCTGGGTGGACAGAGTTACAGCGGAACGGTCAGCGCTGACGGCAGCTGGAATATTGCGATTCCGGCCGATGCGCTGGGCGCACTGGCAGCAGGCCCGGCCTCACTGGTGGTGACGGTCAGTAATGCGGCCGGTACCTCTGTCAGCGACACGCTGGGTATCGTCGTTGAAGCCCCGGTGACCGAACCGGGCCAGCCGGTCATCACACTCAATCAGTTCGCCGGTGATGATGTGCTGAGCAACGACGAGAAAGCCAGCGACCAGCTGCTGAGCGGCAGCACCAGCAATGTCGAGGCGGGTCAGGTGGTGACGGTGACGCTGGGCGACCAGAGTTACAGCGCCACCGTCGGGGCCGATGGCAGCTGGAGCCTGACCATCCCCTCCAGCGCCCTGGCCGCCCTGGCGGCGGGCAACGCGACCTTCAGCGCCAGCGTAACCACCCAGGCGGGTGTGGTCGCCAGTGAAGATCGGGTCATTGTGGTGGAAGCCTCACCGGAGCCGGGCGCACCAACGCTGACGATCGCTGTTTTTGCCGGCGACGACCTGCTCGACAACAGCGAAAAAGCGCTGGATCAGACGCTGTCAGGCAGCACCAGCAACGTAGAGGCGGGCCAGACGGTCACCCTCACGCTGAACGGGCAGACCTACAGCACCACCGTTCAGGCGGATGGCAGCTGGAGTCTGCCGATCCCGTCCGCTGCGCTGAGCGCACTGGCGGCGGGCACCACAACCCTGGTCGCCAGCGTAACCACGGCGGCGGGCGTTTCAGCCAGCGGCAGCCGGGATATCAACGTCGCCCCTGCCGCAGGCGAACCGGGCGTGCTCACCATCGCTGAGCCACTCAGTCTCGACGGTTTCCTTAACCAGCAGGAGGCCGCCAGCGATCTGATCATCAGCGGCTCGGCTGTGGGCGTTAACCCCGGCCAGACGGTGCTGGTGGCCTTCAACGACAACACCTACAGCGCGGTGGTAAACAGCAACGGCTTCTGGAGCGTCACCGTTCCGACCAGCGATCTCACCGGCATCACCGACGGGACAAAACTGATCTCCGCGACGGCCACCGATGCCAGCGGAGCGCTGCTGACCGACGCCGCCCAGCTCAATGTGGTGGTGAACACGCTGCCGCAAATCACCCTGGATGAGAGTGCGATCAGCGATGGCATTCTGAATCAGGCGGAAGCGGGCAGCGACCTGACGATCGGCGGAAACACCGGTAAAGCCGTGCCGGGCCAGCAGGTCACCCTGGAACTCAACGGGAAAACCTACAGCACCACGGTGAATGAGGACGGCAGCTGGAACCTGACGCTGCCCGCCGCCGATCTCGCCTTACTGCCGCAGGGCGCTAACACGCTGACACTGACCGCGATTGATGAGGCGGGTAACCGTGTCGACCAGACGCTGGACTTCAGCGTCGATACCCTGCCACCGAATCTGATTGTGGCGGCGGTGGCAGGCGGAGATGGCATTCTTAACGGCGCTGAAGTGGCGGCGGGCGTGCCGGTCAGCGGTTCGGGTGCCGCGCCGGGCGATGTCGTCTCGGTCACGCTGAATAACCTGATCTACAGCGCCACGGCAGATGCACAGGGCAACTGGACGGTGGATCTGCCCGCGGAGGATCTGCAGGCGCTGGCTGAGGGCAGCAGTTATACGCTGGTGGTCACCCTGACGGATGCCAGCGGCAATACGGTCAGCCAGTCGCATACGCTGGCCGTCAGCACCCTGTCGCCGGATGTCTCAGTTAACGCGCCGGGCGGTGACGGTGTGCTGACCAGTAATGAACTGACCCAGCCGCTGCTGATCAGTGGAACCGGCACCCCGGGCGATCAGGTCACGGTTGAGTTAAACGACAAAACCTACAGCGCGCTGGTTGACGAAAATGGCAACTGGAGTGCGCAGGTGCCGGTGGCCGATCTGGGCACGCTGACCAGTCAGACCTATCCGGTGACGGTCACCGTGACCGATCCGGCGGGCAACAGCAGCGTAGAGAACACGTCACTGCGGGTTGCCACCGCAGTGCCTGCGCTGACGCTGGATGCGATCAGCGACGATGGCGTCATCAACGTCATCGATGCACAGCAGCCGCTGATCGTCAGCGGAAGCGGCGACGCGGGCGATACGATCAGCGTGACGCTGAATAACCAGACCTACACCGTCGTCGTGGTGGAGGGGGGCCGCTGGAGCGTCACCATTCCGGCATCCGACCTGGCCGCTGTTCCTGACGGAACACAGCCGCTGGCAGTGGTGGCGACGGATGGTGACGGGAATACCACGTTGATCAACAGTGCCCCAATCTTTGCGACCACGCCGCCGCAGCTGACCGTCTCCACACCGGGCAGTGATGGTTACATCAATATCGCGGAACATAGCCAGGATCTGACGATTGACGGGCGCGGAGGCGTGCAGGGCGACACGGTTTCGGTGAGTTTCAATGGCGAAACCTACACTGCCACCGTGGATACCAGCGGCGCGTGGCAGGTTACGGTGCCTGCGGCGGTCGTCAGCCAGCTGGGCGATGCCCGCTATCCGGTGGAGGTGGTGCTCAGCGACGCGTATGGCAACAGCAGCAGCGTCGCCTCCAGCGTGACGGTACTGGCGGCCGCATCGCCGGTGCTGACCCTGGATCCTGTGACCGGCGACAACCAGATCGACAGCGCGGAACAGCGCGTTGACACACTCATTACCGGCAGTGTGACCGGCGTACCGGCAGGCCAGCCGGTTGTGGTAACCATCAACAACCAGTCTTATGAGGGCGTGGTGCAGGCAAACGGAAGCTGGAGCGTGACGCTGCCTGCCGGATCGCTGGGAGGCGCGGGCGACAAGCCCTTTACCGTGGCGATCACCGATGTGGCTGGCAACCCGGCGCAGCCCGCGCAGGGGCTGATCACCGTGGTCACCAGCGACACGCCGCTGCTGTCGATTGCGCCGATAAGTGAAGATAACGCGCTGAATGCACTGGAAGCGCAGAGCGATCTGATCCTCAGCGGCAGTTCCGCCAGCCTGCCTGAAGGCAGCCCGGTCAGCGTGACGCTGGTGCCGGGCGGGACCGTTTACAGCACCACCATCGATCCGGACGGTAACTGGACGGTTACCGTGCCCGCCGCCGATCTGGCGAACCTGTCGCAGGGTGACACCACGGTGACCGTTAATTCCGGCGACGTGCAGAGCAGCCAGACGCTGCTGTTGGCAACCACACCGCTGGCAGCCCCGCAGATTGATACCCCCTTCACTGACGGCATCCTCAGCAATAACGAGGTCACCGCGCCGCAGACCCTGACCGGTTCCGTCACGGAAGGCCAGGCCGTCAGCGTCACTCTGGGCGGCGTCAGCTATCCGGCAACGGTCGCGGCGGATAACACCTGGAGCGTCACGCTGCCGCCGGAAGCGCTGCAGGCCCTTGCTCAGGGCAGCAACCCGATTACCGTAACGGTGAGCGATAGCGCGGGTAACAGCACCAGCATCAGTGAACCGCTGACGGTGGATACCGGCACACCGGCGCTGACCGTGAACCCGATTGCCACCGATGGCGTCATTAACGCGGCGGAAGCCTCCATCGACCTGATCGTCAGCGGTACCGCTGCGCCGGGCAGCAGCGTCAGCCTTCTGCTGGGCGGCGAAACCTATAACGCCGTCGTGGCCGCCGATGGCAGCTGGAGTGCAACGCTGCCCACCGACGATCTGAGTCAGCTGGCGGATGGCCGTTACGATCTCAGCGTCACCGTAACTACCGTGGGCGGCAACGTCGCCACCACGCCAGTGCCGGTTACCGTCGACACCAGCGTGCCGGACTTCAGCATCAATCCGCCAGCGGGTGATGGTGTGCTGAACCTTGCTGAACAGGCGGCCGGGTTCAGTTTCAGTGGTGCAGGCAGTGAGGGCGACCAGGTCAGCCTGACCCTGAATGGCGTGACCTACACCGGCACCGTCGGCGCAGACGGTCTCTGGACTCTGGCCGTGCCGCCTGCGGCACTGGCCGGTCTGGCCAACGGCAGCAGCTATCCGGTTGCGGTGACGGTGACCGATGCAGCCGGTAACAGCAGCAGCCAGAACAGTTCGCTGACCGTCGACACGACGCCGCCTCCGCTGGTGGTTGCGCCAATCAGCGAGGATAACGCGCTGAGCGTCGGCGAACTGGCAGAGCCGCTGGTGGTCAGCGGCAGCGGACAGAACGGCGACCTCGTGACGGTTCAGCTTAATGGTCAGACTTACAGCACCACCGTCGGGGTGAACGGTCAGTGGACGCTGGAGATCGCGTCTGGCGATCTGGCGGCGCTGCCGTCCGGCCCGAATCCCGTCACGGTGACCGAAACGGACGCCAGCGGAAATCAGAGCAGCCAGGTGGTGGATCTCAATGTAGCCACCTCGCCAGCGGTGCAGCCGCAACTGAGCGTCGACAGCAGCACCTTTGCCGGTGACGGTATCGTCACCGCCGCGGAGCAGTTACAGCCGATTACCCTGCGCGGCAGCAGCCTCAACGTCGAGCCGGGTCAGCAGGTCACGGTTTCACTGAACGGCACCGATTACAGCGGGGTGGTTGAGGCGAGTGGCAACTGGAGCATCATTCTGCCGGCGGGCGCGCTGGCGGATCTGGGCGAGGGCAGTCAGACGCTGATTGTCAGCGTGAACAATGCCGTCGGAAACAGCGCCAGCGCGCCGCTTAACTTCAGTGTGGACAACACACTGCCCGCCATTGCGCTGGCACCCGTCAGCGACGATAACTATCTGAATGCAGGCGAGCTGAACGGCCCCGTCGTCGTCAGCGGCAGCAGCAGCGGTCTGCCTGCGGGAAGCCTGGTCACCGTTGACGCCAACGGGACGCCGTTCACCACCACGCTTAACGCTGATGGCAGCTGGAGCCTGACATTACCGGCAGGCACCTTCAGCGGCGTGGCGGATGGGCCGCAGACCCTGACCGCCACCGTCAGCGATGCAAACGGCCAGCCGCTGGCGACCACTGACACCACCCTGACGGTCGTGGCCAGCGCGCTGCCGGTCGCGACACCGGGCGTGGCCTTTGATGATGGCATTGTGAATAGCGGCGAAGCCGCAACCGGGGGGGCTATCACCGGTAACACCGGCGTAACGGGTGACGGTCAGACGGTCACCATTACGCTGGATGGCGTCAGCTACAGCGGCACGGTCGATGCTGCGGGTAACTGGCAGGTCACGGTTCCGGCTGGCGCACTCGCTGCGCTGCCGCAGGGCGACACGGCATACAACGTCGTGGTCAGTGATGTGGCGGGCAACAGCAGCCAGGCGACAGGCACGCTGCGGGTCGATACGCTGCCGCCGGTGCTGACCGTTGTCACGCCGTCCGACGGCATCATCAACGCCGCTGAAAGTCAGCAGCCGCTGACGCTGAACGGCAGCAGCGAAGCCAATGCCCTGATTGTGGCCAGCTTCAACGGCACCAGCCTGAGCACCACCGCTGACGCCAGCGGCAACTGGTCGCTGACGCTGCCCGCCACCGTCTATAGCGGGCTGGTTAACGGCAGCTATCCACTGACGGTTACCGCCAGCGATGCGGCCGGCAACGCCACCACCACCAGCCGCGATCTGGCGCTGAAAGTGGAGGCGGGCACGCTGCCGACGCTGACCCTGGATGCCTTTGCCGGCAACAATGTGGTCGATGGCGCGGAACGCCTCACCGATCAGCGGCTGAGCGGCACGACAACCAATGTCGAGGCGGGCCAGCTGGTGACCGTCACGCTTGACGGAACGGTCTACAGCGCCGCCGTACAGGCCAGCGGGGCCTGGAGTCTGATTGTGCCAGCCGGCGCGCTGGCTGCGCTTGCCGATGGCAGCGCCACATTTACCGTGGCGGTCAGCGACGTGGCGGGTAACACCACCACCAGCAACCTCGCTTTTGACGTCAACAGCAACGCGTCTGGTCTGGCGCTGGATGCCATCAGCGAAGATAACTACCTCAATGCCCAGGAGCTGAGTCAGCCGCTGATTGTCACCGGCACCGCGGTAAACGTGCCGGAGGGCAGTACCGTCACGCTGCTGTTCAACGACACTGCTTACACCGCCCAGGTTTCGGCCAGCGGGCGCTGGAGCGTTATCGTTCCGGCGGAGGCACTGACGGCGCTCGCCGATGGACCTTACACGCTGACGGTTACCGCGACCGACAGCGGCGGGGCAACCCTCAGCAGCGAAGCCACGCTCAGCGTGCTGGCGACCGGCCTGCCGGAACCGCTCATCGTCTCGGCGTTTGGTGATGGTGCGCTTAACAGCAGCGACGTTACCGCGGCACAGAGCCTGAGCGGCACCACCGGCGTAACGGGCGACGGACAGAGCGTCAGCGTGCTGCTGAATGGCGTGACCTACACCGGCACCGTCGACGGCAATGGCAACTGGCTGGTGACCGTTCCCGCGACGGCGCTGGCTGATCTGCCGGAAGAGACTCTCAGCTACACCGTCACGGTGCAGGATGCCGCCGGTAACACAGGCAGCACCCAGGGCAGCGTCACGGTGGATCTGACGCCACCGACGCTGACGCTGGCGGCCGTCGCGGATGATGACATCGTGAATATCGCAGAGAGCACCGGACCGATCGTGCTCAGCGGGACGACCAGCGCCGAAGCCGGACAGACGGTCTCCATCACCCTCAACAACCAGCGCTATACCACCACCGTGACTCAGGATGGCGACTGGAGCCTGACGCTGCCAGCCGGTGCGCTGGCCGGTATCCCGGCCGGGGCCTATACCCTGACGGTAACAGTCAGTGATGCGGCGGGTAATCCGGTTACGGAAACCCGCGACATTACGCTGGCGACCGGCGCGCTGTCGGTGACGATTGATACCCCGTTCGGCAACGGTTATCTGAACCAGAGTGAGACCGGGGTCAGTCAGACCCTGAGTGGCAGCACCGGCGTCACCGGTGAGGGCCAGACGGTCACCGTCTCCCTGGGTGGCGAAGACTACAACGCCACGGTGGATGCACAGGGCAACTGGACGCTGACCCTGACGCCGGAGGCGGTGCAGACGCTGGATGAAGGGGTGAATACCCTGGTGGTGAATGCCAGCGATGGGGCCGGAAACAGCGGTTCGCTGACCAGTGCGGTCACGGTGGATCGGACGCCGCCTGCGCTGAGCCTGGACCCGATCAGTGGCGATAATATTGTTAACGCTCTGGAAGTGCTGGAAGCCGTCACCATCAGCGGCAGTGCGTCAGCGGAGGATGCCGGACAGACGGTCACCGTCACTTTCCAGAACAGTAATTACACCACCCTGGTGCTCTCTGATGGCAGCTGGCAGGTGACGCTGCCGGCCAGTGTGATGCAGGGGCTGACCGATGGCGGCTACCCGGTCAGCGTGACGCTGACGGACGCGGCGGGCAACAGCAGCAGCGCGACCACCACCCTGACGCGTGATGCAGACAGTGCCGGCCTGCCGACCCTGACGATCGGGCCGATCAGCGGCGACAATTTCCTGAATCAGGCTGAGTCGCTGCAGGATCTGAGCATCAGCGGCAGCAGCACCAATCTGGCCGAGGGCCAGCTGGTCACGGTGACGCTGAACAACGTTCAGTACAGCGGCACGGTGACACAGGATGGCAGCTGGACGGTGACCGTGCCGGCCGCCGATCTGGGCGCGCTGCCGGATGGCGATCAGCTGCTGGTGGTGGTCTCTGCGGATGCCGCCGGCAACCCGGCCAGCAGCAGCGCCTCACTGGTGGTGCTGGCCAGCGCCCAGGCGCAGCCGACGCTGACTCTGGACGTGGTGGCTGGGGATGATGTGATCAATGCCAGCGAGGCCGCCGCGGATGTGGTGGTCAGCGGTAGCAGCACCCAGCTGGCCGCGGGCACCCCGGTGACCGTGTCGTTTAACGGCACGGACTATGAGACGACGCTGGACGCTGACGGCAACTGGACGGTGACTCTTCCCTCCACCGCCTTTGCCGGCGTGACGGCGGGCAGCACGGAGACCCTTACCGTGACCGCCAGCGACATTGCCGGGAATCCGGCCACCGCCAGCCAGACGGTGACGTTCAGCACCACACCGCCAGCACTGACGGCGATCACCGTCAGTACGGGTGACACTCTGAACTTTGCGGAGTCGCTGGAGGATATCAGCGTCAGCGGTTCCACCACGGGGGCCCTGCCGGTGACGGTGACGCTGAATAATGTCAGCTACACCACCACGGCCGATGCCGACGGTAACTGGTCCGTCACCATCCCGTCAGCCGATCTGCAGCAGCTTGCAGATGGTGCTAACGCGATCGCGGTTTCCGTCACCGACGCGGCGGGCAATACCACCACGGATACCGCCACCTCGCTAAACGTGGCGTTTAACACGCTGCCTGCGCTGACGCTGGATACGCCGTTTGGCGATGCGCTGGTCAGTGCTGCGGACGCTGCGGGCGCGCTCACGCTGAGCGGCGACAGCACCAATCTGCCGGAGGGCAGCCTGATTAGCATCACCATTGGCGGGCTGGACTTCAGCACCACGACCAATGCCAGCGGCAACTGGACGCTGAATCTGGCCGCGGGCGCGCTGTCAGGGCTGGACGATGGCGTGACCGACGTGGTGGTGACTGCCACCGATGAAGCAGGCAATCCGGCCCAGGTGACCGCCGGGGTTGAGATCCTGCAGGCTGCGCCGGATAACGCCACCTTTGACAGCACGTTGTTCGGCGACAACATCATTAACATCAGTGAAGCGGGTGTCGTTCAGCTTGTCACCGGGACATCTGACCCTCTCCCGGGCCAGACCCTGAGCGTGACGGTGGGCGATCAGAACATCCCGCTGTCCGTGACGGTGGATGCCAGTGGCAACTGGACGGCCAGCCTGACGCCAGAGGTGATCGCCAGCCTGGGGGCGGGTGAACAGACGCTGACCCTCACCACCACCGATCGGGCAGGCAATACCAGCGTCACGACCCAGACATTTGTCTCGGCGATTACGCCGATTGCGGCGCCCACGCTGGACACGCCCTTTACCGATGGAAGGCTCAATGCGGATGAGGCGGCCGCAGGGGGTTCACTGAGCGGCGCGGTCAGCATTGATAACGCGGCGTTGGTGACGGTAAATGTGAATGGCTCCGTCTACGCCGCCCAGCTCAGCGAGGATGGGACGCGCTGGTCGCTGGCGCTGTCACCGGCGCTGTTGCAGTCTCTGCCGGATGGCAGCTGGCCGGTGACGGTGACCGTCACCGATGAGGTCGGCAACATTGCCAGCACCAGCGGCAGCCTGCTGGTCGCCGTTAACGCGCTGCCGGACGTCACGCTGAACCTGCCGTTCGGGGATGGTGCGCTGAATGCTGAAGAAGCGCTCAGTGAACAGACGCTCAGTGGCACCACCGGCATTACCGGTGCCGGGCAGACGGTCTCGGTACTGATTTCAGGCTTTAACGGCGATGCGCCGCTGACGGCCACAGTGCAGGACGATGGCAGCTGGTCTCTGGCGCTGTCGCCTGCGCAGTTAAGCACCTTCACCAGCGGGGCGCACACCATCACCGTGACCGCCACCGATGTCGCCGGTAACAGCGACACGACGGCGCTGAGTGTGGTAACGGAAGTGGCGGTGCCGGTGCCGACCTTCAGCCCGGATGCCTTTGGCGGCGACGGCCTGCTCAACATCAGTGAAGCGGCGGCTGGCGTGACCCTGACCGGCACCACCGGCAGCGTCGGGGCAAACCAGGCGGCCAGCATTACCGTTGATTTCAATGGCAGCCGTTATTCGGGTGTCGTTGACAGTAACGGGAACTGGCGCGTCACGATCCCTGCTAACGCGCTGAGTGCCCTGGATGATGGCGCGCAGACGCTGACGGTGAACGTGGTGGATGCGGCAGGTAACAGCGCCTCGGCGCAGCTGCCGTTCACCGCCGATCTCAGCGCACCTCAGCCTGTGCTCAATCCGGACTACTTCGGGGGCTATGTTAATGCGGCTGATGTGGCAGGCGGCATTACCCTGGGCGGCACCACGGGTGTCAATGAGACGGTGCAGCTCACGCTGGCAGGCACAGTCTATACCGCGACTGCGGATGAGAACGGCAACTGGTCGGTGCCGCTGACGACGGCGCAGCTTTCCGCGCTGGCGGATGGCACCTATCCGGTCCTCATCACGGCCACGGACGCGGCGGGTAACAGCACGACGCTTAACAGCGCCTTTGTGCTGGACAAAACCCCACCCGTGCTCACTGCCTCGCAGTTCACCGGCGACAACGTGCTGAACTACGCGGAGAGCATTCAGCCACAGACCCTCAGCGGCACCGCAACGGGAGCAGGGACGGGCGCAGTGGTCACCGTCTCGCTGAATGATACCCCGCTTGGCACGGCGATAGTGGCGGCCAACGGCAACTGGAGTCTGACGCTGACGCCAGAGCAGATGGCCACCTTCGGGCCTTCCACCACGCTGGCCTTGGCGGTGACCGATCTGGCAGGCAACCTCGCCACCGGCTCCGTTCCGCTGACGGTCGATCTGACCCCACCGCCAGGCCCGCTGGTGACACTGGGCACCGTGTCGGGCGATAACATCATCAGCACCCAGGATGTCGCGGGGGGCGTGGTGGTGAGTGGCACCTCGGCCAATCTCGGCACCGGTGGCACGGTGACGGTGGTGATCAATGGCACGAGCTACCCCACCACGCTGGATGCGTCAGGCAACTGGTCAACGGCGACCCTGCCGGTCAGCGCGTTTGGCGAAACAGATGGCAGCGCGACCGTCACGGTGAATGCGACGAACGGCACGGATACCGTCAGCGTCAGCAATAACATCGCGATTGACCTGACGCCACCGACGCTGAACCTGGATAATTTTGCAGGCGACAATCAGGTCAACGGCAGTGAAAGTGCCACCAGTCAGACCATCAGCGGCACCGCCGATGTCAGCGAAGCCGGTCGCACGGTGCTGGTGACCTTTAACAACAAAACCTACAACGCGGTGGTGCAGGGGGATGGCAGCTGGTCGGCTACGGTGCCCGCCAGCGATATGCAGGCGCTCACCAGTGGCAGTTCGCTGCAGATCACCGCGCAGCTGGCGGATGTGGCGGGCAACGTGACTACGGCGACACAGACGGTCACCGTGGATACCGGGGCACCTCTGTTGCAGGTGGATGCCCTGGCGGGCGATAACGTCCTCAATGCCACGGACCTGGTGAGCACGCAGGTGCTCACCGGCAGTGCGCAGGGTGCAGAAGGCCAGACCATCGGCCTCTACCTGGGCGATGGCGCGCCGATTGCCACCGCCATTGTCGGAGCCGACGGCCGCTGGAGTATCGATCTGACGCCGGAGGTGCTGACGAACCTCGCTGAGGGCGCGCTGGTCTTTGGCGTGCGGGTCAGTGACACCGCAGGGAACCAGACGGATGCCACGCTGACGGTTAACAAAGTGGTCAACAGTGCGCTGACGCTGGTCGTCGATTCGGTCTTCGGCGACGGCACACTCAGCGCGCTGGATACCACGGTGGCGCAGACCATCTCCGGGGTGGCGACCTCGGCGGGCGTCGGTGCGACGGTCTCCGTGGTGCTGGGCGGTACGACGCTCTCGGCCGCCGTGGGGCAGGATGGTAAATGGGCTATCGTGGTGCCGCCGTCGGTGCTGGGTCTGTTAAGCGATGGTCAGCTGGACGTTGACGTCACGCTGACGGATGCGGCAGGCAACACCCGTACCGTGGGTGAAACCGTCACCGCGATTGTTGATGCGGTGCCGGTCGTCGGCGCGCTCACCGGACTGTTTGGCGGTGATAACCTGCTGAACATCGCGGAAGCCGCTGCCGGACAGGTGGTGGGTGGCGTCATCGAAAATGCCGCGGTGGGTTCACAGGTCACCGTGACCCTGGGCAGCAGAAGTTACAGCACTACCGTGCAGGCGGGCGGTACCTGGAGCGTTAACCTGCCGGCCAGCGATCTCACCTCGCTGCTGGATGGCAACCTGACGCTGGGCGTCAGCGTCCGGGATGTGGCGGGTAACGTCGCTTCCAGCAGTGCCTCGGTCGGCATCTTCACCCAGACGCCATCCATCTCGCTGACTTCGCTGTTCGGGGATGGGGTGCTCAATCTGGCGGATATCGCGACCGGGCAGGTGATCAGCGGGGTGGTAAATAACGTCGCCCAGGGCAGTGTCGTCACACTCTCGGTGGGGAACAGCCAGCTGACGGCTACCGTCGGCGCGGGCGGGGCCTTCAGCGCCACGGTCACACCGGATATCCTGGGCACCCTGGCGCAGGGGAACCTGACGGTAGGGGCATCGGTGACCGATGCGGCGGGTAACACCGCCAGCACCAGCGCCGGCATCCGCGTCGACACGCTGCTGCCGACCATCACCGTCAATCCGCTGTTTGGTGACGGTCTGCTGAACGTGGCGGATGCGCTGGTCACCCAGGTGATCGGCGGCGTGGTGGGCGGCGCGGAAGCGGGCTCGCGCGTGGTGGTCTCCGTAGGCGCCCAGCAGTTTGTGACGGCGACCGATGCGAACGGTAATTTTAACGTCTCGCTGACGCCGACGCTGCTGCAGGGCATTGCGGACGGCAATCTCACGGTGGGCGTGAGCGTCACCGACAGCGCCGGTAACACCAGCAGCGCCACGGCGGCGGCACTGGTCGGCATTCACAACGTGCCGAAAGTGACGCTCAATCCGCTGTTTGGTGACGGGGTGCTTAACCTGGCCGAGTCGCTGGTCACGCAGACCATCAGCGGCACCGTCTCCGGCGTGGCCGCGGGCAGCAGCGTCAGGCTGGCGATTGGTAACACCACCGCGACCGCGCTGGTCAACGCCGACGGCACCTTCTCAACCACCGTCTCACCGGCCGTGCTCTCGACGCTGCTGAACGGTAACTTCACCGTCAGCGCCTCGGTCACCGATTTGGTCGGCAACGTCAGCAGCACCAGTGCAGGCGTTTCGCTGGGACTGGTTCAGCCGACCCTCTCGGTTAACACGGTATTCGGCGATGGCGTGCTGAGCGCGGCCGATCTGGCCTCAAACCAGACGCTGAGCGGCAGTTCCAGCCTCTCTGCGGGGTCAACCGTCAGCGCCACGCTGAATGGCATTACCTACACCACCAAGGTGGCCAGCGGCGGTAACTGGAGCATCAGCGTGCCGAAAGCGGATCTGGCTGCGCTGACGGACGGCAGCAAAACCGTGACGGTAACCGGTACGGATGCCTACGGCAACGTGGCGAACGCCAGCGGCTCGCTGAACGTCATCAGCCAGTCGACGCCGGTGGTGGCGATTACCTCGCTGTTTGGCGACGGCGCGCTCAGCGCGGCGGATGTGAAAACGGCACAGACCATCAGTGGCACCGCGAGTAACGCCGAGGGATCGGTGGTGCGGGTCACGCTGGGCGGCCAGACCTACAGCACCACGGTGAGCAGCAACGGTAACTGGAGCCTGTCGGTTCCGGCGGCCAGCCTCGCCGCCATCGCGGATGGTCTGCAGACCGTGACGGCCAGCGTCACCAACGGCGCGGGCAGCAGCGGCACCATCTCCGCGTCGCTGGGTGTCGTCAGCCACACCACGCCAACGGTCAGCGTAAGCAGCTTCTTTGGCGGCGATGGCTACCTCAATATCGCGGAAGCCAGTGCGGCGGAAACCATCAGAGGCACCAGCACCAACGCGGCGGGCGGCACGGTGACGGTAAACGTGGCGGGTAACATTCTCACGACCACCATTGGTGCCAATGGCGCATGGAGCGTCAGCGTGCCGTCAGCGACGCTGCAAAGCATCCCCGATGGCAGCCGTCCTCTGACGGTGACGGTGACGGATATTGGCGGTAACACCGCCACCAGCACCAGCAGCTTTATCGCGCTGTCGCATAATCAGCCGGTCGTGGGGGTCGATCCGGTGCTCAGCCTCGTCGGTTCGCTGCTCACCGGTCTGGTGGTGCAGGGCGGATCGCTCAATGCGGCGCAGGGATCAAGAGTCAGCGTGACGCTGCTCCTCGCCAACGGCAGCAACGGCCCAACGCTGAATACCACCACCGACGCGCTGGGGCGTTATGCCGTCAACTTCTCACCGTCACTGCTGTCGGTGGGTGGCCTGCTGCTGTCGCTCAACACGCTGGCAAAAGTGTCGATCACCGACGTGGCGGGTAACAGCTACACCACCACCAACACCCTGCTGCTGGGTTCTGTCCTGCCGGTCACCCTGGCCGCTACCGAGTCCGTGGCCCTGTTCTCGGTGGTGGATGACAGCGCCACGGTGGCCAGCACGGAGACGCAGCACAACAGCAGCACCAGCAGCGATGACGGCAGCGCCCATGTGGCCGTGGCCTCTACGCTGGTGACCGACGCGGATGTTGCGACGCCGGTCACCAGCAGCCAGAGTGCCGTGGTCAGTGACACCGCGGTGGCATCTGCCCCGGCTGAAGAGGCGGGTTACACCATTGGCGGGGTAGTCATTACGCTGGCGGATGGCAGCACGGCGCAGGGAGCCTCGGTTACCGGCAGCAGCGGCGCGGATACCGTGACGGTCAGTGACCTCAGCTTTACCCATATTGATGGCGGCGCAGGCACCGATACCCTGGTGCTGAACGGTGAGAACCTCACTCTGGATCTCACCGCGCTGGGCCTGAAAGTCGAACACATTGAAGTGCTCGATTTGGGTAAAACCGGCACCAACTCGGTGAAACTCGATCTCAATGAGGCACTCAATCTGACGGATAAACAGAGTGACGATTTGCTGATCAAAGGCGCGGACGGCAGTCAGGTGACTCTGGCTAACAGCAATGGCGGTATCTGGGAAGTGACCGGCGAACGGACGGTGGATGGCAGAGTCTTTGAGATCTACCACAACTCGGCGCTGACCAGTGATAACACCCTGGGGGATGTGCTGGTACAGCAGAACCTGCAGGTCCATGTGATGTAGCCACGACGTTGTCTGTCCGGCGGTTATGAGGCGCGGGTGCGAAAGCACCCGCTTTTTTTGCGTCAGCCCCGTGATAATTTCACTTTCCAGATTTTCGCCACTATTCATTAGCGGAATGAAAGCTTAGGGTAGGCGCAGCAAACGGCGCCACGCCGTCAATCACGCTTCTGATCTTATTTGACGCGTTATTCGCGTCCTGTTCATCACGCCCTGTTACCTGCGGGTAACCGGTTCAGACCAGCGGAAACGGGCAGCTTCGGCTGACTCACTACCACGTTGTCAGAGTCAACTCTCGGGCTATCCGACGGTTTTGCTCTGCGTTTCTGATCTGTTATGAACTGAGGTGACCGATGTCAACACGCGATACGTTTCGTACCACCCGGCTCGACGCCATTTTCCAGGCGGCAGTCAGCGACTTTGCCGTCGCCGACAGCGCCGTGCCCGCTGTGCCGTCCGTGGCCACGCCGCGCCTGAACCTGCCCATAAACCCGCTGCCCGCCGAAACAGCCCCTACCCTGGCGACCGCCGACAGCGCCCGCACCGTCAGTGCGGTTGAGAGTGCGCCACCCGCAGCCCTTCGGCCCTACGAACCTGTCGCTGCCGATGGCGTGATCGCTGGCTGGGAAGCGCAAAAGCGGGTGCATCTGCGCGGCCGGGCTGAAGGCGAAGCGGGTTCGACCGTCACACTCACCTTCAACGACCAGAGCTGGTACAGCACCGTCAACAAGTGGGGCTACTGGAACGCCTCAATGCCGGCGGAGGCGCTGAAAGGGGTGCCGGATGGCAATCACACGCTGACGCTGACCCTGACCAATAAAGCAGGCCACAGCACCACGACTGAGGTGGGGTTTGGTCTCTATACTGACCGCACCCTCAGTCCGACCCTGACCATCGACACGGTCAGCGGTGACAATGCGGTGAATATCGCTGAAAGCATCTACGGTGTTGAGATCAGCGGCAGCGCAACCCACCTGCCGGTGGGGTCCGTGCTCAAATTAACCCTGGGCACGCAAACGACCACCGCCACCATGGGAAGGGATGGCAGGTGGTCTGGCACATTTTCTGAAAGCGATATGCAGGCGCTGCAGGATGGCGTCTACAGCCTGAAAGTGACCGCGACCGATCCCAACGGGAAAACCGCAACCGACTATCACGATCTGACGCTGATCACGCACCTGAGCAGCCTGCCACTCATTACGTTCGACAACGTGACGCCGGATGATGTGATCAATCTGGCGGAAACCCAGCAGGACCTGCTGCTCAGCGGCACCCTCTCGACGGTTATGCCGGGTCATCGGCTGGTGATCACCGGTGCGAATCAGAAAGATTACGCTGCCACACTGGACGAAAGCGGGCACTGGCAGGTGGTGATCCCGGCAGCAGAAGTGAACGCTTTCATCAACGTGGGTGAGATCCGCGCCTGGTCGGTCGACGGGGCCAGCAACTACACCGACGTCACGCATGTGCTGAATATCCACACCGGGTTTATTCCGGTTTACACCGAGATGAATATCGGCGGTGACATGACGCTTAACTATCAGGAGGCGCAGCACGATCTGAGCTTCTACGTTGAGGGATGCAACACCGTTGAGATCAACGGCATAACTTACCAGCCCGATAGCGGGGGAATGGTGACGCTGACTTCCGCCGAGCTGATGGCGCTGGCGGATGGCCCGGTTGCCGCCACGTTTCATCGCTGGGATCAGTATGGCAACAGCGACAGCCAGACCCAGGATGCGCTCTTTACCGTCGCTGTGCATCAGCGGCCGACGCTGACGCTGGAGACCGCCTTTGGCGATAACGTCATTGATGCCGCCGATGTGAACAGCTGGCATCTGATTCAGGGCAGTTCCAGCCATCTGCAGCCGGGCAGCCTGGTACAGCTGACGCTCGGTGACCAGCACTACAGCGCCAGTGTGAAGGCCGATGGCGGCTGGGCGCTGACCATTCTGGCCGGACAGCTGGCTCCGCTGGAGGAGGGTGACTACACGATGACGGTCAGCGGCCAGGACAGCGCCGGGAATCTGGCCACGGCCAGTCAGAGCGTGCGCGTGGCCTCCCATACGGAAAGCGCCGGCACATTGCCTGCGCAGACGGTGGATCGGCTGCTCGACAGTTTCAGCGTGACGGCGGAGCACGCGCTGGAGGCGCAGGTGTCGTCCGCGTCCGAAGGGGTGATCGTCTCTGGCATGCCCTATACCCTGGCCGATCACCTGTTACAGCATCCGGCAGCGCATCCCCTGGCCTGATGCGGAAACATTAAAAAAGGCAGGGCCTTCCGGACAGGTCTGTTCAGTCTGTCTGGAGTGGCTCAGGCTGTTAAGATGGCGTTTTTTTATGCAATCGGCAGAAAGATGAAAGATTTCATCAGTTTTTAACAGGACTCGGTGCAGAATATGATCTAATAATGTTAAGGGTTATTCAGACTCTGGCTTGTAAAACATAAATAAAATAACGCAATAAAACCTTTAAGTGCGCCGTAACGCCTTTTCTGTCTGCTTTGTTCACCAGGAAAAAAACCATGATCATAAGAACGCCTGTTGGTATGGATAATGAACAAAGCACGATTAACTTTTCTGATATGCGCCCTGAGTGGCGTGGCACTCCCGGCGGCCTGGGCCGCACCGTTACCGAAGGCTGAGTTTAACTGGCGTGCCGCGCCCAGCGAAGAGCAGATTGCCAGCTTAACGCTGCGCGACGCCATCCTCCGGGCCTTCGCCCGTAATCCAAAAATCTCGGAAGCCGCGGCACAAATCCATGTCGGTGAGGGCGATCTCGACGCCGCCCGCAGTGCCTGGTATCCGCAAATCTCACTGCAGGGCGCGGCGGGGCGTTCGCATCAGACCGACTCCGCAGGCAGCCTGAACAATAATGGCTCCGGCGGCGTCACGCTCAGTCAGCTGCTCTACGACTTTGGTCGTACCGGCAGTGCCATCGACGAGCAGCATGCCCTGTCAGATGCCTATCGTTACGGCCTGTTCGACGCAATGACCACCGTGGCGGAAGATACGCTGCAGGCCTACCTCGAAGTCAAACGCTATCAGGCGCTGGCTGAAACGGCGCACACCAATATCGCCTCACTGCAGCGGGTGCGGGATATTGCCGGACTGCGCGCCGACGCCGGACTCAACTCCCGATCCGATGTGCTGCAGGCGGAAACCCGCATCGCCGCCATGCAGGCCACGCTGGAGCAGTATCGCGCCCAGCTGCGCTCTGCCACGGCCCAGCTGACCGTGCTGACCGGCGTGGTGCCCGCCACGCTGCCGGAGCTGCCGCAGGCGCTGCTGAAACAGCAGATCACCCTCGACAAAATCGCCTATGAAAGCAGCGCTGCGGTTCGCAGCGCCCAGTCTAAACAGGAAGCAGCCCGTGAACGGGTGCGTCAGGCGCAGTCGGGTCACTGGCCGACGATCAAAGTGCAGGCGGGCCGGACCCGTTATGAAAACGATCGCCAGTCGTACTGGGATGACGAAGTGCAGCTTCAGGTGGAAGCGCCCCTCTACCAGGGGGGCATGGTGAATGCGAAAACGGCCTCAGCCGAGGGCGATCGTGAGGCGGCGCAGGCGGCCGTGCAGCAGGCCAAACTCGCCATCAATCAGAACGCCTCAACGGCCTATGCGGATATGATCGGCGCGCAGCAGCGGCAGGCTGCCGGAGAAGTACAGCTGGCCAGTGCCGATCATACCCGCGCCGTCTACGCCGACGAATATCGCCTCAGCAAGCGCAGCCTGAACGATCTCCTGAGTGTGGAGCAGGATGTATTCCAGGCCGACAGTTCGCGGATCACCGCGCTTTATGATGGCTGGGATGCCACCGTCCGCTACGCCGCCGCAGTCGACAATCTGCTGGATATCATGGGTATCGATCGCCAGCAGAGCAGCGGCGATCTTCTTCCTTCGCTGCAATAGCGATAAGGCAGTAATAATGAGTACAGCCACCCTGAACACTGAAAACTGGATTGCCGCCATGCTGCGCGTGGCCGCGCGATTCGGTAAACCGGCCGATGGCAAAACCCTGCGACAGCAGATGCGCTGGTTTGAACATCTGCCGGTGTCCCAGCAGCTGGAGCGGCTTTCCGGTCTGCTGGGACTTCATCTGACAATGGTGCCCCAGAATAAACTGCGCTGGCGTCAGGAGATCACCCCTGTGGTGCTGGTGCTGGAAAATGCCAGCGTGGCGGTGCTGGAGAGCATCGATAAAGAGGGCAGCGCGCGCTACTGGCTGAGTGAAGGCGGCGACGTGGTGCGGGAAAGCCCGTTAACTGAACTGCTGGCGCGTGCGCAGGGGGATGTGGGGGTCACGGGCGTCGCGGCGCGGGGCCGGGATGCACGCATAGATGAGTTTATCCAGCCCTATGAGTCGCACTGGTTCTGGAAAAATTTTCGTGGCATGGGACGCCGCATCACGGAGATCTCGCTGGCCTCGGTGGTCAGCAATGTTCTGGCGCTGGCCGGCATCCTCTTTTCGATGCAGGTCTACGATCGGGTGATCCCGGCGCAGTCGCAGTCGACGCTCTGGGTGCTGTTTGTCGGCGTGCTGATTGCGGCGGCTATCGAGTATCTGATCCGGCTGATGCGCACCCAGGTGTCGGACCTGATGGGCAAACGGATCGACCTGAAAGTCTCCGCCATGCTGTTTGCCCGGGCGATGAGCATCCGCAATGAGGCGCGGCCAAAATCGACCGGCTCGTTTATCTCGCAGCTGCGTGAGATTGACCAGGTGCGCGAGCTGCTGACCTCCACCACCGTGGGGGCGGCTGCCGATCTCCCCTTTGTTATTCTCTTCCTGTTTATCATGTCGTTTGTCGGCGGCTGGCTGGTTCTGATTCCGCTAGCGGCCATTCCGCTGATCGTGATCCCCGGTCTGCTGGTGCAGATCCCGATGGCGCGGCTGGCGAAAGAGGGGCTGCGTGAGGGGGCGCTGCGCAATGCGGTGCTGGTGGAGACCATCGAAGGCATTGAGGATATCAAGGCTCTGCAGGCCGAGCCCTATTTTCAGCGCCAGTGGGAACAGACGCATGAAGTCAGCGCTTCAATCAGCAATCAGCAGCGCCTCTGGGGCGCGCGTCTGACCGGCTGGGCGGCGACCGTGCAGCAGCTCACCTACGCGGGCATGCTGGTCTTTGGCGTCTACCTGGTGCTCGATTCGCAAATTACCACCGGGACCCTGGTCGCCTGTAGTCTGCTCTCCTCACGGACCATCGCCCCGCTGATGCAGCTGACGATGGTCTTCTCACGCTGGCAGCACGCCAAAATGGCGATGAAAGGGCTGGATGAGCTGCTGAAGAAGCCGCTGGATCAACCGGAAGCCAGCACGCTGGCGCACTGTCCGACGCTGACCGGCCATTACGATCTGCGCAACGTGCACTACAGCTATGACGAAGAGAATGAAAAAACGGTGCTCAGCGTGCAGCAGCTGCAGATCAAGCCGGGCGAGAAGGTGGCGATCCTCGGCAAGGTGGGGGCCGGAAAGTCGACGCTGCTGAAGATCCTGGCGGGTCAGGCACTGGCGACCCAGGGCAAGGTGATTGTCGATGGCGTCGACATCGAACGCATCGATCCCGTCGACCTGCGCCGTCAGCTCGGCTGGCTGTCACACGACTCCCGCCTCTTCTTTGGCACGCTGCGGCAGAACCTGATGCTGGGCAATCCCCACGCCAGTGAGCAGGAGATGCTGCAGGCGCTGCGCATCAGCGGCGCGCTGTCGCTGGTGCAGCAGGATGCCGCCAGCCTGGATCGCATTATCAATGAGGGGGGACGCGGACTGTCGGGCGGACAGAGACAGATGGTGATGCTGAGCCGGATGATCCTGCGTCAGCCGCAGGTGGTGTTGCTGGATGAGCCCACCGCGGCGATGGATGAACAGCTGGAGGAGCAGGTGATCCGGCAGCTGCAGGGCTGGATCAGCGGGCGAACGCTGGTGCTGGTGACTCACCGTCCGGCGCTGCTGAAAATGGTCGATCGTATTGTCGTTATGGATAACGGCCGGATTGTGGCCGATGGCCCGCGCGACGACATTCTGCGCCGCGCGACGCCGCCGTCGCCCGGTAAAGGAGGTGCCGCATGAGTCTGGTGATTGTTGATAAAGATCTTGCCCGCCATGAGCGCCGCACATCGGCGATTATCTGGCTCTGCACCGCCGCGCTGGCCCTTTTTCTCATCTGGGCGCACTTCGCCATTCTGGATGAGGTCACGGTCGGCACCGGCAAAGTCACCCCCTCCAGCCGCGCACAGGTGATCGACAGCCTGGATGGGGGCATCGTCAAGCAGCTTAACGTTCATGAGGGTGACATCGTTGAGAAAGGGCAGGTGCTGGCAACGCTCGATCCTACGCGCTTTCAGTCGAACTTCGGCGAGGCGCAGGCGAAGGTGCGCACGCTGCGCGCCTCTGCCGAGCGGCTGGAGGCGGAGCTCTCCGGCACGCCGCTGACCTTCAGCGCAGAGACCCTTAAAGAGCCGCAGCTGGTGACGCGGGAACGTCAGCTCTATGAGTCGCGACGTCGCAACCTCACCGAAACGATCAGCAATCTGCAGCAGTCGCTGCGGCTGGTGCAGGATGAGCTGCGGCTGACGGAGCCGCTGGTAGCCAAAGGCGCGGCCGGCCAGGTGGAGGTGATTCGTCTGCGCCGTCAGGTCAGCGATCTGCGCGGCAAAATCGATGAGGCGCGCAATGACTATCTGGTTCGTGCGCACGAAGAGCAGGTGAAAAACAATGCGGAACTGGATGCGCAACTGCAGGTGGCCGCTGGCAAAGAGGATCAGCTGACCCGCGCCACGCTCTACTCGCCGGTGCGCGGCATCGTCAAAGATATTCAGGTTACGACGGTGGGGGGCGTACTGGAGCCGGGTGGCAAACTGATGGAGATCGTTCCGCTGGAGGATCAGCTGCTGATTGAAACGCGCATCAACCCGCGCGATATCGCCTGGATCCGGCCTGGCCTGGCAGCCATCGTCAAGGTGACAGCCTACGACTCCTCTATCTATGGCGACCTGCCGGGTGAAGTCGAGACGGTCTCACCGGACACCCTGCAGGATGAGGTAAAACGCGATCAATATTACTACCGGGTCTACGTGCGCACCCGGAAAGCGGAGCTGACCAACAGGGCCGGGCGAAAATTCCCGATTGTGCCCGGTATGGTGGCCAACGTGGAGATCAAAACCGGTCAGAAATCGGTGATGGATTATCTGATTAAGCCCCTGAATAAAGTCAAAGAATCGCTGCGGGAGCGCTGAGACTTTTCTGAAGCCACTCTGACCGCCTGCTTAATTACGGTGATAAATTAACATGGCGGTTATTTCAGCATTCAGGCGGGAAAAGGGGGCGAAATTTACCACTCTGTGCGGTAACCGCCGGATGTTAATTTAACCCACTTAAGAAAGTTTACGCAGATATAGCGAAACGGTAAATCGCAGGCAAAAAAAAGCCGGACAAATTGTCCGGCGGGAAATAATAAGTTGTACATCTCATTCGGGGAGAATGAAGGTAATAATGGAATAAATGATGATAGCGGGGACTATTCTATTCCCAGATGAGTCATAAGTTTTATCATTCAGTGCTTCGGAATGATCTGAAATAACTTATTGATAAACAATGAATCTGAATGGGTTTAGCGATTCGTGCGGCAATTTTTATCGATCTGTGCTGGTTATTAGTTCCCCGAAATTTACATTATGAAATAACTGTTTCGACTTGTGTAACACTTTTGGAAATTTAGTAGCATTTTCCAGGTGGATTATTACCCGTTATAAAAGAACAATGGCCTGCCGGCTGAATTTTAAACATTCAGTTAGCAGTGGCAAATTATAAAGGCACATAACAGAGGGTAATAAAATGAAACGTCGCGTTCTCTCCCTGGTGATCCCTGCATTGCTGGCAGCAGCAGGATCAGCAAACGCAGCTGAAATTTATAACAAAGACGGCAACAAACTGGATCTGTTCGGTAAGGTTGACGGTCTGCACTACTTCTCTGACAACGACGGCTCTGACGGTGACAAGTCATACGTTCGTTTTGGCTTCAAAGGTGAAACGGAGATCAGCAACGAGCTGACCGGTTATGGTCAGTGGGAATATCAGGCTGCGCTGAACAACTCCGAGGATGAAGGCACCGCCGACAGCTATACCCGCGTGGGCTTTGCCGGACTGAAGTTCGGTGATGCCGGTTCATTCGACTACGGCCGTAACTACGGTGTCGCCTACGATATCGGCGCATGGACCGACGTGCTGCCAGAGTTCGGCGGGGATACCTATGGCGCTGATAACTTCATGTTCCAGCGCGGCAATGGCATGGCGACCTACCGTAACAATAACTTCTTTGGTCTGGTGGATGGCTGGAACTTTGCGGTTCAGTATCAGGGCAAAAATGATAACAACACCGAGTCGGCTGGTGGCCGCGACGTGCTGGGTGAGAATGGTGACGGCTGGGGTCTGAGCACCACCTATGATCTGGGCTCAGGTTTCGGTATCGGTGCAGCCGCATTCCAGTCCGATCGCACGAACCGCCAGAATGGCGGATCAGAGGGTATCCTGGGACGGGGTGATAAGGCGGAAGTTTACACCGGTGGTCTGAAATATGATGCCAACAACGTCTACCTGGCGGCCATGTACTCACGCTCTTACAACGCCACCCGCTTCGGCGACAGCAGTAACAGCTCTTCAGCCTACGGTTATGCCGATAAAGCGGACAACTGGGAGCTGGTTGCCCAGTATCAGTTCGACTTTGGCCTGCGTCCTTCTCTGGCCTACGTGACCTCACGCGGCACCGATGTGCAGAACTGGGGCAAACAGAACCTGAAAAAATATGTTGATGTCGGTGCGACGTACTACTTCAACAAAAACATGTCCACTTACGTTGATTACCAGATCAACCTGCTGGACGACAACGACTTCACCGACGCAGCCGGTATCAACACCGACGACGTGGTGGCACTGGGTCTGGTTTACCAGTTCTGAGTCAACAGGGAGCGCAGTTACCGCTGCGCTCCTGCGTGACCCTGCGGGCTGACCGCGTTAGCCTTGCGCCATTTTGCCGATTCCGCCACCGTGGTTTCTGGCGATACCACGCTGCCAAATCGCGCACCTTCAAAGGCTACACCCGCCAGGGTGAAAGCTGAAAAGCTCAGCCAGTGCTGCCAGGCTGCCTGCCATCCGGAATTTTTCATTCTGCACCTCTCATCAGAGATAAACACTGTTTCAACAGTGCAGAATTCATGCCAGCTTAACCGCTCTCACAGCCACAGACTTTACGCCTGCTTTGATACACTTGCTGCGCCCGACGGGAGCAGGTTGCCCCACGCCGGTGCAGTGCAGCCTGTTAATGGCGCGGCCGGGAAGGGAGCATGTGACGATGACGACGCTGATGCAGAACTTTATAGGTGCTGAAAACAAACAGCCCCAGGGCAATGGCGAGAATCAGATAGATCATCTGCTGCTCCTTTATTAAATGAATGTCGATCGCCTGATTAAAGGCGGGCAGAGGGTAGATGACGGGTCAAGTTTGAGGGGCTTAACAGAGAGATTCAACTCTCTTTAAGCGTCTTTACCAGAAGTTTATGCTTTGTAGCAGGTCGGAATAAAGTGTTACAAGTGAGGAAGGATGCGTTATCAGACTAATCTGCTGCTTACAGCAGTGCTGGCACTGTCATTAGTGGCCTGCGATAAACCTGCGGCTGAACCGGCGCTGGTGCTGGAAGGGAAAACGATGGGAACCGTCTGGCGGGTGAGCCTTGCGGGTGTCGATCAGGCGCGCAAGGCGGAACTGCAGCAGCGTATTCAGCAGCGGCTGGATGCTGACGATGCGGAACTCTCGACGTGGAAGCCGGACTCCGCGCTGTCACGCTTTAACCAAAGCCGCGATCTCACACCGCAGCCGGTGAGTGAAAACATGGCAGATATTGTCACCACCGCACTGCGGATTGGCCGTAAAACCGGTGGCGCGATGGATATCACCGTCGGCCCGCTGGTCAATCTGTGGGGCTTCGGCCCGACGAAACAGCCCGTCCACACGCCCGATGCTGCACAGATCGTGGCCGCCCGGGCGGAGACCGGTCTGCAGCATCTGCGGGTGGTGCAGGGCGCCGGGGGACAGTGGCTGCAGAAAGATCTGCCGGGGCTCTATGTTGACCTCTCAACCGTCGGCGAGGGCTTTGCGACCGATCATCTGGCGCGACTGATGGAGCAGCTCGGCATCAACAACTATCTGGTGTCGGTGGGCGGCGCGGTGCTGAGCCGCGGGCTGAATGCGCAGCAGCAGCCCTGGCGGGTGGCGATCCAGAAACCTACCGACCGCGAGAATGCCGTTCAGGCGCGCGTTGATCTGCAGGGGCACGGCATCAGCACCTCCGGCAGCTATCGCAACTATTATGAACTGGACGGCAAACGGATTTCTCATGTCATCGATCCCGTTACCGGACGGCCTATTGAGCATAAGCTGGTTTCCGCCACGGTGATTGCCACTACGGCGCTGGAAGCGGATGGCTGGGATACGGGCCTGATGGTACTCGGCACGGAGAAAGCCAAAGCGCTGGCACTCGAACAGCATCTGGCGGTCTATCTGATCAGCAAACAGGGCGATAAATTTGTCAGCTGGATGTCGCCGCAGTTTGCTGCTTTCCTGATCCCCGCTGAAACGACCGGAGAACCCTGATGTTAGATCTCTTTAGTGAAGAGCAACCCTGGCAGGAGCCGCTGGCAGAAGGCGCCGTGATCCTGCGCCGCCGCGCGCGTGAGGATGCGGAAACGCTCTATCAGCAGGTGATGGCGATTGCAGAACAGAATCCGTTTGCCCATCGCATTACGCCCGGCGGGCACCGCATGTCGGTCGCGATGACCAACTGCGGCGACTTTGGCTGGTCGGTGGATTCGCGCGGCTATCAGTATGAGCAGCAGGACAATCTTAATGGCCGCCGCTGGCCCCCGATGCCGCCCCTGTTTCGCACCCTGGCGCAACAGGCCGCCCTTGAAGCGGGCTTTCCCGGCTTCAATCCGGATGCCTGTTTACTTAATCGCTATGAACCGGGCGCAAAGCTGACGCTGCATCAGGACAAAGATGAAAAAGATATGCGCCAGCCCATTGTCTCCGTGTCGCTGGGGCTACCGGCCGTGTTTCAGTTTGGCGGCTTTGAGCGGGGCGACGCTACTCAGCGGGTGCTGCTGGAACATGGCGACATTGTGGTGTGGGGCGGGCCGTCACGCCTGCGTTATCACGGTATCCTGCCGCTCAAGCCCGGCGTGCATCCGCTGGTGGGCGCCTGGCGTTATAACCTCACGTTCCGCCGCGCCTTCTGAGCCCTAGAGCGCGGGACGGCGTGGTGAGAATAACTATTGCTATCATTCCGCATCCCATTACACTGCAGGCTGTTTTTTGACTGCTGGATTGCCTGCATGACGTTGCTACACGTTGTTTTTCGCCAGTTCCGCTGGCCTTTCATTGGGGTGATTGCCCTGACGCTGTTAAGCGCAGTGCTGGGCATCGGGATGATCGCCTTCATCAACCGCGAAATGATTGTCGCCATTAACACCTCTTTTGCGGTACTGCCGCAGTTCCTGTTGCAGCTGGTGGTGCTGATGGCGGTCACGCTCGCCTCGCAGCTGGCGCTGACGACGCTCGGCCATCAGTTTGTCTGGCGGCTGCGCGGTGAATTTATCAAACGTATTCTCGACACCCGGGTCGAGCGCATTGAGCAACTCGGCAGTGCCCAGCTGCTGGCCGGGCTGACCAGCGATGTGCGCGCCATTACGCTGGCCTTTGTGCGGCTGCCGGAGCTGTTTCAGGGCGTCATCATTACTCTCGGTTCGGCGATCTATCTCGCCTGGCTCTCTCCGGAGATGTTACTGGTGACCAGTCTCTGGATGGCCGTCACGCTGGTGGGCGGCTGGCTGCTGGTCTCGCGGGTCTATCAGCATATGGCGAAGCTGCGGGACATCGAAGATAGCCTCTATCGCGATTACCAGACGGTAATAGAGGGGCGTAAAGAGCTGCAGCTTAACCGGTCGCGCGCTCAGCAGGTCTACGACACGGTTTATCAGGAAGATGCCCGCGCCTGGCGTCATCATATTGTGCGGGCCGACACCTATCATCTCAGTGCGGTTAACTGGTCGAACATCATGACCTTAGGCGCTATCGGCATCGTCTTTTTTATGGCCAACAGCCTGGGCTGGGCTGACACGGCCGTCGCCGCGACCTTCTCTCTGACGCTGCTGTTTCTGCGCACGCCGCTGCTCTCGGCGGTCGGCGCGCTGCCTACGCTGCTCAGCGCGCAGGTGGCGTTCCGTAAGCTTAACGCTTTCGATCTCGCTCCCTATCAGGCCGGCTTCCACGCGCCAGCCGCTACCGCGGCGTGGCAGACGCTGGAGTTACGTGATGTCTCCTTCCACTACGGTGACAACGGCTTTAAGGTCGGGCCGATCAACCTGACGCTGCGCCGGGGAGAGCTGGTCTTTCTGATTGGCGGTAACGGCAGCGGGAAATCGACGCTGGCGATGCTGCTGACCGGGCTTTATCAGCCACAGTCCGGCACGCTGCTGCTGGATGGCCAGCCGATCACGGCAGATGAACTTGATCGCTGGCGCAGTCAGTTCTCGGCGGTCTTTACCGATCTGCACCTGTTTGATCGGCTCATCGGGCGGGAAGGGGTTCCGGCCAATCCGGCGCTGGTTCAGCAGTGGCTGGAGAGGCTGAAAATGCAGGATAAGCTGAAACTTGCCGGCAATAAGGTGCTGAACCTCCGGCTGTCCAAAGGACAGAGCAAGCGCCTGGCACTGCTGCTGGCGGTGGCAGAGGAGCGGGATGTGCTGCTGCTGGATGAGTGGGCGGCCGATCAGGACCCCCATTTCCGTCGCATCTTTTATCGTGAGCTGCTGCCGTGGCTGCAGGAGGCGGGCAAAACGGTATTTGCTATCAGCCATGACGATCACTATTTCATTCACGCTGACCGGCTGCTGGAGATGCGCGAAGGGCAGTTAACGGAGCTGACCGGTAATGAGCGCGACCTCGCCACGCTCGACTCGGTAAAACGCACCGACACCGGCCTTTAGCGGCAGATGGCAAAACTTAGCAAAAAAGCGTATTGGCAGGCCGCGCCTGAAAGCGGTTACTGTAGCGGACAGCAGAAACAGCGGTTTCTGCGATCCTGAAACTTCTTCTTTCGTCTGTGTTTACCCCCGGCTAAGCTGCGTTGTTTAGCCGGTTTTTTAAACCGGATGCACCACCTGCGTTATCACCAGATTCTCTCGCCACAAAAATGTCGCCTGTAATAATGTGCTCGCCGGAAATTGCTCGCTGAAGTGCTGAGTCAGCCGCAGCGTGGCGCGCTGTCGGGCACAATCCACCGACATTAGCGCCGCCTGAAGAAAGTCCATCGGCTGATGCAGTTGGGGCCAGAGTGCCTTGTAAACACTCTCTTTCAGGGAGAACAGCAGGGTCGCGGCGGCACTGAAGCTGACCGGCAGCGACCGCAGCAGTTGCTGCTCCCCCGCATTCATCAGCAGCCCGGCCATGTCGTTCGCCGTCATCTCCGGCATGATCTGTTCAACATCGACCCCGACAGCGCAGGACTGACGCGTTGCCGCGACGACCACAACACCCGCGCTGTGTGACAGCGACGCCTGGATACCCGCTGGCCAGCAGGGAGAGCGATCGGGGGCATTGTTCAGGATAAAATCAGGGATGCCCAGTTCTGCCATGACCGACCTTACCAGCATCCGGCTGGCCAGGTATTCGGCACGACGTTTGCTGACGGCCTGTTGCAGGCGGGCAGGCAGCGTGATGCCCCAGGCAGCAGCCAGTGCCTCATCGTAAGCGTGCGGATTAAAGTGACTCACCGCCAGCAGCGGATCGCTGTGGCTCAGGTGCGAGGAGAGAATAAAGCCGCCTGCAACAGGCGGCAGCGGCAGGTCGGGATAGCGCATGCGGAACCATGATGGATGCCAAAACGGCATTAAATCAGGTGCATGCAAACAGGGCAAGCAGCCTGCCGGGATCAGTCGTTGGGCGGGATGGCAAAACTCTTCAGAGAAACAACAAAATGGTGATGACCTTTGCTGATACGCGCGCCGCGGTCGCACCAGTGGCTTGCCAGGCGAAAGAAATCGTCGCTGTCGATGTCATACGCCAGTTCCACTTTGCTGATGCCTGAGTGCAATAACGTTTCTGCATCTTTCAGGCTCTTTGCTTTAATCGCCATACACATTATCCGTCAGTTTCAGGGAAATTCAGGGTAAGGCGTTTCTGTGACATTTTTGTTTCAGTTTGATGAAAAAGCGTAGCGGGAGGTGATTTCTGTGAAGCGGATCCACCTCTGCTACGAGCCATAACTGACTGATTGCAGAGATAATGTTAACGGCTGGCAGGATTAATCTGAATATACGAACAGGAACTACGCTGTCAGAAAAAGGCCGCGTCACGCGCGGCCCTGGTGGGTTACTTCTGGTCTGGCGGGGAAGGTTGCTTATCGCCTGACTCAGGTGCTTCTGTTGGATCGTCTTTTTCAATAAAGGTCATAAACTCTCCTCTTGTTACCCACAGGCTGTTAAGTATAGATCGGATTGGCGGGGACGCGAGGAAAGGGGGATTTGATCAAGTCGGCGGCATGAAGCGGCAGGTTTCCTCTCAGGCCAGGCCCGGTTGTTGTGGAAGGAGTAATGTATAACGTCTGGTATGGAGCTCAGAAATGCTAACGGAAAATCAGGCAATTGAAATAGCGAAAGAATATGCGCTGGAAACAGGCTCCGGATGGGATGACCGTTTTCACGAGGTTGAAAACGCTTTTTTAGACGGTCAATCTGTCTGCGTTGTTTCCACCTCAGACTTAACATATTCTGAAGAACTTCCCTGAATGATGGAAAATATGCCTAATCCAGTGAGATATTACATAGATATGTCCCGCGGTAAGTGTATCGCAGTGGGAGGCAGAGGAGGTGCAATTGTTCGCTTAGACGAGTAAGAATGTGGCGCATGATTCAGAGAGGAGGGGTATCAATTGGACTTGCACAGTAAGGGCCATAAAGAAAAAGGGCCAGTCTTGCCACGGGAGGGTTTAAATCAGCATTGTAACTATGCTGCCTCTATACCTTCTGGAGTCATACCCAAATATCCTGATCGACCAGCATAAGTAAGCTGGTGGACCAGGGTTCAGCTTGTTCATATTTTTCCTCCGGAAATCTGCCGGATTAAGTTATCAGAATGAAAAATTTTTCCAGCTATGAAATCAGTGAGTAGTTTCTATCAGGTAAAAATATGGATGAGCCATATATTCGTACTGATGATGCAAAAACCATCATTGATAGGATATTAATAAATGGCAATGATTTTTTTCTACTCAGGATTTATCATCAGGTATGCTCGTAAATGCGCCTGATGATGTTCACTAAAGTAACTGTGCTTGGTTTATCGCAATAATTTATCAAGTTCCACGCTTTTCTTTTTACTCTCGCATATTAATTGGCTGTAAATGGTCCTTTTTTTTCCTGCTGGCCTATGTAATCAGCCAATATAAAGTTGCACTTTTCAGTTCAGAAAGTGAACCTGATTATTTGAAAAAAAAACCGCCGCTTATCACATGTTTTTGGCAGTTAATTGTAGTTTTATAATTTACCAGCGTAGCTCTGACGTTGGAATGAAGGCGACAGATCTGACGTTATCCATAACATCATAGCTGATCTGCATACTGATGGGTAAAGTATATCCTTCTCCTTCGTAAAGATCAGTCCATCCAAAGGCTCTTTTCATAATGACTTTTGGTGGTGCGCTTCTTAATGGAACGCCAAGATTTTCATGCACCCACTGCCGGGACATGTTTTTCTGTAATGGTGACGGCAGTTCATTTGGGAAAACCCAATTACTTACTTTGTCATGCTGAATCCTTAAGACAACGGTCTGTAAAATCCGCCCATCTCGCTTGAAAGATAAATAAACTCCCTCTTTAGCCATATCTAAACTGATTTCGGAGTCACCTGAAAAGCCAGTCGGCGGGGTTTTATAGGGAACAAGATTTGCGGCAAGCAAATCATTATATGATTTTCCAAGGCTATGTATCAACGCTTCTACGTTCACAGTCATTTGTACAATCCCATATCGCTGTTTAACTTGTGTATTTTTGTTCTTGCAGTCTCTATCTGAGCCTCGGTAGCACCCTGATTTATTAACGCGGGTTTAATGGCTTCCAGATTACGATCCACTGCTGCCCGCAAATCTAAAACATCCCTTTTAATCTGCGCCGCATCGTTACGTGTGTTACGTCCACCATAAGTTTCACTAAGTTTCTGATGAATATCTTTGGGAATAATAATTGCAGCCACATTTTGAACAGCCACATCAATATCGTCTGGTAGCATTTCAGGCGCATTAGCCTTTAGATACTCACGAACTGCTGCCGCCGATGGCATATGGTCTGCCTCATATTTCCCCTGCCGTGACCGCCGTGTAAAATCACTGTATAGCTCAACCTCCAGAAATTCTACCGGTGGTTTACTCAGATAGATATAAATCGGCGGAATATCCGGATGCGGAAGGATAAGGATGTAATCCGCGAAGCTCTTCTTTTCCGGGGCCGGTGACGTGGTGGACGTAATGCCGGTACTCTCCGGCAGCGGGTCAACGATTACCGGGTTCGGCAGCACCGGCCGCTTCTGGTTGCCGGTGTGTGACGGCGTGTTTACACCGGCATTATCCGGCGTCCAGATGATGGTGATTCGCGGCTCTTCCGTGGTCGTGAACGAGTAAGCCTGATAGCGGCTGTCCCACGACATTTTGCGCACCCGCACTTTATCCCTGCCCGGTGGCGTGTGCCAGCCGTGCGGCACCGGGTTGCCACTGCTGTCATTTTCCCAGGTATAACGCACGCGGCTCGGGGCTTCGCTCAGCGATTCCATTCTCCGCCGGTCAAGGTAATCCTGCTCACCGTCGTTGAGCCTTCCGGGCATCATCCCCAGCAATACCCCGGCGACTGAGGCACCGGCACCGGCGGTGGCAATCTCAGCGCCGCGAATGGCCCAGGTTCCGTAAGTCAGGGAACGCCCGGCAAGCTGCTCCAGCACACCCGCTCCGGCTGTCGCTGCCTGTGCCCGCGATGCGGCGGCGGCCGTCGCTACCGCCGCCTGATAGTCCATTTCTTCGTAATTGCCGTTCCACCACTTCCAGAGTGCGCTGCGCTTTTTCGGCTTCGGGATATCCTGTGGTCCTGCGGGCTTCTTCTTCGCCGTCTGGGCGTGCTGCGGAGCATCAGTTTCCGCCGGTGGCAGCGCCCGGAAAAAGCACATGTCAGTAAAGTTGGTGTGGGGTTCGCTCTGCTCTCCGGCATCGTTGCAGCCGTCACCCCGGAGGCAGGATTTCGCAAATACCCGGTTACGCTCCCGCTCATCTGCCCGTCGCTGCGCTGCGGCTTCCTGCTCAGCCTTCAGAGCAGCCAGCATCGCCACATGTTTTTCCTGTGCTATCTGCTCAGGAGAGGGGCCGGAACCCAGCCATTGATCTTTCGGGGCAATAATCCGGTTACTGCCTGGCGGGCAGCCACACCGCACGACAGAGCGATCAACCGCCGCCGCGACGCCGTGCCAGACAGAGTGCGATTCACCGTCAACAATTACCCCATGTTCACCGCACTTCGGACAGGCCGTCGTCGGGTCGCCCACCCGGACAACGGCGCGACCGTGCTCAGTACAGTTCGGCAGGGTGGATAAAATGGTTGCGCCCGTTGTTGTTCTGTCGCCGTGGAGTGCCAGCCCGCGCCCGTAACAGTCAGTCCGGTAGCCACCCATCTTTATTTCTGACCGGCTGTCAGAAAGTCTTCGGGCACCGGTACACCTTTGCGGCCCACCAGCATTCCCTCTGACTGCGGCGTACTGATGATGACGTCACCGTTATCCAGCTCACTGCCAACCAGCGCAACCCCCCGTTCTTTATAAGTATGCCTGCTCCCGGCACTGCTGATAATCCGTGCTGTATTCCCGTCCGGATAGCTTACCGTACAGCCTTCAGTCAGTACGCTGACCCGCTGGCCATTACTGAGGCGATACTTGTATCCCTGATTAGGGGCAGCATTAAACTCAACGCCTGTACCACCGCGCCGGGTCAGACAGCCCGCCACCGCCAGCCGGTAAATGGCGTTAACCGGATGCTGACGACAAAAAGCTGCCTGCTCAGCCACCAGCGCCCGTGCTTCACTGCTCATCTCAGCCAGCTGCTCTGCCGTAAAGGGGGACTGATCCATTGCGGCCAGAAGGGCCGGAGTAAGTTCGTTGGTAAACTGAAGCGTCATTTTAAAATCCTTTTATAAGCCGGAGTGGTTTTCCGTTTCATGCCGCAGCCAATCCAGGCGGAATGATGAACGTGAAAAAAATATTTTCACGCCTGATTAACTAGGCGATCTGACGCAGCGGCGTGCTGATCTTAATCAAGAAGTCGGCGGAGGCAGACGGGGGAGGTTCATGACAGGAACGATGAATTTATTATTTCAGGGCGGGGTGTGATGCAGTTTTCAGTCCGGTTCAGTATGTGTTGAATGAGACAAAACGGGCTATTGAGTCAGAACTGATAAAGCATTGCTGCGTTTCTTTTATCCTGACTGCCTCAGATGACCGGCGGCCGGATTCAGTGCATATCAGCATTCCGGCTGATTATCCTTGCGGCGTGATTCGCTGTCAGGTATCTCCGGATTCCCTCGCGCCTTATTGGGGAATTAATGGTTATAAACCGGAATTCGGGACAATTTTTAAACCTTAAAATTGTACGTTTACTTGTGTCTTATCTTTAATTGTTCAATTCTGCTAACTACAGACAATAAAAAACCCGCAAACTCAGAGAGAATGCGGGTTTTTTATCGGGTTTCCGTCAGTAACTGATACTGACAGAATATGTATTTGGTCGGCACGAGAGGATTTGAACCTCCGACCCCGGACACCCCATGACCGTGCGCTACCAGGCTGCGCTACGTGCCGAACACTGGAGGATTAGTCTACTGGTTATCGGCATGAATGCAAGACACCAGCTGACTATTTGCCTGATAATTAATCAGTTAGCGATAAATCGCTTCTCCTCAGTTAATACCTGCAACAGCAACGTCAGTTCCGGCTTGTGATCTTTCAGCGCATTGCCCGCGGCATCATAAGCGCGATAGCTGCCGTTGTTGTTGAGCACCAGCGTCACCTGCGGCGTAGTGATCACCAGTTTGTTCTCTTCGCTGCTGGCGACCCAGTCATGGCGACGACGTGCGGCAAACAGATCTTCACCCTGCGAATAGTTCACCGGATTGGTTCGCACATGCAGCAGGCGCTGCATCAGCGTCGTCATCACATCCTGATGATCAGAGAGACGATCAACGATCTGCGCGGGCGTATCAGGCCAGTGAATCACTAATGGCACCTGCAATGTCTGGCGATTGCCTGCGCTGTCAGGGTTACCCTCCAGCGCCAGACCGCGCTGCGCGGTGATCACCACCACTGTATTCTTCAGCAAATCACGCGCCTGCAGGCTGCTCAGAACGGCATGAATCTGCTGATCGACGGCGGGTGCCTGACGCAGATAACTGCGCTGACGGGCTTTGGCGCTGTCGCCGGTGACGTCAGGGCCGTTCAGCGCGATCCAGGAGAACCAGGGCGCCTGGGAACCTGTCTGCTTCTCCAGCCAGTTCTGCCATTGCGCCACGGTGCTGGCGTTCGGCTGGCTGGTCATCGCCGGCAGTGAATAGTCGGTCAGCAGCGCCTGTCGGTAGAGCGGCGGATTAAAGCCCTCAGAGGAGAACAGGCCAAACTGATAACCCTGCGTGCTCAGCGCGCCCAGCAGGGCAGACGGCGTACGGGATGCCAGAATACCGTTCATGTAGCTGGAGGAGATGCCGTAGAAGAGGCCAAACAACCCTTTCTCCGGGGTATCTCCGGCGCTGTAGTGCTGCGTAAAACGCACGTTTTCGCTGGCAAACTGATTGAGTTGCGGCAGCGCACTGGCCATGGTGGCGTTATTCAGGCCATCCACGGTCAGCACCAGCAGGTTATTGCGTGTACCGCCATCGCGGAAGGTAATGTCGCTCAGCGGATATTCCACCGCCAGCGCTTCCGGGTCGCCCTGCTGAACCAGGCGACGCTGATACTCCTGCGCATCCAGCAGACCGTGACGCTCCAGGAAACGGCGGGCGGTCATCGGATAGGAGAGCGGCAGGTTAGCGCGCTGCATAGTTATCGGGCGATAGAAGTTGGCATCAGCCCAGATATACATCAGGTGGCTGGCAAAGAAGGCGCTGATAAACAGGGCCGCGAGCGGCTTACCAAATGAACGGCGATTCAAACTGCGCAGTTTCTGCCAGCTCCAGGTCGCAAAGAGCATCTCGACCAGAAAAATCAGCGGCACGCTGATAAACATCAGCTGCCAGTCGCGCGCCATCTCGCTCTGATCGGGGTTAATCACCAGCTCCCACACCACCGGGTTCAGGTGAAGGTGGAAGCGGCTGAACACCGCGCTGTCGACCATGACCAGCGTCAGACCTGCGGTGGCGACCACCGCGGACACTACCCGCATCAGCCGTTGCGACATCACCACAAACGTCAGCGGGAAGATGATCAGCAGATAGGCGGCAAAAACGATAAAACTGAAGTGGCCAACCCAGCTGGTATAGGCGTAGATACGCCCCGCCAGTGAAGAAGGCCAGTCGGCGACCAACAGGTAGCGACTGCCTAAAATCAGCGCGAATAAGATATTAAACAGAGCAAACCAGTGCCCCCAGCTAATCATCTGGGAGACTTTTTCGCGGTAGCGCTGCCGGTTGGTTACCATATTATGAAATCAAATCAGCCAATTAGTGAGCGTTGTCGTCACGCACTGACGCCTGCAGGGCATCGGCGAAAGATCGGGCCAGAGAGCGACGCTGCGCCGGGGCAACATCGCTGTTAATCAGGTTGGTCACCATATTGCCCAGGACCATCAGGGAGAGGTCGGTGGGGGCCTTATCCTTCTGCAGGATTTGGGCCATTTCCGCGAGGAGTTGTTCCACGCGTTCGTCGCTGTAACGGGATGATTGTGGCATAAGGTCGTCTGAGCTCATTTCAAAAGGCGATATAGTACCGGAACAGCGTAATTTTTTCCGCAATTTTATCGAAAGTACCGCGTCCGCTTTACGTATGGAGTTGAAAGCCGATGCCGGCGGTGTTTGAATACGCGCCTGAGCTAAAAGGAGAGTCTACCATGAGTCTGGATATCGACCAGATTGCCCTGCATCAGTTGATCAAACGCGATGAAAACCAGCTTGAGCTGGCGCTGCGCGATTCGCTGCTGCCTGCCACCAACACGGTTAACGCGATGGTGGAGGAGTTACACCGGGTTTACAGCGCAAAAAGCAAAGCCTACGGCCTGTTTAATGCAGAAAGTGAACTGGCAGAAGCGCTGCGTAATTGTCGTAAGGGCAACGATGATTTTCTCGCCTTTAGCCGTGCCGCCACCGGCCGTCTGCGTGACGAACTGGCGAAATATCCGTTCGCCGAAAGCGGCGTGGTGCTGTTTATTCACTACCGCTATCTGGCCGTAGACTATCTGCTGATCGCCGTGCTGAACAGCCAGTCCAGCATGCGCGTCAACGAGCAGATGGATATCAGCAGCACCCACTATCTCGACATCAACCATGCGGATATCGTCGCGCGCATCGATTTAACCGAATGGGAAACCAACCCGGAATCGACCCGCTATCTGACCTTCCTGCGCGGCCGCGTCGGACGTAAAGTGGCTGACTTCTTCATGGACTTCCTCGGTGCCGAAGTGGGATTAGACACCAAGGCGCAGAACCGGGGACTGTTGCAGGCGGTGGATGACTACTGCAACGAATCCGGGCTGGATAAGCAGGAGCGGCAGAACTATCGCCAGCAGGTCTACAGCTACTGCAACGAGCAGCTGCAGGCGGGCGAAGAGATTGCGCTGGAAGATCTGTCAGGCGAACTGCCACCGGTGGGTGAAAAAACCTTTCAGGCCTTTACCCAGGAGCAGGGCTACGAACTTGAGGAGAGCTTCCCGGCAGATCGCAGCACGCTGCGCCAGCTGACGAAGTTTGCCGGCAGCGGCGGGGGACTGACCCTGAACTTCGACGCCATGTTACTGGGCGAGCGTATTTTCTGGGACCCGGCAACGGACACCCTGACAATCAAAGGCACGCCACCCAATCTGCGTGACCAGCTACAGCGCCGCACCAGCAGCAAATAAAAAAGCCGGGCTCAGCCCGGCTTTTTTGACGCTGCGCGGTGATAACCTTTGGCAGCGACAGACAAAATAAAAGGGCCGGTTTCGCAACCGGCCCTTCTACGTTCAACAAGGCTCGCGATTACGCGCGAACGAAGTCGATGTGAAACAGTTTTGGCTTGAACGGGTGACGCTGAACAGCCTGAACTTTCACTTTGGTTTCTTTACCGTCAACAACCAGGGTCAGCACTTCTTCGTAGAAACCTGGTTTTACCTGCAGGTTCATTACGGAGTCGTGATCCAGGTCGATGGCAACAGCCGCTTCAGAACCACCGTAGATGATGGCCGGGAAACGGTTTGCTGTACGCAGGCGGCGGCTCGCACCCTTACCCTGCTCTTTACGTTCTACTGCATTGATAGTGAACATTAATACGTCTCTTTATTTAATTCCTGCTACAGGCGACCCAGTAACAGGCAGGTTATTCAATTCCGCTGATGCACATGCAAAAGCGGGCGGCAGTATAGCGGTTATCCCTGCCGGGAGCAAACGATATAGCCGCCTGCCAGCGGCGCATCCGCGTCAGCGCAGCTCATTCGCGCGGCGGTAGCGGCCCTGATAATCAAACATCTTTTCACGGATCTGCCAGAACTGGCCTTTGGCCCTGGCCACCACAAAATCGGGATGGCGCAACAGCGGCTGCAGCGCCAGCACGTCGGCGGCGGTCTGCCAGCCAAGCGGTACGCCGGGTGCGCGCTGATGCGGACGCATAAAGAGCTGCTCAAACGCTTTCCGCTGCGCGGGCGTCTGCAGCCGGAAACGTTCGCTGACGCTGGTGCCATCCTCATCATGGTAGGTCGCTTTGAGCCACTCACCTTTGGCATCCGATCCCTGTTCCAGCGTCATGCCGCCACAGCGCAGCACCAGTGCATCCTTGAGTTTCAGCGCCGCTTTGAGCATATCGTCGGGATCGACCAGCACTTTATCGCACTCGTGACAGCGTCGGGCGGCGATATCATTTTCCGCGCCGCAGTCGGGACAGCTTTTAAAGCGGAAACGATAGTCGCACTGTTCGCGTTCTCCCTCATCATCTTCCAGCACCCCCTGGCAGCGCCGGCCAAAATGTTCGATGACCATGCCATCTTCGGTCGCCTTGCCCCAGAAGGTGTTAGCAAAGCCGCAGGCGGGGCAGAAAACCTGCACCGGCTGATTGTCGCTGGCCCCTTTCGGCGCGCCGACTTCCGGCGTGAAGAGGTCGTGGGGATTACCGGCATAATCCAGGATCAGGCAGTCGCGCTTACCGGGCGAGAGCCGCAGGCCGCGGCCGACGATTTGCTGATAGAGGCTGACCGACTCGGTCGGGCGCAGTATCGCAATCAGGTCAACGTGCGGCGCATCAAAGCCGGTAGTCAGTACCGCTACGTTCACCAGGAATTTCAGCTGCTGCGCTTTAAACGCCAGGATCAGGGCATCACGCTCGCGGGCGGGCGTTTCGGCGGAGACCAGCGCGCTGTTTTCGGGCAGCAGCTGCAGGATTTCACGCGCATGATCCACGGTGGAAGCGAAAATCATCACCCCCAGCCGATCCTCAGCGAACTCCACAATCTGACGAATGATATGGGGCGTTACGCGCTGCTGCTGTTTCAGTTCGCGATTCAGATCGGCTTCGCTGAACAGGCCGTTCGACTGCGCCGTGAGACGACTGAAGTCATATTGTACCACCGGCATATCCAGCCGCTCCGGCGGCACCAGGAACTGATGCTTGATCATGTAACGCAGCGGCAGTTCATAGATGCAGTCGCGGAACAGCGATTTCTCGTCGCCCCGCACCATGCCGTGATAGTGAAACTGATAGATCCAGCCTTTGCCCAGCCGGAACGGCGTGGCAGTCAGGCCAAGTAAACGGAGCTGAGGATTGTGCTGGCGCAGATGACTGAAGATCTGCTGATACTGGCTCTCTTTGTCATCGCCGATGCGATGGCACTCGTCGACAATCACCAGTGAAAAGGCGCTGTCGAACTGTTCGAGGTTACGCGCGATGGACTGCACGCTGCCAAACACCACTTTGCGCTGGCTCTCTTTACGCTGCAGTCCGGCGGCAAAGATATCCGCCTCCAGCCCGTACGCTTCATATTTGCTGTGGTTCTGTGCCACCAGCTCTTTGACGTGCGCCAGCACCAGCACCCGGCCACGTGCCAGCCGTGCCAGCTCGGCGATCACCAGGCTCTTCCCGGCGCCGGTGGGCAGTACGATCACTGCAGGTTCCTGATGACGACGGAAATGCGCAACGGTGGCATTCACCGCATCCTGCTGATAGGGGCGTAAGGTAAAAGACATGGCGCTCACTTTTGCAAAACTGGCGGCAATTATGCCATGAAAGTCCGGTAAACGCGCTGTCAGGCGGACGCAGATCACGTTATACTTCCCGCACATTTTCAACGGTTAACCAGGCCGTTTCAGATTCCCTCCGCAGTAACAGGCAAAACGAATTCATGCGACTCGACAAATTCATCTCTCAGCAACTGGAAATCAGCCGCGCCATCGCCCATCGCGAAATCCGCGGCCAGCGTGTCACCGTGAACGGGGAGATCGTGCGCGATACCGCGTTCAAACTGCTGCCCGACCACGAAGTCGCCTATGACGGCAACGTGCTGCAGATGCTCACCGGTCCACGCTACTTTATGCTGAACAAACCACAGGGTTACGTCTGCTCAACCGACGATCCCGATCATCCCACCATCCTCTATTTCCTCGAAGAGCCGATGTCTTTCAAACTGCACGCAGCAGGGCGTCTCGATATCGACACGACCGGACTGGTGCTGATGACGGATGATGGTCAGTGGTCACACCGGATTACCTCGCCGCGTCATCACTGCGAGAAAACCTATCGCGTCACACTGGAATCGCCGGTCAGTGACGATACGGCCGCGCAGTTTACGGCGGGCGTACAGCTGCACAATGAGAAGAGCCTGACCAAACCGGCACAGCTGGAGGTGATCACGCCGACCGAAGTGCTGCTGACCCTGAGCGAAGGGCGTTATCACCAGGTGAAACGGATGTTTGCGGCGGTGGGCAATCGGGTGGTGGAGCTGCATCGTGAGCGCATAGGCGACATCGTGCTGGACGCCGATCTGGAACCGGGCGAATACCGGCCGCTGACGGAAGAAGAGATCGCCAGTATTGGTCTGCCAAAAGAGTTACAGGCTAAATAAGCGGACGGGCTGCCAGCAGCCCGTGCCAGTCCCACAGGGCAGGAGAAGGTGTGCGTAAGGAAAAGAATTCGCCAACAGGTCTGGTCGTCATCCTCGGTCTGTTAGCCATGCTGATGCCGTTGTCGATTGACATGTATCTGCCTGCCATGCCGCAGATTGCGCGTGAGTTTGGCGTGTCGGCGGGTAGCGTGCAGATGTCGCTGAATCTCTACATTCTGGGGTTCGCGATCGGGCAGCTCATCTATGGGCCGCTGGCGGACAGCTACGGCCGCAAGCCGGTGATTGCACTTGGCACGCTGATCTTTGCCTGCGCCGCCGCGGCCTGTGCGTTGTCACAAAGCATTGATCAGTTGATTACCATGCGCTTTCTGCATGGGCTGTCGGCTGCGGCCGCCAGCGTGGTGATCAACGCCCTGATGCGCGACAGTTACTCGAAAGAGGACTTTTCGCGCATGATGTCCTTCGTGATGCTGATCACCACCATTGCGCCGCTGCTGGCGCCGATTATCGGCGGCTGGCTGCTGGTGCTCTGGAGCTGGCACGCCATCTTCTGGGCGCTGTCGGGCGCGGCATTAGTCACCACACTGCTGGTGACCACGCAGATCCGTGAAACCCTGAAGCCGGAGCAGCGCCAGCGGTTCCATCTGCGCACCACGCTGGGTAATTTCGTCACGCTGTTTCGTCACAAACGGGCCTTCAGTTATATGCTGGCGAGCGGCTTCTCCTTTGCCGGACTCTTCACCTTTCTTAACGCCGGTCCCTTTGTTTATATCGAACTGAATCACGTTTCGCCGCAAAACTTCGGCTACTACTTTGGCCTTAACGTGGTGTTTCTCTTCGTGCTGACCCTGATTAACAGCAGGGCCGTGCGTCGCTTTGGCCCGGTCGCGATGTTCCGGCTGGGGTTGCTGATCCAGTTCTCTATGGGGATCTGGCTGCTGCTGGTCAGCGCCTTTGACCTGGGCTTTTTGCCGCTGGTGCTGGGTGTCGCACTGTTTATCGGCTGTGTGTCGATCGTCTCATCCAATGCGATGGCGGTGATCCTGGATGCGTTCCCGCATATGGCGGGCACGGCTTCCTCACTGGCGGGCACCCTGCGTTTTGGCGTCGGGGCTTTTGTGGGGGCGCTGCTGTCGCTGATGAGTTTCAACAGCGCCTGGCCGATGGTGGGCACCATCGCGCTGTGCGCGACGATTTCCCTGCTGCTCTTTTTCTACGCGTCACGTCCCCATACTGCGTCCCGCTAGCCGGGCGCAGGAGTTTTTCCCCGTTACCGCTGGCTCTATTGGCGGCCTTTCTGGTTATGTTTCTTTATTGTGAAAATCTTTAGCTAAAAAAGTAATCACATTGCGTCTAAAATGATTGTTAACGGCGTGTGAACGCGGTACATATAGCCAGAAGTGCGATGCGAGTCGCAAAAAATGCGCGCGGGCAGACGATTAAGACTCGTCCGGACTCAGCGGTTGTCGGTCAGCTTTTAGCGTCGGTTGCTGTGTGTTGCGACATAAACTCATTCGGGGAGAGTAAACGATGCTGCAACTTTCAATTGTGCATCGCCTGCCGCAGCGTTTCCGCTGGGCCAGCGATCGCCACAGTGCTATTGAGCCTGATGAAGCCCTGGATGACCAGGAGTTCGTGGCGCTGCGTCTGATCAGCCACGATGGCATTCCGGCGTGGGAAATCCTGCAGCAGTTAAAAGAGGTGCTGGCAGAGATTCAGGTCGACTGTAAAGTGGCCGAATGTGAAGGGCAGCCCTGCCTGTTCATACAGCGCCGTGACGAGAGTGCCACTAACTGCTGCCTGAAAAATCAGGGCGTGGCGATTGCCGAAACCTTTAACGCAGGCTGAGCCGGGACGACTGCAGCAGCTCGCGGGTGTAGTCGTTCTCAGGTGAAGCAAACAACTTTTCACACTCTCCCTGTTCTGCCACTTCCCCCTGACGCAGCACGATAAGCTGGTGACACAGGGATCGAACCACATCGAGATCGTGACTGATAAACAAATAGCTGAGCTGGCGCTGCTGCTGCAGACGACGTAGCAGCGTCAGGATCTGTTTCTGCACCGTGCGGTCCAGCGAGGAGGTCGGTTCGTCCAGCACCAGCAGCTCCGGTTCCAGAATCAGCGCCCGCGCGATGGCGATACGCTGTCGCTGCCCCCCCGAAAATTCGGCCGGATAGCGGTGACGGCTTTCCGGATCGAGTCCCACTTCTTCCATCACCGCGATGACGCGCTGCTCCTGTTCTGCCCGGCCGATAGCGGGCAGATGTACCGCCACGCCTTCGGCAATAATCTGCTGCACCGTCATCCGCGGATTCAGGGAGGAGTTGGGGTCCTGAAACACCACCTGAATGCGCTGGCGCAGCGGCAGCAGTTGCCGGCGCGTCAGCTGATGCAGCGGCTGACCATCAAACCAGACTTGCCCGCGCGAGCGAATCAGCCGCAGCAGCGCCAGCCCGGTGGTGCTTTTGCCCGAACCGGACTCGCCGACCAGGCCCAGGCTTTCGCCGCGCCGCAGGGTAAAACTCAGCCCGGCGAGTATGAGCTTTTCGGTCGCCTGCCGCCGGAACAGTCCGCGCCGCAGCGGAAAACTGACCTGAAGCTGTTCGACCCGAAGTATCACCGCGGCGTCCGCAGGCAGCGGCAGCGCGGTTCCTTCCGGTTCCGCGGCCAGTAACTGCTGGCTGTAGGGATGCTGCGGCTGGTCCAGCAGAACCTGACCGCGGTTCTGTTCCACGATGCGACCCTGACGCATCACGCTGACGCTATCCGCCAGCTGGCGCACAATATTCAGGTTATGGGTGATAAACAGCATGCCCATGTTCATCTCCCGCTGCAGTTCGCGGAGCAGCTTCAGGATCTGCGCCTGCACCGTCACATCCAGCGCGGTGGTCGGCTCATCGGCGATCAGCAGCTGGGGTTCGGTCAGCAGGGCCATGGCGATCATCACGCGCTGGCGTTCGCCACCGGAGAGCTGGTGCGGGAAATCGTTGAGCCGGGCGGCAGGCTGCCGGATGCCGACCCGATCGAGCACGCTGAGTATCTCTCCGCGGGCCGCCGGACGACGCAGTCCGCGATGCAGCGAGAGCACTTCATACAGCTGCTTCTCCACGGTGTGCAGCGGGTTGAGCGACACCATCGGCTCCTGAAAAATCATCGCCATCTGATTGCCGCGAAGGGCACGCAGCCGCGCCTCCGGGGCACGCAGCAGATCTTCACCCTGAAACAGGATCTCGCCCCGGGGATAAACCACCGACGCCTCATGCAGCAGTCGCATCACCGACAGCGCCGTCACGCTCTTGCCGGAGCCTGACTCGCCCACCAGCGCCAGGGTTTCGCCTGCATCGATGCGCAGGGAGAGATCCTCCACCACCGGGCGAAGCGCATCGCCCTGACGAAAGGCAATCGAAAGATCGTTGATGGCCAGTAAGGGTGTCGTCATTCAGGCTCCTTTGCCTGGATCGAAGGCATCGCGCACCGCTTCGCCAATAAAAATCAGCAGCGAAAGCAGGATCGCGAGCGTGAAAAAGCCTGCCAGCCCTAACCATGGCGCCTGCAGGTTGTTTTTGCCCTGCAGCAGCAGCTCCCCCAGCGAAGGCGAGCCCAGCGGCAGGCCAAAGCCGAGAAAGTCGAGTGAGGTGAGCGTGGTGATCGACCCACACAAAATAAACGGCAGAAAGGTCAGGGTCGCCACCATGGCGTTAGGCAGCATATGGCGCAGCATAATCCGGCCGTCGCTGACGCCAAGGGCCTGCGCCGCGCGAATGTAATCGAAGTTACGGGTGCGCAGAAACTCGGCACGTACCACGCTGACCAGACTCATCCAGCCGAAGGCGACGGTGACCAGCAGCAGCCACCAGAAGCCGGGCTGGATCACGCTGGAGAGTAAAATCAGCAGAAACAGCGCGGGCATGCCGGACCAGACTTCAACCAGCCGCTGCCCGATCAGATCGATTCTGCCGCCGAAATAGCCCTGCACCGCGCCGACCACAATGCCAATTACGCTGGAGAAGAGCGTCAGCAGCAGACCGAACAGCAGCGAGATACGCGTGCCGTAAAGCAGCCGCGCCAGCACGTCGCCCCCGTTGGCGTCGGTGCCAAGCCAGTTCTGCGCCGACGGCGGGGAGGGGAAGGGCACCTGGGTCGCAAAATTGAGGGTGCTGTCGCTGAAGCGAATCGGCGCCCACAGGGCCCAGCCCTGCCGGGCAATGCGCTGCTGCAGCCACGGGTCCTGATAATCGGCGGCGGTCGGCAGCACGCCGCCATAGTCCGTTTCGCTGTAGTCAAACAGCAGTGGCAGCATCCAGCGCTGCTGGTAATGCACCAGCAGCGGCTTTTCATTGGCAATCAGCTCGGCACCCAGCGACAGCAGAAAAAGGACCAGAAAGATCCACAGCGACCAGTAGCCGCGCCGGTTATGGCGAAAGCGCTGCCAGCGCTGCTGAGTGAGGGGAGAAAGCGGCATCAATGGCTCCTGAAATCGATGCGCGGATCGACCAGCGTATAGGTCAGATCGCTGAGAATGTTCATCAGTAACCCGATCAGGGTAAAAATATAGAGCGTGCCAAACATGACCGGATAGTCGCGTTGCAGGGTGGCGTCATAGCCGAGCAGCCCCAGCCCGTTCAGGGAAAACATTACCTCGATCAGCACGGAACTGGTAAAGAACATGCTGATAAAGGTGGCAGGAAAGCTGGCGATGACCAGCAGCATCGCGTTGCGAAACACATGATGATAGAGAATACGCCGCTCCGGCACCCCTTTGGCGCGCGCGGTCACCACATAGAGTTTGCGGATCTCATCCAGAAACGCGTTTTTCGTCAGCATCGTCAGCGTGGCGAAGCCGCCGATCACCGTTGCCAGCACCGGCAGTGCGATGTGCCAGAAGTAATCCAGCACCTGACCATACCAGGGCAGCGTATCATGCTGCGCAGAGGTGAGCCCGCGCAGCGGAAACCAGTCCAGATAGCTGCCCCCGGCAAACAGCACGATCAGCATGATGCCGAACAGGAAAGCCGGAACGGAGTAGCCCACAATAATCAGGGCACTGCTCCAGATATCAAACGCAGAGCCGTTGCGCACCGCTTTGCGGATACCCAGCGGGATCGAGACCAGATAGATAATCAGGGTGCTCCATAACCCCAGGCTGATGGAAACCGGCAGGCTCTCTTTGATCAGCCCCACTACCGAGGCGCTGCGAAACAGGCTGTCGCCAAAATCGAAGCGCAGATAGTTCCACAGCATCTCGCCGTAGCGCTGCCACAGGGGTTTATCGAATCCATAGCGCTGTTTGATCTCTGCAATTACCTCCGGGTCCAGCCCGCGTGCGCCCCGGTACTGATTGTCGGCAGGGTTGAGATGACTGCGCGTGGCATGTGAACCGGCGCTGTCGGCGCCGCTGCCGGGCAGGCCGGTTGTCTGACCAAACTCAATATTAGCCAGCGCCTGATCGACCGGTCCGCCGGGGGCGATTTGCACGATAAAGAAGTTCAGCGTGATGATCGCCCACAGCGTCGGAACGATCAGCAGGAGTCTGCGCAGAAAGTAAGCGGCCAACGGTGTCTCCTTAGCGTTTACTGGCCGGCAGGCGTCCGGCTTTGTGTGCGTCGTACCACCAGCTATCCAGACCGGTACTGTAGGCAGGCTTGCGGGCGGGATGGGAAAACTTATCCCAGTAAGCCAGCCGCTGCTCTGCGTTGTACCACATCGGGATCATATACGCATTCCACAGCAGTACCCGATCCAGTGACTGCGCCAGCGGTCGCAGCGCAGCGGGATCGCCCTGGTGCGCCACGATCTGCTGCACGAAGTGGTCAACCACAGGATCTTTCACCCGCGCGGTATTCCAGGAGGAGCTGATGTAGTCCGACTGCCACAGGATCTGCAGGCTGGAGGTGGGGATCGGCATCGCCTGATAGAGGGTGGCGATCATGTCATAGTCGCCTTCACGCCAGCGCCGCAGATATTGCGAGCTGTCGATCTGCCGCAGGTTCAGGGTGATGCCGAGCCGCGAGAGCGCGTGCTGGAACGGCAGTGCCCACTCCGTGCTGGTGCCGCCGCGCAGCAGCAGCTCAACGGTGAACGGCTGACCGGTTTTGTCATTGACCAGACGCTGATCCTTAATCTGCCAGCCCGCCTCTTTCAGCAGCGCGTATGCTTTTAACAGGCTGGCGCGGTCGTAGCCACTGCCATCGCTCACCGGAGGCTGGTAAGGCTGAGTGAACAGTCCGGCGGGCAACTGCGCGCGCCACGGTGCCAGCAGGGCCCGCTGTTCCGCATCAGGCGCACCCTGAGCAGCATACTCTGTGTTCTGGAAGTAGCTGCTGGCGCGCTGCCAGGCACCGTAATAGAGCGCCTTATTCATCCAGTTAAAATCGAACATCAGTGAAAAAGCCTGGCGCACGCGACGGTCATGGAACAGCGGTTTCTCATTGTTAAACGCCAGCCAGCGGGTATCAGTAGCGGCCTCGTTGGGCGTGGTCTGCTTCACTATATCGCCCTCGTCGAAGGCGCGGCCGCGATACTGGGTGGCCCATTTCTTCGCTGAGACCTCCTCACGCCAGTCGTAAGCCCCCGCTTTAAAGGCTTCGAACGCCACGTTGTCATCCAGATAGTAGTCGTAGCGCATCCGATCAAAATTGAAGCGCCCGCGATTCACCGGCAGATCGGCGGCCCAGTAATCTTTGACCCGGCTGAACTCAATAAACTGACCCAGCTTCCAGCGGCTGATGCGATAGGGCCCGCTGGAGAGCGGCGGGGCGCTCAGCGGCTCATTAAACTGCTTATCTTTCCAGAATGACGCCGGGATGACCGGCAGCGTCAGCAAGCCCATCAACAGATCTCTGTCCGGTTTGGTGGCGTCGATGCGCACCGTAAGATCGTTCAGCGCGGTCACCGTCACGCCGCGATAGGCCACACGGAACTGAGGCACGCCTTCGGTCATAAACTTCTGAAAGCTGAAAGCCACATCGCGGGCCGTAATCGGTGAGCCATCGTGAAAGCGGGCGCGGGGATTCAGGTGAATCTCAGTCCACGAAAAATCGCTGGCGTAGCGCGCCGACAGGGCGATCAGCGGGTAGTAGCTACCCGGCTCGTCGTCTGAACTGGTGTAGAGCCCATCATAAAGCGCACCGGTATTGATACCCGGATTGCCGCGCGAGGCGTAGCGGTTGAAGTTGTCGTAGGTGCCAATAACCGCCAGGGTGATGCTGCCGCCTTTGGGCGCATCGGGATCGGCATACTCATAGTGGCTGAAGCCGGGCGGATATTTCGCTTCCCCGGCCTGAGTAAAAGCGTAACTTTGCAGAACGGAGGCGGCCAGCAGCGGGGCGCTGAGTAGGGCACCTGTCAGCAGAAGTCCAGCGCGAAGCAGCATAGCGAATGCCCTCTCCAGTAAGTGTTCGGCTCCGGCCGGGCCAGACCGGTCAGGCGCGATGACGCTGAAAATAGTCTATCAGCGTTTCCGGCCGCAGCGGGCGACTAAAGATATAACCCTGCAGGTGAGTCACGCCGCGATTGATCAGCCACGCCGCCTGTTCGCCCGTTTCCACGCCCTCGGCCACGCTTTTCAGGTTCAGCTTTTTTGCCAGCTGCAGCACGGTATCCAGCACCGGCGAGGTCAGCGTCTCGGTGCCGATACTCTGCACAAAGCCGCGATCGATTTTCAGGTAATCAAAGGCGTAGCGCTCCAGATAGATCAGTGCGCTGTGTCCGGTGCCGAAGTCATCAATGGCGATGCGGATCTGCTGCTGATGCAGCCAGTCAAACAGCTCGCCGACATTTTCGTCGCGCACCATGACGCGTTCGGTAATCTCGAACACATAATTAAAGTGGCCGGCCGGCATGCTCTCAAGCCAGTTCAGGACATCCTGACGGAAGCTGCGGTCGGCCAGGTGCAGAGGCGAAATGTTGAGGCTGAGACTGGCATAACGGGGAACGGTGTGACAGAGCAGGTGCGCATCGCGGGAAACCAGCTGAAACAGATGGCGGGTCAGTGGAACAATCAGGTTTTGCGACTCGGCATACTGAATAAAGACATCGGGCGGAATCGGGCCTTCCGTCGGGTGCGTCCAGCGCAGCAGTGCCTCCATGCCATAAGGCTGACTATCGTGAGAGGTAACCAGCGGCTGATACTCCACGTGAAACTCGCCCCGCTTCATGCCCCGAATCAGCTCTCTGCCCGGACGCTGATAGTGGGCGAGCAGCAGCCAGCAGCCACCTGAAACCAGCAGTGACAGCAGCAGACCACTCAGCAGAATGTTCTGATAATCGCTGAAGGCGAGGGTGGAACCGTAGAGAACAAACTGCAGCGGATAGCCTTCCAGCGACCGCTGAAGCAGCGGTGTCGGCAGGTTCTCATTCTCCGTTACGCCATGCTGCCAGCTGGTCAGGGCACTGTGCTGTGCCACCAGAGCCATACCGGTAATCTCCGGATGCCAGGAGGCCATCAGCTGATAGGGGGCCAGGCTGATGTTGAGTGTCGCGAAAACGCCGGTCTGCAGATTGCCGGGATTCTTCACCCACAGGGCCAGGGCCGGTTTATCCGGCTGCAACGGCGTGCCCGGCATCAGCTGCAGATCGGTATCGCGCGAGATATCACTCTGGGGCGAAATCACATTGATCGGCAGACTGAAACTGCCGGTGGCTGAGGAGCAAAAGGCATTGCCATTATTCACCAGCAGGATGGCACGAAGATTCCCGGCAAAGGCGGCGCGTGAGGTCAGTTCACGATTGATGGTGTGGCAGGCATTATGGGTAAACGGGAGCAGGGGACTGAGGGTGCTGTTATACAGGCTGGCGAGCGTTTGCTGTAGTGCCGACCGGCTGTGCTCCAGCAGGCGCTGATGTTGCCGCTCGCGCTTATGCCAGGTGTGATGAATCGCCAGCAGCGTGAACAGGAGAAAGAATAGGCCGCCGACCATCGCGCTACGCCATGCGATTCGGTGAGGATAGGTGGCATGGCGCTGTAGCGCCCCCGACAGTGGCATGAGGAGCTTCCCCTGATCAAATTATTATTATGTTAATGCACACGACTGCTTCGGTTTAAGCGACCGAGAATATAACGAGAATGCCGGAGATGTCTCGTTATTAATCTGAAATACAATGCTTTTATCTGCTATGGCGAAGGCGGATAAAATAAAAGACGAAAAAAAACGCTGCGTAAGCAGCGTTTCATGTTCTCTGGCTGAGAGAAAATCGAATCTGAGGATCAGGACGGGTTACGACTCAGTACCCGGCGCCCTTCACGGTAACGCTTTTTCCAGTAGTCATCATTCAGACTGGAGATCATGACGCCACTGCTGGTTGAGGCATGAACGAAGTTATCGTTGCCCAGATAGATCCCGACATGACGACCGGTTGAACCTGCGCGGAACATCACCAGATCGCCCGGACGCAGTTTACTGCGGGTAATCTCTCTGCCGGTGTCCTGCTGCTCAGAGGTGGAGCGGGGTAATTCTAAGCCAAACTGATCGCGGAAGGTACGTTGTACAAAGGCGGAACAGTCGATTCCGCGTTTGGTATCGCCACCGAGACGATAGCGCACACCTTTCCAGACGGCGTATTGTTCCATGATGCGCGACTTAACGTCGACATTACGCACCATTTCTTCAAACTCATCCTGAGACGCCTGAAGTAAAAAACCATTCTGGTTGTTAACTTCATGATTCTCGTTATTCGCGTTCTGATTGCTATGGGTACTGCTACAAGCTGAGAGGAGGGTTGCCAGCGCCAGTGCGGGCACAATCCGCAAAATATATCTCAGTATTGGTTGAGACTTGACCATTATTCGGGTTTTCCTTCGATGTCCTTACGACAGAATTGTCGCCAGCCAGATAACAAAACAGGGAGATTAATAAGCGAGACAGACTAAGACAAATCCTTAATGACTAAAATGTGTTAATGGACACATTTTTTCACGGTAAAAATCCGAATTTTCTGCCGCTAATGCCTCACAGGGACTGAGGTTAACTGATTACACACGCCGTGGCGAGTGCTTTTAATCAATTTTATATAGGTTTTTTTGATGTGAAATCAAACCGTAACACGCTGACTAATTTAGCAACAATTATGGGGAAATGATGGCGATAACAAGCGGTAAAAGGGGCGCCAATTCGGCGCATAGAAACGGATTCTGGAATTTTCTTTATTGACAGCGGCGGGTGACGACTATTTAACCACCTGGCGGGGTCATAACCTTTTCCTCTCGCTATTTTAATTAGCAGACTAATAATGATGAGCTGTTTTTTATTAGCGCGGGCAGTTAACATCCTGTCAAATAAACCGACCGCGCTTAACATTTACCTCACGGGCTTATATTTTCCCGGTAATTTGCGATAAAACCAGTTAACCAGCGCGTCACTGGCAGGGGTTAAAAGCCACCAGCTCAGACCCACCAGAACCACGGACAGCGATCCCACGGCAATATCGGTAAACCAGTGCGCCCCGGCCATGACGCGCGGCAGAGAAAATAGCACCACAATTGCCAGCGCGATTAAAAAACGGCTCAAACCAAAATAACGCCAGATAAAGCAGGCGAAAATAATCAGCATCATGCCGTGGTCGCCAGGGAAGCTGTCTTTCGACGCATCTTTAGCGGGAATGCCGGTCAGCTCACTGACGCGATGCACGTTTTCGAAGAAGAGGGTCGGGCTGGAATGTTTCACCGGCAGCAGATGCCCCAACTGATTCAGCACCACGGCAGTCAGCAGCATGGTGATACCGATAGCCAGCATCCGGCGACGTGCCTGAGGCGCTTCATGTCGCCAGATCGACAGATACAGCAGGCCCATCGCCAGCAGTGACACCACATCAAAGCCACGGAAGTTGGTGATGGCGACGATCAGCGCAAACAGTGGATGGGTCACCATCTGATTATTGAAGCCATAAAAAATGGATTTATCGATGCCGAACCAGAAACCATGCTGAGGCGGCAGATACCACGAAAGAAAGAGCACGACGCCCAGGGCATTCAGCAGCAGGATAGTAATAAGACGAATTGCGCGCATAAGTAAGCTCAATTAAAAAAATAACCGCCGACAATACCTCTGTTAGCGTAAACGGCACTTCAACAACGCCGATTGTAGCCGATTCCAGTCAGCCTGCTCAGAATGAATAATCTCGATGCGGCTGTCAGATGGCGCGGCGGCGAGTGTCTCACTCTGCAACTCTTTTGCCTGACGGTTAATACGCATTGTGCCTTCGCGGATGCGCATCACGCCTTTGATCCGATCCACCGGCGCCTGCCGGACCCACTCCAGCAGCGCAGCGGCGTCAAATAACGTGTCACCATCAAACAGCCAGCCGCAGGCGCTATAGCCCTGTCCGTGGTTCAGCGCCCGCCGCCAGCGCGCCGCTCCTTCCAGCTGTAAGGCGGCCAGTCCGCTCGCCGGTTTCGTCGTGTGAGGGTGATGGTGGTGTGGCAGGGGGAGTTCACGTGGCTGGCGCGGCGTATCAAGCAGGCCGGAGGGAATCCGGCCAAACTCGGTCGCTATCACCGGACGTGGCGGCTGCATCTGCTGCTGCCAGTCAGTCATACGCTGACGATCTTCGTCCTCCCAGCAGTCGCGCTTGTTGGCGATAATGATGTCGGCGGCGGCCAGCTGGTCGCGGAAGTTCTCATCGGCGACCACGCGCGGGTCGGCAAGCTGGCGCGCATCGAGTAGCGTCAGGGTGGCATTGAGTTGCAGCCACGACTGATAGACCGGTGCGCTGAGCATCTCCAGCACCTGGCGCGGATGCCCCAGGCCGGTCGGCTCTATCAGCAAACGATCGGGCCTGCTCTTCAGCAGCATATTCAGCCCGACCTGCATGGGCAGGCCATTGACGCAGCAGAGACAGCCGCCAGGGATCTCTTTCAGCGTCGCGCCGCGATCCGCCAGCAGCGCGCCATCGATGCCGATTTCGCCAAATTCATTGACCAGCACGGCCCACTGTTCGCCTGCGGGCCTGGCGGCCAGCAGATGGCAGAGCAGGGTGGTTTTTCCGCTGCCTAAAAAACCGGTGATGAGATTAACGCGCGTCATGGGAAAGGCTCCTGCCGGGATAGCGTGATAATGTAATACTATAACATTATCACGTTCGGTTTCCCGCCCTCGCTTACTCAGCGCGCCCCATATAGCGACGTTCGGCAATATGGATGCGGATGCGGTCACCGTTGCTCAGATATTCCGGCACCTGAATCGAGAGGCCGGTGCTCATTCCGGCGGGTTTGGTGCGGGCGCTGGCAGAAGCACCTTTGATACCCGGCGAGGTTTCAACGATCTCCATATCGACCGTCTGGGGCAGTTCCAGTGCCAGCACCTGGCCTTCCATCGTCAGCACATGGATACCCGGAATGCCTCCTTCCGGAATAAACAGCAGCTCTTCTTCGATCTGATCGCGTTTGAAGGTGTAGGGGGTGTAGTCTTCGTCATCCATAAAGATATATTCGTCACCATCTATATAAGAGAAGGTCACGCTGCGACGGCTGAGCGAAATCGCATCAATAATCTCGTCGCCCTTAAAGCGCTCTTCAACTTTTAAACCGGTGCGGACATCGGTAAAGCGCATCTTATAGAGGGTGGCGGCACCGCGTGCGCTGGGGCTCTGGACATCAATGTCCTTAACCAGCAGCAGTTTACCGTTGTGCGTGACGGCCATCCCTTTTTTGATTTCGTTGGCTTTTGGCATTGCTGTTCTCGCTATCTTGAGAGTGAAGTGCGCGCAACGTTACTCGCGCCGGTGAAAACTGGCAATATCGCGGGTGCGAAATTTTGCGTCAGGCCGCCGCATTCATGGTAATTGTCGCGCCGGACTGCTATTGTCGCCGCGACTTTCTTTGCCGGAGCTCAGCATGCAATGCCGTAGCCAGTGCGGTGCCTGTTGCACGGCACCCTCTATCTCATCCCCCATCCCCGGTATGCCCGACGGCAAGCCCGCCAATACCCCCTGCATTCAGCTTGATGCGCTGCTGCGCTGCAAACTCTTTGGTTCGCCCCTGCGTCCCGCCGTCTGTTCCGGGCTGCAGCCGCAAGCGAGCATGTGCGGCGACTCGCGCGAGCAGGCGATGACCTGGTTGCTGCAGCTGGAAGCGGATACGGCCCCCTGAGGCGCTGACGCAGCTGACGTTTTTCTGACGGCGTGGTTGCCTTACAGCAACAGCTTCAGCCGGATCGGCCTTTCTGCCTCACAACCGTCATGAAATGTGCGTAACATCAAAAATCTGCTACGCCGTTTGCGCATTTTCTTGCCTGCAGAATCGCGCTGTACCACAATCCCTGAAACGTTTCAGCGGTGGTCCGGCAACCTGTCCCTGACAGTGCGACGCAAAAATCTCCCCACCGGCTGAAACGATTCAATCTCAGCAAGCGAGGAGAATTATGTTCCAGCTCGAATTGCAGGCTATCCATACCGGAGCCAGCGCCCAGAATAAAGAAGAGGCCATTCGTCAGGTCGCTGCCGCGTTAACCGCGGCGGGCAATGTGACTGAAGGGTATGTCAACGGCATGCTGGCGCGCGAACAGCAAACCTCCACCTTTCTCGGTAACGGCATCGCTATCCCTCATGGCACCACAGACACCCGCGATCTGGTGCTGAAAACCGGCGTTCAGGTGTTTCAGTTCCCGCAGGGCATTGCCTGGGGTGACGATCAGACCGCCTATGTCGCCATCGGCATTGCCGCGAAGTCTGATGAGCATCTGGCGCTGCTGCGTCAGCTGACCCACGTTCTGAGCGATGACTCCGTTGCCGAACAGCTGAAAACCGCCTCTGCTGAAGATCTTCGTGCGTTGCTGATGGGCGAGAAACAAGCCGCCGAATTCAGCTTCGACACCGCATTGATTACCCTTGATGTCGCGGCCAGCGACCTGATCACCCTACAGGCGATGAACGCCGGTCGTCTGCAATCCGCTGGCGTTGTGGATGCCAGCTATGTGGCGGATGTGGTTTCAGTCTCCCCGCTGAACCTGGGGCAGGGCATCTGGCTCAGCGACAGCAGCCTGGGCAACCTGCGCAGTGGCGTGGCGATCAGCCGTGCTGCCCATCCCTTCGACCATCAGGGCGAATCGGCTGCGATGCTGATCAGCGTGTCGGCCACCGATGAACGTCCGCTGGAGGTGCTGGGTTATCTGAGCGCCTTACTGCAGCAGGGGAAAGCCGATCGTCTGCTGAAAGCGGATGCCGCAGGCGTTTATGCGCTGCTGACCAGCGAAGTCGATGAGCAGGCTGACGTGCTGACCGCTGAATTCACCATCCGCAACGAACATGGCCTGCATGCCCGTCCGGGCACGGCGCTGGTCAGCGTTATCAAGCAGTTCAACAGCGAGATCACCGTGACCAACCTCGACGGCAGCGGTAAGCCTGCCAATGGTCGCAGCCTGATGAAAGTGGTCGCGCTGGGCGTGAAGAAAGGGCATCGCCTGCGCTTTACCGCCAGCGGCGATGATGCTCAGCAGGCGCTGAACGCCATTGAAGAGGCGATCAGCAGTGGTCTGGGCGAGGGGGCAGCATGAGCAGACGTGTCGCCACCATTACGCTGAACCCGGCGTATGACCTGGTGGGCTATACCCCTGAAATTGAACGCGGCGAAGTCAATCTGGTGAAAACCACCGGACTGCATGCGGCGGGCAAGGGCATTAACGTTGCCAAAGTCCTGAAAGATCTGGGCATTGACGTGACCGTCGGCGGCTTCCTGGGCAAAGAGAATCAGGATGGCTTCCAGCAGCTGTTCAGCGAGCTGGGTATTGCTAACCGTTTTCAGGTGGTGCCAGGCCGCACCCGCATCAACGTGAAACTCACCGAACAGACCGGCGATGTGACCGATCTGAATTTCTCCGGTTTTCAGGTGACGGGTCAGGACTGGGATCGCTTCACCACCGACTCCCTGACCTGGCTGGGCCAGTTCGATATGGTCTGCGTCAGCGGCAGTCTGCCGGAAGGGGTCGATCACGACGCCTTTACCCGCTGGATGACCGAACTGCGCACCCACTGCCCGTGCATCATCTTTGACAGCAGCCGTGAGGCGCTGGTGGCAGGACTGAAGGCCGCCCCGTGGCTGGTGAAGCCTAACCGCCGTGAGCTGGAGATCTGGGCCGGTCGCAAACTGCCGACGCTGCAGGATGTGATTGGTGCCGCGCATGAACTGCGTGAGCAGGGCATCGCTCATGTGGTGATTTCACTGGGCGCAGAAGGGGCGCTGTGGGTCAACGCCTCCGGCGAATGGATTGCCAAACCCCCGGTCTGCGATGTGGTCAGCACCGTGGGTGCCGGCGACTCGATGGTGGGCGGCCTGATTTATGGTCTGCTGATGCGCGAGTCCAGCGAGCATACGCTGCGTCTTGCCACTGCCGTGGCGGCGATGGCCGTCAGCCAGAGTAATGTTGGTGTATCCGATCGAACTCAGTTGGCCGCCATGATGGCGCGTGTCGACTTACAACCCGTTAACTGACAGCAGGAGAGCGATAATGAAAACGCTGCTGATAAAAGACCCTACACTGGGACTGGCTTCCGCTTACATGGCGCAACAGCGCCTGGCTGCTGCGGCAGCTGCTGCGGGCCTGACCCTGACTGAAAACCCTGCCGATGCTGAACTGGTGATTGTGCTGGGTAAAAACGTGCCGGACGACGCGGCGCTGAACGGCAAAGCGCTCTGGCAGGGCGATGTCCAGCTGGCCGTCCGTGAGCCGGAAACCTTTCTGAACCGCGCGAAAGCAGAAGCCAGGACATGGCAGTCGCAGGCTGCGGTGGCGACACCGGCGGGCGCATCTGCTGCGGCTCCGGCTCAGGCTGGCGCGCAGAAACGTGTGGTTGCCGTTACCGCCTGTCCGACCGGCGTGGCGCACACCTTTATGGCGGCTGAGGCGATTCAGGCCGAAGCAACCCGTCGCGGCTGGTGGGTGAAAGTTGAAACCCGCGGTTCAGTCGGGGCCGGTAACGCCATTACCCCGGAAGAAGTGGCAGCAGCCGATCTGGTGATCGTGGCCGCCGATATCGAAGTCGACCTGGCGAAATTTGCCGGTAAGCCGATGTACCGCACCTCAACCGGACTGGCGCTGAAGAAAACCGCCCAGGAACTGGATAAAGCGGTAGCCGAAGCGAAGCCTTATAAAGCGGCTGCCAGCGGACAGAGCAACGCCAGCGCAGAAGAGGAGAAAAAGCAGGGCGGCGCAGGGGCGTATCGTCATCTGCTGACCGGCGTCTCCTATATGCTGCCGATGGTGGTCGCAGGCGGTCTGAGCATCGCACTCTCATTTGCCTTTGGTATCACCGCATTTAAAGAGCCGGGCACGCTGGCGGCTGCCCTGATGCAAATCGGTGGTGGCAGCGCCTTTGCCCTGATGGTGCCGGTACTGGCGGGCTTTATCGCCTTCTCCATCGCTGACCGTCCGGGTCTGACCCCGGGTCTGATTGGCGGTATGATCGCCACCAGCATCAACGCCGGCTTCTTAGGTGGCATTATCGCGGGCTTCATTGCCGGTTATGCGGCGAAGCTGATCAGCGGCAAAGTTAAACTGCCGCAGAGTATGGAAGCGCTGAAACCGATACTGATTATTCCGCTGTTTGCCAGTCTGATTACCGGCCTGCTGATGATCTACGTGGTAGGCAAACCGGTTGCGGGCATCATGAACGGTCTGACCCACTGGCTGGCGAATATGGGCACCGCGAACGCGGTTCTGCTGGGCGCGATTCTGGGCGGCATGATGTGTACTGACATGGGTGGTCCGGTGAATAAGGTGGCTTACGCGTTTGGCGTTGGCTTACTGAGCTCGCAGACGTATGCCCCGATGGCCGCCATCATGGCCGCCGGCATGGTGCCACCGCTGGCGATGGGTGTGGCTACGCTGGTTGCGCGTCGTAAGTTCAACAAAGGTCAGCAGGAAGGGGGCAAAGCGGCGCTGGTTCTGGGTCTCTGCTTTATCTCTGAAGGTGCGATTCCATTCGCAGCCCGCGACCCGATGCGTGTTCTGCCTTGCTGCATCGTGGGTGGCGCGGTGACCGGTGCCATCTCCATGGCGATTGGCGCAAAACTGATGGCGCCGCACGGTGGGCTGTTCGTTCTGCTGATCCCGGGTGCGATTACCCCGGTACTCGGTTATCTGATGGCGATCGTCATCGGCACCGCGATTGCGGGTCTGAGCTACGCGGTACTGAAACGTCCGGAAGAGCAGCTGGCGAAAGCCTGATACGCGGAAGTGAAATAAACAGGGAGCCAGATGGCTCCCTGTTTGCTTTGATAAGGCTGCTTCCCTCGGCATCATGTCATCACCGTCTGGAAAAGCCTTCAGGCTCCTTTTTTTAAGCCTGCTGTTCGGCTTTCAGCCACGCAATCTCATCTTTCCAGATATCGGGATTGATGGTTTCCAGAATCAGCGGGATGCCATCGAAGCGGGGATCTTTCATCAGCCAGCTGAACACCGTCCTGCCGATGTTTCCTTCTCCCAGACTGTGATGGCGGTCAACGCGGCTGTCGAAGGCGCTCTTGGCGTCGTTCAGGTGCATGCCACGCAGATAGTGAAAACCGACGATGCGCTCAAAGCTGGCAAAGGTCGCTTCGCAGTCTGCCTCGGTTCGCAGATCATACCCGCCGGCAAACGCATGGCAGGTATCAATGCAGACCCCGACACGCGATTTGTCTTCGACATGCTCAATAATGGTGGCGAGATGCTCGAAGCGGAAGCCCAGATTACTGCCCTGACCGGCCGTATTTTCGATGACGGCGGTAACGTTCTGCGTCTGGTCGAGCGCGACATTGATCGACTCGGCGATGCGCTTCAGGCAGCTCTCCTCATCGATCTGATGCAGATGGCTGCCGGGGTGGAAGTTCAGCAGCGTCAGCCCCAGCTGGTCAGCACGCCGCAGTTCATCAATGAAGGCCGCGCGGGATTTCTCCAGCGCCTCCTCAACCGGATGGCCCAGGTTAATCAGAAAACTGTCGTGCGGCAGGATCTGCTGTGATGTGAAGTGATAAGTCTCGCAGGCGGCGCGAAAAGCATCAATGACCTCAGTGGTCAGCGGGGCGGCCTTCCACTGACGCTGATTTTTAGTAAAGAGGGCGAAGGCGGTGGCTTCTAATTCATGGGCGCGGATCACGGCCTGATCCACTCCCCCTGCCGCACTGACGTGTGCGCCAATATATTTCATGCCTTTCTCCTGGGGCTATGCACGGATGAAACGGCATGATACCCGATGCGGTTAGCCCATGAAATGTTGCACCAGCAGATTGATCGTGCCACCGCCTGCGATTAACCAGCCAAAGACCAGCGCACCCAGCAGCAGGGGTTTAACGCCCGCTTCACGCAGCGCGCTGAAACGGGTGGTTAAGCCCAGCGCGGCCATCGCCATCGCCAGCAGCAGGCCAGCCAGCTGATTCAGTGAGGCCACCAGCGCAGCAGGCAGCAGCTGCAGCGAGTTAAACAGCGCGACCGCAATAAACAGTAAGGCAAACCAGGGAAAGGTCACCGGCTGACGGGCGCCGCCCTGACGCCCACCGCGCAGCATCGTCCCCAGGCAGAGCAGGAATGGGGCCAGCATCATCACCCGCAGCATCTTGGCAATAACCGCGCTGTTTTCGGCTTCCGGGCTGATACTGTGTCCGGCTGCTACCACCTGCGCCACTTCATGAATCGTGGAGCCGGTGAAAACGCCAAACTGTGCAGCACTCAGAGCCGGAAACAGATGATGCGCCAGCGGCCAGAGCAGGGGATAGATGAAGATCGCCAGCGTGCCGAACAGCACCACGGTCGCGATGGCCACCGCGACTTTCGACGGCGCGGCTTTGACCACCGGCTCGGTCGCCAGCACCGCTGCCGCACCGCAGATGCTGCTGCCTGCCCCGATCAGCCAGACGGTTTCGCGATCCAGCTTCAGTAACCGGATACCCAGCAGACAGGTGATAAAGAAGGTGCTGCTCAGGGTCAGCGCATCGATCAGGATGCCGCTGACGCCGACATCGGCAATCTGCTGTAAAGTAATACGAAAGCCAAACAGGATAATCCCGAGCCGCAGCAGCTTCTGCTTCGCCAGCGCGACGCCGCTGTCGCAGTGTGACGAGAGAGGGGAACAGACGCTATTACCGACCACGATGCCCAGCATGATCGCCAGCGTCAGTGAACCCAGTCCCAGCCCCGCGATTAACGGCTGTTGCGCCAGCCAGTTCGCCGCAGCGGCGAGCGCGGCGGTCAGCAGCAGACCGGGAAACAGGCGCACAACGGGATTGTGCGTTTTAACGATGCTCAGTTCGGCCATAAGGGTCACTCCTCTTCAGTGAGTGTCGATCATGGCGCGCACTGGCTTAAAAGTGAAATTGATAATATATTTATAATCAACCGGAATAAACGATAAGGCCGACATTATGAGCGTTTTGCGTCTGCGCCGCTGGGCAACGCTGATCAAGAGGGATGTGCTGGTACTCTGGTTCGCCTTTCGCGACCCGCGCACGCCCTGGTGGAACAAGCTGGGCATGCTGGGCCTGGTCTCCTATGGCGTCAGCCCGATCGATTTCATCCCGGATGTGATCCCGTTTGTGGGACTGCTGGATGACGCGGTCATTATCCCGACCGGTGTTATGCTGCTGCTGCGCCTGCTGCCGCGTGAGGTGCGCATCAGCAGCAGCGAAAGGGCCGCATCCCGGCGTTCCCGCGGCAAAAAAATCGCAGGCTGGCTGGTGGTGGTGGGGCTGATCTGGCTGGCGCTGATCATCTATCTCGTCAGACATTAACAGACTTAAGGATCGACGATGCACATTACGCTGCGGCAAATCGAAGTCTTTACCGAAGTGCTCAAGAGTGGCTCGACGACCCAGGCGTCGCAGCTGCTGGCGCTGTCGCAGTCGGCGGTCAGCGCGGCGCTGGCCGATCTGGAGAGTCAGCTTGGGGTTCAGCTCTTTGATCGGGTCGGTAAACGACTGGTGCTGAACGAACATGGCCGCCTGCTTTATCCCCGCGCTGTAGGTCTGCTGGAGCAGGCGGGGGAGATTGAGCAGCTGTTCAAAGAGGACAACGGGGCCATCCGCATCTTCGCCAGCAGCACCATCGGTAACTATCTGCTGCCGGGCATGATGGCGGCCTGGCGACGCGATTTTCCCGGCCTGCCGCTGGAGCTGAGCGTGGGCAACAGTCAGGATGCGATTCAGGCGGTCTCCGACTTCCGCGTCGATGTCGGCCTGATTGAGGGGCCGTGCCATATGACTGAACTGGTCAGTGAACCCTGGCTGGAGGATGAGCTGGTAGTGTTTGCCGCGCCGGATGCGCCTGTTCTGCAGCAGCCGGTCACCCTGAAAACGCTGGCGGACGCCCCCTGGATCCTGCGTGAACGCGGCTCCGGCACCCGTGAAATCGTCGATTATCTGCTGCTGTCTCACCTGCCGAGCTTTCAGCTGGGGATGGAGCTTGGCAACTCTGAAGCGATTAAACATGCGGTGCGCCACGGCATGGGGATCAGCTGCCTGTCGCGCCGGGTGATCGCCGATCTGCTGGAGGCGGGAACGCTGATCGAACTGGCGATTCCGCTGCCGCGCCTGACCCGGACGCTCTATCGCATCCATCACCGGCAGAAGCATATTTCCAAAGCGCTGACGCGCTTTTTATCCTACTGCCGTGAGTGACCGCTAATAATTCGGGCGCGATCATGAACTTAACTAATAACAGCGTGGCTCCGCTATACAGAGGCGAGCTGGCTGCTACAATCTCGCCTCATTTTTACCCTTCGTAGCGTTTACACATGCATAATGACTCAAAAACAACACAACAACCTGCGTTACAGCGTGCACTAAAAGCACGTCATCTCACCATGATCGCCATCGGCGGCTCCATCGGAACCGGCCTGTTTGTCGCATCAGGTGCCACTATTGCTCAGGCCGGACCCGGCGGAGCACTTCTCTCCTATATGCTCATCGGTCTGATGGTCTATTTCCTGATGACCAGCCTGGGTGAACTGGCGGCATTTATGCCCGTGTCCGGGTCGTTTGCCACCTACGGCGCAAGATATGTCGAAGAGGGCTTTGGTTTCGCACTCGGCTGGAACTACTGGTACAACTGGGCGGTAACCATCGCGGTTGATCTGGTGGCGTCACAGCTGGTGATGAATTATTGGTTCCCCGACACGCCAGGCTGGATCTGGAGCGCGCTGTTCCTGGGCCTGATGTTCCTGCTCAACTACATCTCCGTCAAAGGCTTTGGTGAAGCGGAATACTGGTTCTCGCTGATCAAAGTGGCCACCGTGGTGATTTTTATCGTGGTTGGCGTGCTGATGATCACCGGCATTATGCGCGGTGCAGAACACGCGGGCTGGCATAACTGGCAGGTGGGCGAAGCGCCATTTGCGGGCGGTTTTGCGGCGATGATTGGCGTGGCGATGATTGTGGGATTCTCCTTCCAGGGCACCGAGCTGATCGGTATCGCGGCGGGCGAATCTGAAGATCCGGCCAAAAATATCCCGCGTGCGGTGCGGCAGATCTTCTGGCGTATCCTGCTGTTTTACGTCTTCGCGATTCTGATTATCAGCCTGATCCTGCCGTACACCGATCCCAAGCTGCTGCACAATGACATCAACGATATCAGCGTCAGTCCGTTCACCCTGGTGTTCCAGAATGCCGGTCTGCTGTCAGCGGCGGCGGTGATGAATGCGGTGATCCTGACGGCCGTGCTGTCAGCGGGTAACTCCGGTATGTACGCCTCAACCCGTATGCTTTACAACCTGGCCTGTGAAGGCAAAGCGCCGCGGATTTTCGCCAGACTCTCTAAAGGCGGCGTGCCGCGTAATGCACTCTGGGCGACGACGGTGGTGGCGGGACTCTGCTTCCTGACCTCGAAATTTGGCAATCAGGAGGTTTACCTCTGGTTGCTGAACACCTCAGGCATGACCGGTTTTATCGCCTGGCTCGGTATCGCGATCAGTCACTACCGCTTCCGTCGCGGCTATGTCGCTCAGGGACGTGACCTGAACGCGCTGCCTTACCGCTCCGGCTTTTTCCCGCTGGGTCCGATTTTCGCCTTTGTGCTCTGCCTGATCATCACGCTGGGTCAGAACTATCAGGCGTTTCTCAACGACACGATCGACTGGTACAGCGTAGCGGCCACCTACATCGGCCTTCCGCTGTTCCTGATCATCTGGTTCGGCTACAAGCTGACGCGCGGCAGCCGTTTCGTGAAGTACAGCGAGATGGAGTTCCCGGTTCATAAAGATTAGTTCTGTGCGCTGACTCCTGCGCACGGTGCCTGCCGCAGTTCTGGCAGGCCGCAGGAATCGTGAAGCGATGGGAGCCTGTGCCTGTAGCAAAGCATAGCGGGCCAGGGATGGTCCGCGCTGAGCCCGCCAGGGATGGCGGATTTTGCGTCTTTGCGAAAGGCACAGGCTCCCTGAGCCATTCTCCCGCCTGCAACACCGTTTTTTACCCTTTTTTCACGCCTCGCTTCCCATCACGAATTGATAATTATTATCACCTGCACTATTGTGGCTGCGTTTTCTGACAGGATAGCCACACAGGGTTAAAACATGACTACCGAAACTTCGCTGCTGGCGGGAGAAGAGACGCGTCAGCACAGCATGCATAGCTACCACCTGGTGCTGCGTCGCCGCGTCATCTGGATCGGCGTGCTGCTGCTGGCCATCATCGCCTCGCTGGTCCTCGACTTCACGCTGGGTCCGGCCGGACTCTCGCTGGAGACGCTGTGGAATACGCTGCTCAGTCCCGACAGCGTCGACGCCGGAACCCGCGTCATCGTCTGGGACATCCGTCTGCCTTATGCCCTGATGGCGATTGTGGTGGGCCTGTCGCTCGGCCTCGCGGGCGCAGAAATGCAGACCATTCTGAATAACCCGCTGGCCAGCCCCTTTACCCTCGGTGTCTCCTCGGCGGCGGCATTTGGTGCCGCGCTGGCTATCATCCTCGGCGTCGGCATCCCCGGCATTCCTGACCAGTGGTTGATCTCCGCCAACGCCTTCGTTTTTGCGCTGTTTGCCGCCCTGATGCTGGACGGCATCACCCGCTGGACCCAGGTCTCCTCGGCGGGCGTGGTGCTCTTCGGCATTGCACTGGTCTTTACCTTCAACGCGCTGGTCTCCATGATGCAGTTCATCGCCAGCGAAGATACCCTGCAGGGGCTGGTTTTCTGGACCATGGGCAGCCTGGCGCGCGCCTCCTGGGAGAAGCTGGGCGTCCTGACCGTGGCGCTGGCGATCCTGGTGCCGTTCTCCATGATGAGCAGCTGGAAGCTGACGGCGCTGCGGCTGGGTGAGGATCGGGCGGTCAGCTTTGGCATTGACGTGCGTCGTCTGCGTCTGGCGACGCTGCTGCGCATCAGTATTCTCTCGGCGCTGGCCGTGGCCTTTGTCGGCCCGATTGGCTTTATCGGCCTGGTCGCTCCCCATATTGCCCGCATGATGTTTGGTGAAGATCACCGCTTCTATCTGCCAGCCAGCGCGCTGGTCGGAGCCCTGGTGCTGTCGCTGGCCTCGGTCGCGTCGAAAAACCTGCTTCCGGGCGTGATCATCCCGGTCGGCATCGTCACCTCACTGATTGGCGTGCCGTTCTTCCTGAGTATTATTCTGCGTCACCGGGGGACAGTGTGATGGAACAGGGTCTGACGTTACGCGGCTTCAGTGCCGGTTACCCAAAACATAAGGTGATTGAGAATCTCAACGTGGCGCCGCTGCCGCGTGGGGAGATCACCGTGCTGCTGGGGCCCAACGGCTGCGGCAAATCGACACTGCTGCGGGCCCTGGCCGGACTGAACAAAGGGCAGGGCGAAATGTGGCTCAACGGCGAGGATCTTATGACTCAGCCGTTTGCCCGCCGGGCGAAGAACGTGGTCTATCTGCCGCAGTCCCTGCCTGCAGGCGTGCATCTGCATGTGCTGGAGTCGATCATTGTGGCACAGCGTGCCTCCGGCGGCCTGCACAGCGCCAGTAGCGAAGCCGAAATCATGCACCTGCTGGAGCAGCTGGGTATTGCCCATCTGGCGATGCGCTATCTCGACCAGCTCTCCGGCGGACAGAAGCAGTTAGTCGGGCTGGCACAGTCGCTGATCCGTCGCCCTGAGCTGCTGCTGCTGGATGAACCGCTGAGCGCGCTGGATCTCAACTACCAGTTTCATGTGATGGATCTGGTGCGGCGCGAAACCGCCCTGCGCAACATCGTCACGGTGGTGGTGGTGCATGATATCAATATTGCGCTGCGTCATGCGCAGCATGCGCTGATGCTGAAACAGGGGGCACTGGTGGCGCAGGGGCAGCCGGATAAGGTGATTACGCCCGCGACCCTGGCGAAAGTCTATGGCGTCGATGGACGAATCGAGCACTGCTCGCGCGGCATTCCGCAGGTGATGATTGACGGCCTGACCGGTCCGGCGCTGGTCTGACACAACAGCGGGTCGTTACCGGGCCGGCATCGTGCAAAAAAGTTCAGGGCCGCAGTTGCGGCCCTGATTTTTTACGCCAGAAGATGCTGCGCGTGGAAGCGCAGATGATCTTCCACAAAGCTGGCGATAAAGAAGTAGCTATGGTCATAGCCCGGCTGAATGCGCAGCGTCAGCGGGAATCCCACCTCACTGGCCACGCTTTCCAGCCGCTCCGGTTGCAGCTGGTCGGCCAGGAACTGATCGCTGTCGCCCTGGTCGATCAGGATTGGCAGACGATGCGCCACCTCCGCCATCAGCTGACAGCTGTCATATTCCCGCCAGGCCGCCGGGTCATCGCCCAGATAGGCCTGAAACGCTTTCTGACCCCACGGCACCTGCATCGGGTTTACAATCGGTGCGAAAGCCGACGCCGAAGCAAAGCGGTTGCCCAGACGCAGCGCCAGCATCAGCGCACCGTGTCCGCCCATGGAGTGACCCATGATTGACTGACGGTCGCTGACCTTAAAGTTATCCGCAATCAGCGCAGGTAACTCGCTGCTCAGGTAGTCGAACATGCGGAAATGCGCCGCCCAGGGCTGCTGGGTGGCATTGAGATAGAATCCCGCTCCCTGACCCAGATCGTAACCCTCATCGTTGGCTACCTCATCGCCGCGCGGGCTGGTGTCCGGCATAATCAGCACCAGCCCCAGTTCCGCCGCCACCCGCTGCGCGCCCGCTTTGGTCGTGAAGTTCTCGTCGTTGCAGGTCAGTCCGGCCAGAAACCAGACCACCGGTGGCGGCGCATCGCCCTGCGGTTCAGGCAGATAGATGCTGAAGGTCATCGGGCAGTTCAGCACGGCCGACGCATGACGCCAGCGCTGCTGCCAGCCGCCAAAAATACGGTGTTCTTCCAGTAGCTCCAGAGTGGATGCCATAACGCCTCCTGATTACCTGTTGAAATGCACAACCGAGCGGATCGATTTTCCTTCGTGCATTAAATCAAAGGCGTCGTTGATCTCTTCCAGCGGCATGGTGTGGGTGATGAAGTCGTTCAGGGCAAATTTACCGTCGAGGTAATCCTGCACGATACCCGGCAGCTGTGAGCGGCCTTTCACGCCACCGAAGGCGGAGCCGCGCCAGACGCGCCCGGTCACCAGCTGGAACGGACGGGTAGAGATCTCTTCACCGGCACCGGCTACACCGATAATCACGGACTCGCCCCAGCCTTTGTGGCAGCACTCCAGCGCGGAACGCATGACGTTGACGTTGCCGATACATTCAAAGGAGAAATCCACGCCGCCATCGGTCAGCTCAACAATCACCTCCTGAATCGGCTTATCGTAATCTTTCGGGTTGATCAGGTCAGTGGCACCCAGCTTGCGCGCCAGGTCGAATTTACTGGTATTGATGTCGATGGCGATGATGCGGCCGGCTTTCGCCATTTTGGCACCGATAACGGCCGACAGGCCAATGCCGCCGAGGCCGAAAATCGCCACGGTGTCGCCTTCTTTCACTTTGGCGGTGTTCATGACCGCGCCCATACCGGTGGTGACGCCACAACCCAGCAGGCACACTTCTTCCAGCGGCGCTTCTTTACTGATTTTAGCCAGTGAGATCTCCGGAACGACGGTGTACTCCGAGAAGGTCGAGGTGCCCATATAGTGGAAAATCGGTTTGCCATCTTTAAAGAAGCGGGTGGTGCCATCCGGCATCAGACCTTTGCCCTGGGTCGCACGGATCGCCTGACAGAGGTTGGTTTTACCCGACAGACAGTACTTACACTTGCCGCACTCCGGAGTGTAAAGCGGGATGACATGGTCACCCACTTCCACGCTGGTCACGCCTTCACCTACGGCTTCCACGATGCCGCCGCCTTCATGGCCCAGGATCGCCGGGAAGACGCCTTCCGGATCGGTGCCGGAGAGGGTGTAGGCATCGGTATGGCAGACGCCGGTCGCGACGATACGCACCAGGACTTCGCCTTTCTGCGGTGGCATCAAATCCACTTCTTCAATTTTCAGCGGTTCGCCAGCAGCCCAGGCAACGGCGGCACGGGTTTTGATCATTTTCATGCAATCCCTCTTCCAGTCAGATTGTGACGCACGGTGGCGCCAGGTGGTCGTGATTAATCAGAGCCAGGCTCTTAAACATAGCGCGGAACGCTTATTCCGCCGCCTGTAAGGGGTAGATCAGCTCATCATTGAGCGGCCGATCGTCAAATTTTTCGATAATCAGGTACTTCAGCGCCTCCACATTGGGAGTAAAGGCGTCCCGTCGCCACATAAGCCAGGTGGCCGTATTGCGATAAGCAGGGGGGAGGGTGTGCGCCTGCACCCGTGAACGGTCCGGCATCTGTTTCAGCACCGAGGCCGGGATCATGGCGACGCCCGCACCGCCCGCCACGCAGGCCAGCATGGCGTGATAGGACTGAATCTCCATCACATTGTCCGGCGCGGTCTGGCTGTCGCGATACCAGCTCTCCAGCTTAACGCGGTAGGAGCAGCTGTTGCGGAAAGCAAACAGGGTATCGTCCTGCACGTCGCGGGCGGTGGTGATAGGGGCATGATCCAGACCGGTAATCAGCACCATCTCCTCACGAAACGCGATGCAGCCGTTCAGGTCATCATGCGCCACCGGGCCATCCACCAGCGCAGCCGCCAGGGTGCCTTCACGCACCCGATCGATAATTTCGCCCGAGGTGCCGGTAATCAGCGAGAGGGCAACACCGGGAAAGCGCTGGTGATAGGCGGCCAGTAAACCGGGCAGGCGGGTGGCGGCGGTGCTCTCCATTGAGCCGAGCGCAAAGTTACCCGCCGGTTCACCGGTGCGGGTCATGCTCAGCGCTTCTTCACTCAGGGCCAGAATGCGCTGCGCATAATTGAGGAAGTTATGGCCCATCGGTGACAGGCGAATGCGCTGCTTCTCACGAATAAAGAGATCCACACCCAATTCTTCTTCCAGCTGACGCAGCCGCGTGGTGAGATTAGAGGGGACGCGATGCAGCTGTTCGGCGGCGCGTGCCAGGGAACCCGTTTCGGCGACGGAACAGAACATACGTAGTTGTACTAAATCCATATCTTCTCTTCCTGTAAACAAGTTGGTCATGATTATTCACTTTTCGTGAGTGTAAACATCCTGCAAGCTGTTAGCAAGTCAGAATAGATCCCAGCCCGAAACCACAGGAGTTCAGCCATGGCGTTACGCGTCGCGCTCAGCGCGTTTTTAACTTTGTTTGTCGCGATGGGTATTGGCCGGTTTGCCTTTACGCCACAGGTGCCACTGATGATTCAGGCGCACCAGCTGACCCTCACCAGCGCCAGCCTGGTGGCCGCACTCAATTATCTTGGCTATCTCTGTGGCTCGTTCGATGCCATGCGGGCGCATAAGCGGGTAGAGCTGCGCCTGACGGCGGGCATATGGGGCGCGGTGATCCTGACGCTGCTCTCGGCCTGGGCCAGCGGGCCGTGGCTGCACGGGGCCATTCGTTTCCTGATCGGCTGGGCCAGCGGCTGGGCGATGGTGCTGGTGGCCGCCTGGAGCAATGAACAGCTGCATCGTCATGGCCGGGCGGGGCTGTCGGCGGCCGTGTTTGCCGGGCCAGGCTGCGGCATCTTTGTCAGCGGCCTGCTGGGGGTGGCGCTGCACACGCTGCAGGTCTCTGCGGGGCTGGCCTGGGCCGCCTATGGCGCACTGGCGCTGCTGCTGGTGGCGCTGATTGCCCGTAATCTGCCCCGGCGTGGCGAGCTGCATCGCCCCGATCAGGCCCCGGAGCCGCTGGTGCTGGACCGCAACCTTAAACGGCTGGTGCTGAGCTACAGTCTGGCGGGCTTTGGCTATATCCTGCCTGCGACTTTCCTGTCGCAGATGGCTGCCGCGCGTTTTCCGGATGGCGCATTCGCCCAGTTTGTCTGGCCGATTTTTGGTGGCGCAGCGATGGTAGGGATCCTGCTGGGCATCCTCACGCGCAACCGGGGGCGCAGCCACGTCCGTCTGGCGCTGGTGCTCTGGGCGCAGGCGTTAGGAGTCTTTGCGGCGGCGCTGCTGCCGGGCTTCAGCGGCCTGCTGGTGGGCGCATTACTGGTCGGCGGCGGCTTTCTCAGCGTGGTGCAGCTGTCGCTGCTCTGCGCGCGTGAGCTGGCCCCCAGTCATCTGCGCTATATGGCTGGCCTGCTGACCACCGGCTATGCCGTGGGACAACTGGTGGGCCCGCTGCTCTCGTTTCTCTCCACCGCCTTTTTACACCGGCTGGAACCCGCCCTGTGGGTGGCTGGCGCGAGCCTCATCTGGGCGGGCCTGCTGGTCTGGCGGCGGAGCCGATAAACGCTTTCTTCACCAATCTGATTGATTGCTGGATTCCCCGCAAAGAAAGTTTCACAATACGCGCCTGATTACAGGGCCCGCCGCAACAGCCGACGGGCGCAACACCCAGCCGGAGAAGAGTACGATGAGCACCCTAAGTCAGGAAGCTGCCCTGGTTCATGAAGCGCTGCTGGCGCGTGGCCTGGAAACGCCATTACGCGCCCCGACACGCGACATTGATGACAACACGCGCAAGAGCCTGATTGCCGGGCACATGACCGAAATCATGCAGCTGCTGAATCTGGATCTTGAAGATGACAGCCTGATGGAAACCCCGCATCGCATCGCGAAGATGTATGTGGATGAGGTCTTTTCCGGTCTCGATTACGCCAACTTCCCGAAAATCACCGTCATTGAAAACAAGATGAAGGTGGATGAGATGGTGACCGTGCGTGACATCACCCTGACCAGCACCTGTGAACACCACTTTGTGATTATCGATGGTAAAGCGACCGTCGCCTATATTCCCAAAGATAAGGTAATTGGCCTGTCGAAAATTAACCGCATCGTGCAGTTCTTTGCACAGCGCCCGCAGGTGCAGGAGCGTCTGACACAGCAGGTACTGGTTGCCCTGCAGACCCTGCTTGGCACCAACAACGTGGCCGTTTCCATTGATGCGGTGCATTACTGCGTGAAAGCGCGCGGCGTGAAGGATGCCACCAGCGCGACCACCACCACCTCACTGGGCGGCCTGTTCAAGTCCAGTCAGAATACCCGCCAGGAATTTTTGCGCGCGGTACGTCATAGTTGAGTTAACGGCGGGCGCATAATGCTGCCCGCCTCAATGGGGCAGGGTGCCGCATGCAACGCTATCACGCGCTGGATTTTATTCGAGGCTGTGCCATTCTCGGCATTCTGCTGCTCAATATCGTCGGCTTTGGTCTGCCCTCTGCGGCCTACCTGAATCCGGCCTGGCAGGGGAGTGTCACCCTCGCTGACGCCTGGACATGGGCCCTCTCCGATACCTTTGCCCAGCTCAAATTCCTTACGCTGTTTGCGCTGCTGTTTGGTGCCGGTCTGCAGATGCAACTGCCGCGCGGCAGTCGCTGGCTGACTGCCCGGCTGTCACTGCTGGTGCTGATCGGTTTTCTGCACGGGGTGTTTCTCTGGGAGGGGGACATCCTGCTGGATTACGGCATCATCGGGCTGGTGGTGTGGCGGGTCGTGCGCGATGTCCCTTCCACCCGCAGCCTGATGAATACCGGTATTCTGCTTTACCTGGTGGGCTGCGGTGTGCTGCTGGTATTCGGCTCGATCTCCGATCCTGAGCCGACCCGCTCCTGGCTGCCCGGCGCGGCCGATCTGCAATATGAGCGCTACTGGAAACTGGCCGGCGGCTGGGAAGCGATTCAGAACCGGCTTGATCACCTCTCATCGGGACTGATGGCGCTGGCGGCGCAGTATGGCTGGCAGCTGGCGGGCCTGATGATGATCGGTGGAGCGCTGCTGCGCAGTGGCTGGCTGACGGGCCAGTTTCCCCTGCGGCACTACCGTCAGGCCGCCGTCGTGCTGCTGACGGCGGGATTCTCGATAGCGGGGGCCGGTGTCGCTGCGCAGTGGCTGTTACACTGGGAGTTCCGCTGGAGCGGCTTTTATCTGCAGACCCCGCGCGACCTCGCCAGCCCGCTGATCAGCCTGGGCTATGCGGCGCTCTGTCTGGCCTGGTGGCCGCAGATTTCACGCTGGCGGTTCAGTTATGCCATTCAGTGTGTCGGGCGCATGGCGCTGACCAACTACCTGATGCAGTCGCTGATCTGTACCACGCTGTTCTACCGCTTTGGCTTCTATATGCACTTTACCCGGCTGGAGCTGGTGCTGATGGTGCCTGCGGTCTGGCTTATCAATATCCTCTTTTCACTCATCTGGTTACATTTCTTCGCACAGGGCCCGCTGGAGTGGCTGTGGCGGCGGCTTACCCAGCTCTCAGCCGGAAAACCCCGCCTGTCCGACCACGCCAGATAATGACCGCCATCACAAAGGTTACAGAATTGTATGTAACCGTTTTCATTGATGTGACGCAATTCACGCTGCACATCGCCCGCCCCTGACAAAATAGCGCCGGTGTTCAACCCGGCGTGATGCCCTCTTTTTCCTTTCTGGAACTGCTGCATGATAACAATTCGTGATGTTGCCCGTCAGGCTGGCGTCTCAGTGGCGACCGTATCGCGCGTCCTCAATCAGAGCAGCGCCGTCACCTCTGATACCCGCGACGCTGTGTTACAGGCGGTTGAGGCGCTGGGGTATCGTCCTAACGCCAACGCGCAGGCGCTGGCGACTCAGGTCAGCGACACCATCGGGGTGGTGGTGATGGATGTTTCCGATCCCTTTTTTGGCGCACTGGTTAAAGCGGTGGATACCGTGGCGCAGCGCGTCCATAAGCATGTCCTCATCAGCAACTCCTGGCATCAGGAAGAGAAAGAGCGTCATGCCATTGAAGTGCTGATCCGCCAGCGTTGCAGCGCCCTGGTGGTGCACGCGAAAACGCTTTCAGACGCGGAGCTGGCTGACTTTATGCAGCATGTGCCGGGCATGGTTGTCATCAATCGCGTCATACCGGGATTTGAGCAGCGCAGCGTCAGTCTGGATAACGTCGCCGGTGCGCTGATGGCCTCCCGGACCCTGATACAACAGGGGCATAGCCGCATCGGCTATCTCTGTTCCAGTCATCCTATCGAAGATGTCGCCCAGCGCCGCGAAGGGTGGATGCAGGCGATGGCAGAGCAGGGCATCCGGCCGCATGAGAGCTGGATTGCCAGCGCAGAGCCCGACATGCAGGGCGGCGAAGCGGCGATGGTGGAGCTGCTGGGGCGCAATCTCAATCTCAGCGCGGTATTTGCTTACAACGACGGCATGGCAGCGGGCGCGCTCACGGCGCTGAAAGATAACGGCATTCAGGTGCCACAGCATTTTTCTGTCATTGGCTTTGATGACATCCCCATCTCGCGTTACACCGACCCCCAGCTTACCACTGTGCGTTATCCTATTGTTTCTATGGCAAAAATTGCGACAGAGCTGGCACTGCAGGGGGCGGCAGGCCTGCTGGATGACACCGCCACGCACATCTTTATGCCGACGCTGGTGCGGCGTCATTCAGTCGCGCAGCGGCAAAATGTGGAGTCCGTCACTAATTCAGGCGATTCAGCCATGTAACCGCTTTCAATCTGTGATTACATTCACAGTTAATTAACATTGCTCTCACTATGATGGCAGCGTCTTACCGGACTGAAACATTATGTAACGCCAGTGTAACGGCATCAGTTGTGGTCTCAGTAGCCGGTTAACGGGTTCATCCCCTCTTCACGGACGTGTTCAGGCACAGGGAAGTCAGGTTTTAGACGGCGTCAGCGGTAAGCGGCAAATTGCGCAGACTGCCCCGCCGATCTGTTTTACCGATTGCTTTCGCGCCACGTCGCGCGGCAGCGCTAAAAAGACCCTGCATAATAAAACCGGAGATACCATGAATAAGAAGGTTTTCACGCTTACCGCACTGGTTGCCAGCATGATGTTTGGTGCAACCGCTCACGCAGCTGACACCCGTATCGGCGTGACCATTTACAAATATGATGACAACTTCATGTCAATGGTGCGCAAAGACATTGAGAAAGAAGCGAAAACCCTTGGCGGCATTCAGCTGCTGATGAATGACTCGCAGAACGACCAGTCCAAACAGAACGACCAGGTTGACGTACTGATGGCAAAAGGCGTGAAAGCGCTGGCCATTAACCTGGTTGACCCGGCTGCTGCGGCCGTGGTGGTCGACAAAGCGCGCGCGAATGACGTGCCGGTGGTCTTCTTCAACAAAGAGCCTAACGCGAAAGTGCTGGCCGGTTATGACAAAGCCTACTATGTCGGGACCGACTCTAAAGAGTCCGGCATCATTCAGGGGCAGCTGATTGAGAAACACTGGAAAGCGACCCCGGCCTGGGATCTGAACAAAGATGGCACCATCCAGTTTGTGCTGCTGAAAGGTGAGCCAGGCCATCCTGATGCGGAAGCCCGTACCAAATATGTGATCGATACGCTGAACAAAGATGGTCTGAAAACCCAGCAGTTAGCGATGGATACGGCGATGTGGGATACCGCACAGGCTAAAGATAAGATGGATGCGTGGCTGTCAGGCCCGAACGCGAAGAAAATCGAAGTCGTGATTGCCAACAACGATGCGATGGCGATGGGTGCCGTTGAAGCGCTGAAAGCGCACAACATGACCTCTATCCCGGTCTTCGGCGTCGATGCCCTGCCGGAAGCGATGGCGCTGGTGAAATCGGGTGCCCTGGCCGGTACCGTGCTGAACGATGCGGAAAACCAGGCGAAAGCCACGCTGGATATCGCCAACAACCTGGCTAACGGCAAAGCCGCGACCGAAGGTACGAACTTCAAGATGGTGGATAAGATCGTCCGCGTACCTTACGTTCCGGTTGATAAAGAGAATCTGGCTCAGTTCCAGAAATAAGTTCGATTCCGGGCGCGACCCCTGTCGCGCCTTTTTTATGTCACCACCGTTTTTTAGCCAGGTAAAATATGGCCAGTGATAATACGACCGCGCAGCGAGAATATCTGCTGGAGATGAAGGATGTCTCAAAATCATTTCCCGGCGTTAAAGCGTTAGATAATGTGAATTTAAAAGTGCGGCCTCACTCTGTTCATGCGTTAATGGGCGAGAACGGTGCCGGTAAATCCACCTTATTAAAATGCCTGTTTGGTATTTATAAAAAAGATTCCGGCAGTATCCTGTTTCAGGGTAAAGAGATCGACTATAAAAGCTCCAAAGAGGCGCTGGAAAATGGCGTGTCGATGGTGCATCAGGAATTAAACCTGGTCCTGCAGCGCACCGTGATGGACAACATGTGGCTGGGGCGTTATCCGCGCAAAGGCTTCTTTGTCGATCAGGATAAGATGTATCAGGATACCAAAGCCATTTTTGACGAGCTGGATATCGATATCGATCCGCGCGACAAAGTGGCGAATTTGTCTGTGTCGCAGATGCAGATGATTGAAATTGCCAAAGCGTTCTCTTATGACGCAAAAATTGTGATTATGGATGAGCCGACCTCCTCATTAACGGAGAAAGAGGTTAATCACCTGTTCACGATTATTCGTAAGCTGAAAGATCGTGGCTGCGGCATCGTCTATATCTCTCATAAGATGGAAGAGATTTTCCAGCTGTGTGATGAGATTACGATTCTGCGTGACGGACAGTGGATTGCGACTCAGCCGCTGGAAGGGCTGGATATGGATAAGATCATCGCGATGATGGTCGGCCGTTCACTGAACCAGCGTTTCCCTGACCGTACTAACGTGCCGGGGGAAACCATTCTTGAGGTGCGGAATCTGACCTCTCTGCGTCAGCCTTCGATTCGTGACATCTCATTTGATCTGCGTAAAGGGGAGATCCTCGGCATCGCCGGGCTGGTGGGCGCCAAACGTACCGATATCGTCGAAACGCTGTTTGGCATTCGCGAAAAATCGGGCGGCACCATCAAACTGCATGGTAAACCGATTAATAACCACAGTGCGAATGAAGCGATTAATCACGGTTTCGCACTGGTGACGGAAGAGCGTCGCTCAACCGGTATTTATGCTTATCTGGATATCGGATTTAACTCCCTTATCTCGAATATTAAAAAATATAAAAGCAGTATGGGGCTGCTGGATAATAAACGCATGAAAAGTGACACCCAGTGGGTGATCGATTCCATGCGCGTAAAAACGCCGGGCCACCATACGCAGATTGGTTCGCTTTCGGGCGGTAATCAGCAAAAGGTGATTATTGGCCGCTGGTTATTGACCCAGCCTGAAATCCTGATGCTTGATGAACCAACACGCGGTATTGATGTTGGTGCAAAATTCGAAATTTACCAGCTGATTGCTGAGCTGGCGAAAAGAGAGAAGGGCATCATTATTATCTCATCCGAAATGCCGGAGCTGTTAGGCATTACCGATCGTATTCTGGTAATGAGTAATGGTCTGGTAGCAGGCATAGTTGATACCAAAACGACCACGCAGAACGAAATATTGCGTTTAGCGTCATTACACCTTTAATGAAGCAAGGGCTGTTAACATGAAAGCGACTACAAAAAAGAATGCGCTAACCTGGTTAAAAGAGGGCGGCATTTATGTCGTGCTGCTGGTATTGCTGGCTATTATTATTTTCCAGGACCCGACATTTTTAAGTTTAATGAACCTGAGTAATATCCTGACCCAGTCTTCAGTGCGCATTATTATTGCACTGGGTGTAGCGGGCCTGATTGTGACCCAGGGGACTGACCTGTCAGCCGGACGTCAGGTTGGTCTGGCGGCGGTTGTGGCAGCGACGCTGCTGCAGTCGATGGACAACGCGAACAAAGTTTTCCCGACGCTGGATACGGTGCCAATTCCGCTGGTTATCCTGACCGTGTGTGTGATCGGGGGAGTGATTGGTCTGGTGAACGGTGTGATCATTGCCTATCTGAAGGTGACGCCTTTTATCACCACGCTGGGCACCATGATTATCGTTTACGGTATTAACTCACTCTATTACGACTATGTGGGTGCGTCACCGATTGCCGGTTTTGATGCAGGCTTCTCGAAATTCGCTCAGGGCTTTTTGCGGTTTGGTGATTTTAAACTGTCGTTCATCACGTTCTATGCGGTGATTGCGATTGTGTTCGTCTGGGTGCTGTGGAACAAAACCCGTTTCGGCAAAAACATTTTCGCTATCGGGGGTAACCCGGAAGCGGCGAAAGTGTCAGGTGTGAACGTGCCGCTGAACCTGATCCTGATTTATGCGCTGTCTGGTGTGTTCTACGCCTTTGGCGGGATGCTGGAAGCGGGTCGTATCGGTTCGGCGACTAACAACCTCGGCTTTATGTATGAGCTGGATGCGATTGCAGCCTGTGTGGTCGGCGGCGTCTCGTTCGCCGGGGGTGTGGGTAGCGTGGCGGGTGTGGTAACCGGTGTGTTGATCTTCACTGTTATCAACTACGGTCTGACCTATATCGGCGTTAACCCTTACTGGCAGTACATTATTAAAGGCGGCATCATCATCTTCGCCGTGGCGCTGGATTCACTGAAGTATTCGCGTAAGAAGTAACGTTCTCTGGTGCGGAAAAAGCGACCTTCGGGTCGCTTTTTTTATGGGGTCGTTGCTGTGAGATCGAACCTGCGAAGGGAACAGGGTCAGATCGGAAAGACGCAAAAGCTGTTGTCCGTGACACACCCGGCCTGCTTTGTTTATGGAAGAGGACTGTAGGTCATTGCTTTGAGACGGAGTCTGCGCAGGGAACAGGGTCAGATCGGAAAGACGCAAAGGCCGTCATCCATGACACGCTCGGCCTGCTTAAAGGCTGAGGTCATTGCTTTGAGACGGAGCCTGCGCAGGGAACAGGGTCAGATCGGAAAGACGCAAAAGCCGTCATCCATGACACGCTCGGCCCGCGCCGTCCCTGGCGCGGGACGCTTTCCTCTTCTGACCCAATTCCCTGCGCGTTGGGCTTATTCGTTGCTGTCAGAATTCCCTTTGCATCTTTGCGGAAGGCGTATGCTCCCTGAGCTAGCGCATGCCTGTCTGGCGCTGCACCAGCCCCCTCTTAATCGAAGATTTATTTCCGTAGCTTCTGTTCCAGCTCCAGCAGCTGTTCCGGCGTCACAGCAGGATAACTCTGCGCATCATCCGGAACGGTTCGCACGGCGGGAATGGGCACCAGCGGGCCAAGGAAACGGGGTTCACGCTTGAGCAGGAAGAGGTCTGCCAGCGCACCCAGCCGGGCCCCCACTTCACGGAAGCGCACGCTAAGCATGTTCTTCGGCGAGGGCACGGCATAACACTGCGCCTGGATGCCCAGTTGCAGGGCGATGAAGAGCGCGCGCTCACAATGAAAACGCTGCGTGATGATAATGAAGTCGTTGGTATCAAAGACCTTACGGGTACGTACGATCGAATCCAGCGTGCGGAATCCGGCGTAGTCGAGCACGATATCGGCCGGATCGACGCCCGCTTTGATTAAATCACGGCGCATTGTCATCGGCTCGTTATAACTCTGCAGCGCATTATCCCCGCTCAGCAGCAGATAATTGACTTTACCGCTGTTGTAGGCGTTCAGCGCACCCTGCATCCGATAGAGGTAATACTGATTGATCACGCCGGTGCGGTAATATTTTGCCGTTCCCAGTACCACGCCTACCTGACGATGCGGCAGAGAAGAGACATTTTCGTAGATGAAAGGCGCCGTTTTCCAGCTGATCCAGCGATCGAGGCCGAGCGCAGTTGCCACCATCACTAAGATGATGAAAAGCAGACCAATGAAAACGCGTTTCAGCATGCGCCTGGAGACTCGGTGTCAGAATGTTGAGATGGCACAAGGCTACTTGAGGCGTCGCAGCGAAGCAAGTTACTGCCGGCTGGCTGTGTGCTTTTTGAACACTGCCGGACCCTATCAGGTCCGGCAGGCTGAAGATTAAATCGAGGTACGGCGATAGTGACGGTACTGCGGCAGCCAGAAGTTGTTGGCAATAGCCTGTGACAACACATCTTCTGAGGTCACCACGGCAACGCCCGCCAGCTGAGCGGCTTTGCCCACTTCCATCGCAATAATCTTCGACACGCCCTGAATATCTTTGATCTCGGGCAGTACCGGGCCTTCGCCTTCGTTGACCAGCGGAGAGCAGTCAGCCAGTGCGCGGCTGGCGGTCATCAGCATGCTGTCGGTGACGCGGCTGGCGCCTGAGGCAATCACACCCAGACCAATTCCCGGGAAGATGTAGGAGTTGTTGCACTGCGCGATCGGATAGGTTTTGCCGTTCCAGCTTACTGGGGAGAACGGGCTGCCGGTGGCGACCAGTGCTGCACCGTCAGTCCAGGCGATGATATCGGCTGGCGTCGCTTCCACGCGTGATGTCGGGTTCGACAGTGGCATCACGATAGGGCGCTTACAGTGCTTGTGCATCTCACGGATGATCTCTTCGGTGAACAGACCCGGCTGACCGGAAACACCAATCAGGATATCGGGCTGGGCATTGCGCACTACGTCCAGCAGCGAGATTGAGTCGCTGGCGACATCCCAGTTCTGCAGGTTTTCGCTCTTCTGCACCAGCTTGCTCTGGAAATCGAGCAGGTTAGGCAGTTTGTCAGTGAGCAGACCAAAACGATCCACCATCATCACCCGGCTACGGGCTTCGTCGTCGCTCAGACCTTCAGATTTCATCTGCGCAATGATCTGTTCAGCGATACCACAACCCGCGGAACCGGCTCCCAGGAAGACCACTTTCTGCTCGCACAGACGGCTGCCGGCTGCGCGGCTGGCGGCGATCAGCGTGCCGACGGTGACGGCAGCAGTGCCCTGAATATCATCGTTAAAGCAGCAGACCTCTTCGCGATAGCGGTTCAGCAGCGGCATCGCGTTCTTCTGGGCGAAATCTTCGAACTGCAACAGCACCTTCGGCCAGCGGCGCTTAACGGCCTGAATGAACTCATTGACGAAGGCGTCATACTCTTCGCCGGTGATACGCGGATGACGCCAGCCCATATAGAGCGGGTCGTTCAGCAGCTGCTGGTTATTGGTGCCGACATCCAGCACGACCGGCAGGGTGTAAGCCGGGCTGATGCCGCCGCAGGCGGTATAGAGTGAAAGCTTACCAATCGGAATCCCCATTCCACCGATGCCCTGGTCGCCCAGACCCAGGATACGCTCGCCATCGGTCACCACAATCACCTTCACATTCTGTTTGGTGGCGTTCTGCAGCATATCTTCGATGCGATCGCGGTTCGGGTAGGAGATGAAAACGCCACGCGCACGACGGTAGATTTCAGAGAAGTGTTCGCAGGCTGCGCCGACGGTCGGGGTATAGATGATGGGCATCATCTCTTCGAGATGGTTATCCAGCAGGCGGTAGAACAGCGTTTCGTTCGTGTCCTGGATGTTTCGCAGGTAGACGTGCTTATCGTTATTGTTTTTAAAGTCCTGGAACTGACGCCAGGCGCGCTTTGCCTGCTCTTCAATCGATTCCACCGCTTCAGGCAGCAGACCATTGAGGTTAAATTCGTTACGTTCTTCGAGGGTAAAGGCGCTGCCTTTGTTCAGCAGGGGAAATTCAAGCAAAATCGGGCCAGCATATGGGATATAAAGCGGGCGTTTACTTTCGTAGTCGAGTTCCATGCGGTGATGCTCCGGTTGCAGTGTTGTCTGGCGTCACGCCGGAAAGGTAGCGCCAGTTTTCTTACCCGTTATAGCTCAGACTGCAGGCCTGTAGCGGCAGGGTCACCGCTGCGGGAAAATTCACGACCGTGCTGCCATCCTGCAACCTGAATTATTCAGAGTAATTTGTCATGACGTGAATTCTGGCGCCAGATCCTATGAAATTTCCCGCAGAAGTACAGCGTTTGTTCATAAAAGCTCACAAAACTGTGGCCTTTCTGACAGCCGGTTATGCTTTGTTCAGCGTCACATGCAGCAGCTCACTGCAGCCAAATGTCTGCAGCGTGGCTTGCGTGGCGGCAAACTGGCTCAGCGTGGCATTTTCTGCTTCCGCTAATACCGCTCTTTTTATCTGACGGACATCGCCGCCCTGCATGTTCAGCCGCACCAGCGCCGCCTGAAGGGGCGGGAAGCTGGGATTAAACGCGGCGTTTTCCGCATAGCGGCCGGTGACAATCGAACCGCTCACGGTCAGCAGGGCAACCCCGGCGTGCGACTGGCTGTAGGGGGCGTGACTGGCATTGGCGGCGGCAACGGCAGCCTGCACCAGTTCGTCGCCCGTAGCGACGTAGCCGTGGTCAACGTGATCCATCAGGAAAGTGCTGATGTCGAGGTCGCGCGGGCCAAATGCATCCGGCAGATAGTCAGCCAGTGTACTCACCGCGCGCTGCGGCAGGCTGATACGAATAGCGGTGCCGCTGTTCAGCTCGTTCATAAACTGGCGGCAGTGACCGCACGGAGTGTAGTTGACGGTGATGCTCTCCAGCTGCGGCTCGCCACACAGCCAGGCGTGGGTAATCGCGCTCTGCTCGGCGTGAACCGTCTGCTGCAGGGGGGCGCCGACAAACTCCATGTTCGCCCCGAAGTACCAGGCACCGCTGACACCACGGGCAATCGCGCCGACGTTGAAGTGGGAGACGGTGGCGACAGCGCAGGCCGCAGCCAGGGGCAGCAGCGCCAGCGCCAGCGTATCGGCGTCCATCTGCGTCTGTTGCTGCAGTGCAGCGACCTGGCTGGCGCTCAGTCGCGCCTCAAAGTCAGGATCGTCCAGCAGGGGAGCCAGCGCCGTTTGCAGCGTTGATGGCAATGCCTCAAAAGCGGAGAGGAAACGGGATTGCATGAGAGCCTCATTAAATTCAGCAGGGCGACGTGCCGGTCACCGGTTTATATGTGATCCAGGTCGCTCTGACAATGTAACCTGTGTTGCATGTTTCAACTTTGCGAGATCTCTCGCAAAGTTTTAGCCAAACCAGTGCAGCAGCAGCGGAAAAACAAAGGGGGCCAGCAGTGAGGTGATGATGCCGCAGATCACCAGCGCCAGCGAGCTGAAGGCGCCCTCCTGAAAATCGAGTTCGGCTGCACGCGCCGTGCCGAGTGCATGTGACGCATTGCCAATCGCCAGACCACGTGCGGCTTTAGACTTCACGCCGAGCAGGTTCAGCACCATATGACCGAAGACCGCACCCAGCACCCCGGCGATCAGCACACAGATGGCGCTGATGGCCGGAATACCGTGCAATGAACCGGAGACGGCCATGGCAATCGGTGTGGTCACCGATTTCGGCACGATAGTGGCCGCAATTTCGGGCGTCGCCCCCAGCCAGAGCGCAATGGCCGTGCCCGAGGTCATGGCGGTCAGGCTGCCGATAAAGCAGACGCCGATAATGGATTTCCAGCGGGCGCGGATCTGATGGATCTGTTCATAGAGCGGCAGTGCCAGGGCCACCACCGCCGGTTGCAGCAGCTGATTGAGAATCTGGCTGCCGGCGAAATAGCGCGAGTAGGGCAGCTGCAACAGCAGCAGTATCGGAATAATTATCGCCATCGCGACCAGCAGCGGATTGAGCAGGGGGAGCTTCAGCCGTATTGCCAGTTTGCGCGCCAGGAAAAAGGCCGCCAGCGTCAGCGGCAGTGACCACCAGATTTCACTCATCGCCCGACTCCCCGGCCGGCTTCCGGCTGTGCAGCTTGTGGGCGCTCACGCCGACAATCGAGAGCACCAGAAGGGTGCTGACGACACAGGAGATCACGATAGGGCCAAACTGCGCGGTCAGCACATCGGTGTAGTTCATCACCCCAACGCTGATCGGCACAAACAGCAGGGCCATATAGCGAATCAGCAGATGACAGCCCGGTTTCACCCAGCTTACCGGCAGGATTTGCGACGCGAGCAGGGCAAACAGAATTAACATGCCGATAATGCTGCCGGGCAGGGTAATGGGCAGCAGCGAGGCGATGCCGATTCCGGCATACAGGCAGAGATAGATGATGATAAAGGCGCGCAGATAGCGCCCGCAGACAGACAGCACGGTGAGCATGGCAGGCTCCTGTTTTTACTGAGCTTCATCATACGCATTAACCGCTTAGCGTGCTAGCGATCACATTTATGCGCCGGAAAGCGGCAGGAGAGGAGGCCGCGCTCACCTGTGCAGGAAGAGAGCGTGCGTGGCGGATATAAAAAAACCCTTCGCACCTGCAGAGGCGCAAAGGGTTTCAGTCCGGAACGGATTTCGTCAGCGGCGGGTTACTTAACCGGCATACCCGGTACCGCACCGCTATCCACGGAGAGCACGAAGAGATCTTTGCCGCCCGGTCCTGCTGACAGCACCATGCCTTCAGAGATGCCGAAGCGCATCTTACGTGGTGCGAGGTTGGCGACGATGATGGTCATTTTACCGACCAGCACTGACGGATCAGGATAAGCGGCGCGGATGCCGGAGAAGATCTGACGCTTTTCCCCGCCCAGGTCAAGTTGCAGACGCAGCAGCTTGTCTGAGCCCTCAACCAGTTCCGCCTGCTCAATCAGCGCCACGCGCATATCCACTTTGGCAAAATCGTCGATGTTGATGGGCTCACCGACAGGTGACTCTGCCAGCGGGCCGCTTGCGGCCGGTGCAGCTGCGGCAGCGGCATCCTCTTTTGAGGCCGCAATCAGTCCCTCAACCTTCGCCATTTCAATGCGGCTGTAGAGCGCTTTAAACGGCGCGACCTGGTGATCCAGCAGCGGCTGGGCGATAGCCTCCCAGCTCAGCTCACACTTCAGGAAATCTTCGGCGCGTGCGCTCAGGGAAGGCAGCACCGGCTTCAGCCAGGTCATCAGGATGCGGAACAGGTTGATCCCCATTGAGCAGATAGCCTGCAGGTCGGCATCGCGGCCTTCCTGCTTCGCCACCACCCACGGTGCCTGCTCATCGACATAGCGGTTAGCCAGGTCAGCCAGCGCCATGATCTCACGAATCGCACGGCTGAACTCACGGCTGGCCCAGGCTTCACCAATCTTCTCTGAGGCATCCACGAAGGTCTGATAAAGGGCCAGATCGGCCAGCTCAGCCGCCAGTTTGCCGTCAAAGCGTTTGGTGATAAAGCCCGCGTTACGTGACGCCAGGTTAACCACTTTGTTGACGATGTCGGCGTTCACGCGCTGAACAAAATCTTCCATGTTCAGGTCGATATCGTCGATGCGTGAAGAGAGTTTCGCCGCATAGTAATAGCGCAGGCTGTCGGCATCCAGATGCTGCAGCCAGGTGCTGGCCTTAATAAAGGTGCCACGCGACTTCGACATTTTTGCACCGTTGACGGTGACATAGCCGTGCACAAACAGGTTGTTTGGCTTGCGGAAGTTGCTGCCTTCCAGCATCGCGGGCCAGAACAGGCTGTGGAAATAGACGATATCTTTACCGATGAAGTGGTACAGCTCGGTAGTGGAGTCTTTACGCCAGAACTCGTCGAAGTCGATGTCGCCGCGCTTATCGCACAGGTTTTTGAACGAGCCCATATAGCCGATAGGCGCATCCAGCCAGACGTAGAAATATTTGCCCGGTGCACCCGGAATTTCAAAGCCGAAGTAAGGCGCGTCGCGGGAGATATCCCACTGCTGCAGGCCCGACTCAAACCACTCCTGCATTTTGTTCGCAACCTGATCCTGCAGTGCGCCAGAACGGGTCCAGGCACGCAGCATCTCGCTGAAGGAGGGCAGATCAAAGAAGAAGTGTTCGGAATCACGCAGCACCGGCGTCGCACCGGACACCACGGATTTCGGATCGATCAGCTCTGTCGGGCTGTAGGTCGCGCTGCAGACTTCGCAGTTGTCGCCATACTGGTCAGGTGACTTACATTTCGGGCAGGTGCCTTTTACAAAGCGATCCGGCAGGAACATCCCTTTTTCCGGGTCATACAGCTGCGAAATCGTGCGGTTCTTGATGAAACCGTTCTCTTTCAGGCGACCGTAGATCAGCCCGGCCAGCTCACGGTTTTCGTCGCCATGCGTTGAGTGATAGTTGTCATAGCTGATATTGAAACCGGCAAAGTCCGTTTCATGCTCCTGTTTCATTTCTGCAATCATCTGCTCCGGTGCAATCCCCAGCTGCTGCGCTTTCAGCATGATAGGGGTACCGTGCGCATCGTCGGCGCAGATGAAATAAACCTGATTGCCACGCATTCGCTGATAACGCACCCAAATGTCTGCCTGGATATGCTCGAGCATGTGGCCGAGATGGATTGATCCGTTCGCGTAGGGCAGGGCGCACGTTACCAGAATTTTTTTAGCGACTTGAGTCATAGTTTGCGTAGCTTTCTGTTGATTGAAAAAACGGGCTTAGATGGTAACTGAAGGCTTCTCCTGCGTAAACACAAGGGATTCATCCCGCCAGTCGCCGCGAATCCATGTGCTTCTGATATCATTGAGGTTACCTCGCTGAAAACAGCGTAAGCAGAGCAGAAATAAGGAGTGAGGGATGACAGCACAATCCCGGGAACCGCATACGCCAGAAGGGCTGCGCGCCATTGTGGCTGGCGTACTGAAACGCTTTGAGCATCCGACCCTGCACCAGAACCTGACCGCGCTGAAGGCGCTGCATCATGTGGCGCAGCTTGACGGTACGCTGCACATTGAAGTGATGATGCCTTTTGCCTGGGCCAGCGGGTTCGACGCCCTGAAAGAGCAGGTCAGCGCCGAACTGCTGCGCCAGACCGGCGCGCGTGCGATCGACTGGCGGCTCAGTCATGATATTGCCACCCTGAAGCGGGTGAAAAATCAGCCGGGCGTAAACGGTGTGAAAAATATCATCGCGGTCAGCTCCGGCAAAGGGGGCGTCGGCAAATCGAGCACTGCCGTGAATATGGCGCTGGCGCTGGCCGCCGAAGGCGCGCGCGTCGGGATCCTCGACGCCGACATCTATGGCCCGTCAGTGCCGAACATGCTCGGCACGCAGGACCAGCGGCCGACTTCGCCGGATGGCACCCATATGGCCCCGATTATGGCGCACGGGCTGGCAACGAATTCGATTGGTTATCTGGTCACCGATGATAACGCGATGGTGTGGCGCGGCCCGATGGCCAGTAAAGCGCTGATGCAGCTGCTGAACGAGACGCTCTGGCCGGAACTGGATTATCTGGTGCTGGATATGCCTCCGGGTACCGGCGACATTCAGCTCACGCTGGCGCAGAACGTGCCGGTCACCGGGGCGCTGGTGGTCACCACGCCGCAGGATATTGCCCTGATTGATGCCCGCAAAGGGCTGGTGATGTTTGAGAAGGTCAATGTTCCGGTGCTGGGCGTGGTGGAAAATATGAGCCTGCATATCTGCAGTCAGTGCGGCTTCCATGAGCCGATTTTCGGCACCGGCGGGGCGCAGAAGCTGGTTGAGGATTACCAGACGCAGCTGCTGGCCCAGCTGCCGCTGCACATCGACCTGCGCGAAGATCTCGATGAAGGCGAACCGACGGTGATCCGCCGTCCAGACAGCGATTTTACGGCGCTCTATCGCCAGCTGGCCGGACGCGTCGCCGCCCAGCTTTACTGGCAGGGTGAGGTGATCCCTGGCGAGATCGCCTTCCGCGCACTCTAAGCCCGACCCGACCCGCTGGCATAGGCCGACGCCAGCGGGTAGTGCATCAGCACGTAGCCGCCATGCTCCCCTTCACCTTCCGAAATCATCTTCCAGCCATGTTTCAGGTAAAACGCCTGGGCTGCTTTGTTCATCTGCAGACACTTCAGCGCCCCGGTTGAGGTGAAGCGCGCCTGGACTGCCTCCAGCAGGGCACTGCCCACGCCGCGCCCCTGCCAGTCGGGATCGACATAGAGACTGTGCAGAAAGTTGTCGTTCTCCAGCAGTCCGGCAAATCCGACGCGCTGCCCCTCAGCCTCGGCGACCAGCACCGTCTCCCCCAGGATCACCCCATCAAAATCTTCCAGCTGCCACTCGCTGCCTTCCAGCCAGCGCCAGTTATGCCGACGCGCCGCCAGAAACAGCGTGCGCAGGAAAGGACGATCGGCTTCAGTAAACGGACGTATCTCCACAGCTCTGCTCCCTTTTTATCCGGTCTTACAAAACTAGCAGCGATTCGGGAAGAGAGGGGGAGAGACAAAGCGGGTTTAATGTCATGAAAATCGCTGTACACTGCCCGGCGGGCCAGAGAGCATCAGGCTCTCAGCGTTTGATAGCTTTCGTTAATCAGATTGATAACGTCTGCATATTAGATGTTGGCCCGAAAATTATGTAACCTGCATCACATATTTTAACGGAGGCCACAGATGTCTATTATCAATACCAAAATCAAGCCGTTCAAAAACGCAGCATTCAAAAACGGCGAATTCATCGACGTAACCGAGAAAGACGTTGAAGGTAAATGGAGTGTGTTCTTCTTCTATCCTGCTGACTTCACCTTTGTCTGCCCGACCGAGCTGGGTGACGTGGCTGATCACTACGAAGAGTTCCAGAAACTGGGCGTAGATATCTACTCCGTTTCTACCGACACCCACTTTACCCACAAAGCCTGGCACGGTTCTTCTGACACCATCGCGAAGATCCAGTATGCGATGATCGGCGACCCGACTGGCGCGCTGACCCGCAACTTCGAAATCATGCGTGAAGCAGAAGGTCTGGCTGACCGTGGTACTTTCATCGTTGACCCGGAAGGCATTATCCAGGCTATCGAAATCACCGCTGAAGGCATTGGTCGTGACGCCTCTGACCTGCTGCGCAAAGTGAAAGCGGCTCAGTACGTTGCTTCTCACCCAGGTGAAGTCTGCCCGGCGAAATGGAAAGAAGGTGATGCAACGCTGGCTCCATCTCTGGACCTGGTTGGCAAAATCTAATCCCGCTTCGGCCTTTCGACCATTCTCCAATCGGGTGCCACGGCACCCGATTTTTTGACCAGGATATCACTATGCTCGACACAAATTTGAAAACGCAGCTCAAGGCTTACCTTGAGAAATTAACCAAACCTGTTGAGTTGATCGCCACCCTGGATGAGGGTGCAAAATCAACCGAGATCCGTGAACTGTTGGTTGATATCGCCGGTTTGTCTGACAAAGTCAGCTTCCGCGAAGAGAACGATCGTCAGGTGCGTAAGCCCTCGTTTCTGATCACTAACCCAGGTTCGAACAGCGGCCCGCGTTTTGCCGGTTCACCTCTGGGTCACGAATTTACCTCACTGGTGCTGGCACTGTTACAGACCGGTGGGCATCCGTCTAAAGAAGCACAGAGCCTGCTTGATCAGGTTGCTGAGCTGGACAGCGATCTCCATTTCGAGACCTACTATTCACTCTCCTGCCACAACTGTCCTGATGTGGTGCAGGCGCTGAACCTGATGGCGGTGATTAACCCGCGCATCAGCCACACCGCAATCGACGGTGGCCTGTTCCAGAATGAGATTCAGGAACGCAACGTGATGGGCGTGCCAGCGGTTTACCTTAACGGTAAAGAGTTTGGTCAGGGTCGCATGAGCCTGGCGGAAATCGTCAGCAAAGTGGATACCAACGCGGATAAACGCGCAGCGGAAGAGCTGAACAAGCGTGACGCGTATGAAGTTCTGATTATCGGCAGCGGCCCGGCAGGCGCAGCAGCCGCCATCTACTCCGCGCGTAAAGGTATCCGTACCGGCCTGATGGGCGAGCGTTTCGGCGGGCAGGTGCTGGATACGGTCGATATCGAAAACTATATTTCTGTCCCTAAAACCGAAGGTGCAAAACTGGCAGGTTCACTGCGTGCACACGTTGATGATTACAATGTGGACGTCATCGACAGCCAGAGCGCCATTAAACTGATCCCGGCGGCGAAAGAGGGCGGACTGCACGCCATCGAAACCGCCTCCGGTGCCGTACTGAAATCACGCAGCATCATCCTGGCGACCGGCGCACGCTGGCGTAACATGGGCGTGCCGGGTGAAGAAGAGTATCGCACCAAAGGTGTTACCTACTGCCCGCACTGTGATGGCCCGCTGTTTAAAGGCAAGCGCACCGCGGTCATCGGCGGCGGTAACTCTGGCGTGGAAGCGGCAATTGATCTGGCCGGTATCGTGGAACACGTGACGCTGCTGGAGTTTGCTGGTGAGATGCGTGCTGACCGCGTGTTACAGGATAAACTGCGCAGCCTGAAGAACGTTGATGTGATCCTGAACGCGCAGACCACGGAAGTGAAAGGCGACGGCAGCAAAGTGACGGGCCTGCACTACATTGACCGTACGACGCAGACCACCCATGAGCTGCCGCTCTCCGGTATCTTTGTCCAGATCGGTCTGTTGCCGAACACCCCATGGCTGGAAGGCGCGGTTGAGCGCAACAAAATGGGCGAAATCATCATTGATGCGAAATGCGAAACCAGCCTGAAAGGCGTCTTCGCAGCAGGCGACTGCACCACCGTGCCGTACAAGCAGATCATCATCGCCAGCGGCGAAGGTGCGAAAGCGTCACTGAGTGCCTTTGACTATCTGATCCGTACCAAAACGGCTGAGTAAGTTTCATCAGCCAGGCAATAAGCCCTTCAGCCCCAGTGCTGAGGGGCTTTTTTTATGCGCCTGTTAATAGCCCGCCAGCGTCATCAGCATCATCCATACCGGCGTCGTCACAGCCGCAAACACCGTAGAGAAAAGCATACTGGCCGCCGCCGGGCCGGTAATGACATTGAATTTCTGCGACATCAGATAGACGTTAACCCCGACCGCCATCGACCCCAGCAGCACCACCACTTTACTCTCCAGCGGGGGCAAACCGGTCAGCCACGCGATAGCCCATACCGTCATCGGTTGCAGAACCAGCTTCAGCAGGCAGATCGTATAACTCTCTTTTAAGCCATCCCGCACCCGATAATGTGCCAGGCTCATGCCCAGCGTGACCAGCGACAGGGGGGCCGCCAGCGAGGCCAGCATCCGCAGCGGTTCAGCGGCGATCTGCGGCAAGGGGTGCTGAAGGAAGCTCCAGGCCGTGCCGCTGAGAATGCCGACGATCAGCGGATTCTTCAGCACGCCGATCAGGGTGCGCCAGAGACCGGTCAGGGAAAAGCTGCCCTGTTTTGCCCACTCGACCGAAACGGTCAGCAGGGTCCAGAGGATGAGGCTGTTAAACACCAGCACCAGCGCCACCGGTGGCAGCGCTTCTGGCCCGAGCAGGACGGTAGCCACCGGGATCCCCAGCATCACGTTGTTGGAGAAGATACCCCCCAGCGCAAAGACCGAGGCGGCCACGCCGTCAAGCTTAAACAGCCGCGTCGCCAGCAGGCGTCCCACGATAAACACCAGCAGGCAACTGCCAAAAAAGGCCAGCAGCAGGCGCGCATCCACCGGCGGGCTTTGCGAGAAGGTACTCATCACCCGAAACAGCATGCAGGGCAGCGCAACGTTAAACACAAAGCGGTTCATGCCTTCGCTGATGCTGGCAGGCCATTTTCCGAAGCGTGTCAGCCCATATCCGAGCAGGATCAGGATAAACAGCGGGGCTGACAGGTAAATCTGATGGCTCAGGCTTTCAAACAGCAGTGGCATAAGAGGCGTCTGGGTAAACCATGGATAGTTACCAGACTAACAAATCGCTAACTAACTGTTAACTCATCCCTGCTTTGGAACAGGCCGTCGGGCGGGCTGTCAGCCTAACCAGCGACGCGCCTGCTGGTCACTGATGTCCCGGTAATAAACACGATGGATGGTTTCGCCGCAGCCCGCACAACGGGCCGAAATATAGGTGGAAAGGTAATGTCGGCCGTTAGGGGCGATGGCACCCTGACGTTCGATCTGAACATCCTGCCATCGATGGCGGTGAGGAATAAGCGCTGACAATCGCATCATACATCCTGAGTAGTATGAAGTTCCGCTTCAGGAGTCGATAACTCCATGAAATAAAGTGTTTTTTTACAACGGTGTTTCGCGCAGGTTAATTATTATGAAATGGTCAGAGTCCGAGCGATGGCCAGGGCTCATGAGGCCTGACAGCAGAAGTACCTCTTAAGAGGTATCCCTGAGACCCGCAGCATTAAGCCTTTTTTTGCACCATGGGACGTTGATCGGGATCATGCGGAAGGTTCCGTTCCGGTCATTTCGCTGGCGGCTGTTGCCTGCTTTCAGAGAACGGCTTGCCTATGCTGCAAACCGTAATTCGACTCGGGGTTCCCTTCTTGTGAAGGCTAAGAAATACCCGTATTACCTGCTCTGGATAATGCCAGCGTAGGCATCTGTGTTCAGCCTGCTTATTATGAGATTGACTCTTTTATTGTCCGTACGTAATGCACTTACGGTACATAAAGGGTTTGTTCATGAGGTAAAATCACTTCTGCACACCTTAAAAAAGGCGCAGTAACGATTCATTCAGCGGTATATAAATCAGCCGTTGTGATTGCAATACATGCAGGGTCATAAGGATTGAGACATGGACACGGTTGAGGAAGTGAATGGAACATACTTTTATGCGGGGCGTTCAAACCTTACCGCCACCGAACTCTTTTTTATGGTGTTTGTTTTCAATACTGCTGATCAGTTCGGTATCAAGGATATCGCTGCTGTCTATGCGCTCTATGCTGGTATGAATGACCAGACTACACGGACTAAACCAGGAACGGCAATCCCTGGCACCTCCAGACTATCGAAAGGTGTACGGCGGGTATTTGGAAACAGAATGTTCCCGTTTGGTTTGGAGATGCCTACGTGGATTGGCGGTTATACTCCATGGACTGTAAAGCGAAGGATGGTGAGGAAGATTGGAACGTGGGTAGGGCGAACAATTCCTCTCTTAGGTGAGGTGATTCTTGTAGCTGATATGTCGCAGATCATCTACTACTCGATCACTGAATACAACACCATTGCCCGAGGTGATGATAAGTTATGGTAGACGATATCGAGAAACGTGTGATCGAGATGTTCACTATCCGTAGTGGTACTTACCTGTTCAGAAAAAAGAAATACGATACTTACACGCCAGAATCGAATATTCATTTTGATGTGCAGCTTGATCTGGATGATGTTGAAGAGTTGGTGGAAGAGTATTCGAAAGAGTTTAACGTTGATATGTCGGATTTCCATCTCGAAGTCTACTACCCCGAGGTGAATTTCTCATGGAACCCGTTTAAAAAGCCTGAGCCTGTTGATGTACCAGACTTCACCATTAATATGTTTATCCAGTCAGCTAAAGCTGGAAGATGGTTGTATGAATAGGGAGATAAACCGCCTCCCTTTTCTTCACTTCAGCGCAGGTATAAGCAGAACACAAAAATGAATTCCGGTGGGCGTGGAGTATATCACAAAGGAGCTTAACGGCTCTTTTTTCTTTTCGGTGGTAGGGTAAAGCTGGGGTACCGTGCGAAGAAGTGGTAACCGGAAGGGCGCGCTTGCGTCTGCGAGTAACTTCCCCTAATCTTGCAAAAAGTATAGAGATTCACTCTTCATGACTCGGGGTGCCCTTCTTTGTGAAGGCTGAGAAATACCCGTATTACCTGATCTGGATAATGCCAGCGTAGGGAAGTCTGATGCCTGACCGCATTCGCCTTCTTGTCCGCCGGTTGGGAGCTACGATGATACAGCCATCTCAACATTTTTCTGCCGCGCAGTTCGCGCCCCTTCTGCACACCTTTCGCCGTCAGTCACCGCTGGTGCACTGCATGACGAATGACGTGGTTCAGAACTTTACCGCCAACGTCCTGCTGGCACTCAATGCGTCACCCGCGATGGTGATCGATGCTGACGAAGCGGCACAGTTCAGCGGCTTTGCGGATGCCCTGCTGATTAACGTCGGGACGCTGACGCGCGAGCGTCAGCGGGCGATGCAGGCAGCGGTTAACGCTGCGCGGGAGGCGGGCACGCCCTGGACGCTCGATCCGGTCGCTGTCGGTGCCCTGACGCTGCGCAGCGACTTCTGCCAGCAATTATTAAGTCAGCAACCGGCGGTGATACGCGGCAATGCGTCAGAGATTCTGGCGCTGGCGCAGCAGGCCAGTGGCGGACGCGGCGTGGATACGCTGCACCCGGCAGATGCGGCGCTCGACGCGGCGCGGCAACTGGCGAAAGAGTGGAACACGCGGGTCATCGTCACCGGTGAAGTGGACTACGCAACCGATGGTCAGCGCACTTTTGCCATTCGTGGCGGCTCTCCCATGCTGACGCGGGTCGTAGGAACCGGGTGTGCGCTCTCGGCGGTGGTGGCCGGGTTCAGCGCACTGCCCGGCGATGGCCTGCTGAATATTGCCGCGGCCTGTCAGGTGATGGCGACAGCCGGTGAAAAGGCAGCGGGGCAGGCGAATGGGCCCGGCAGCTTTGCCACGGCGTTTCTGGATGCACTCTGGACCCTGGAGGGCGATCATGAAACGCATTAATGCCCTGACCATTGCCGGCACCGATCCCAGCGGTGGCGCAGGGATCCAGGCCGATCTGAAAACGTTCTCGGCGCTGGGCGCTTACGGCACCAGCGTCATCACTGCGCTGGTGGCACAAAATACGCAGGGCGTGCAGGCTGTTTATCGCATCGAACCGGACTTTGTCGCCGCCCAGCTCGATTCTGTGCTGAATGACGTGCGTATCGACAGCGCGAAAATCGGCATGCTGTCAGAAACGGCTATCGTGGAGCAGGTGGCGGCGCGGCTGAAGCAGGCGGCGATCCCTTTTGTGGTGCTGGATACCGTGATGGTGGCGAAAAGTGGTGATGCGCTGCTCTCACCGGACGCCGTCGCCAGCGTTCGTGAGCGGTTGCTGCCGCAGGTTTCGCTGATCACTCCGAACCTGCCAGAGGCGGCGGCCCTGCTGGGTTGCGCCATTGCCACCGATGAGACGGAGATGCGCGAACAGGGGCGGGCGTTGCTGGCGCTGGGCTGTCAGGCCGTACTGATGAAAGGAGGGCATCTTACGGCGGCGGAGAGTCCTGACTGGCTGATTACGCCATCGGCAGAGCAGCGGTTCAGCACACCGCGCGTGAAGACCCGTCATACGCATGGCACCGGCTGCACGCTGTCGGCGGCACTGGCCGCATTGCGTCCGCGTCATGACGGATGGGCGACGACGATTGAGGAAGCGAAAAACTGGCTGCAGCAGGCGCTGATGCAGGCGGATTCGCTGGAGGTCGGCAAGGGCATCGGGCCGGTTCACCATTTTCATCAATGGTGGTAAGAGAGACTGCCCGTCTCGCCCGGATAATCAGGCGAGGCGGGCACCCCGCGGGAGGGATTCAGGGGGCTTCAAACCAGGCGCTGTTGCGCTCAGCAATCGGGGTGATGGAGAAGATCATCTCCTGCAGGTGATGACGCATGGCCGCTTCGGCGGCATCGGCATCATGATGTTTCAGGGCGGCATAAATCTCTTCATGCTGCTCAATGACCTTTTCCGGCGGTGAGACTTCACTCAGCGTCAGGAAGCGCACCCGATCCATCGTCGCTTTGATATTCTCGACCGTTTCCCAGGCCAGCTTGCAGTCAATGCTTTCCGCGATCAGACGATGAAACTCATCGTCAAGCGTGAGGAACGCCTGGCTGTCATGCCGCTCCGCCGCCATCCGCTGCAGTTGCAGATTGTGCTCCAGCGTCATCAGTGCCGAGTCACCAATCTCCAGCGCGGCACGACGAACCACCGACACTTCCACCGCCTCACGGATAAAGCGGCCATCCGCGACCCGCTTAGCGGAGATTTTACGCACGAACGTGCCGCGCTGCGGCAATACCTGTACCAGTCCGGCTTCCGCCAGCTTGATAAACGCTTCGCGCACCGGCTGACGTGAAACGCTGAAGCGTGCGGAGACCTCTTTTTCAGAGAGCAGCGAACCTGGCTGAATCGCGCAGGTGACAATATCTTTGCGCAGATAACGGTAAATCTGCTGATTGACCGGTTCGCTGGTGGTAATGGTATAGGCGCTCGACATGCAGCAATATCCCTATTACGGCTGGCAGACGCCAGCGCGTTGGCAAAGTGTCAGTCTAATCAGCACGCTGCGTCTGCGCCAGCGCTTTATTGTCCCGCCTTCAGCCGCGATTCAGGCACTGATGCACAGTGGCACGCGCGCCCTGGCTGGTCAGTTGCTGATACCAGGCCGTCAGTCGGGCGACCACGTCGTCGTTCTGCAGCAAATCATCGCCAAACACTTCGCGGAGGGCGAGCAGCGCCCGCACGCGCGCTTCACCCTCTTCGCTGGCGGCAACGCACTCCGCCAGTTTTTTCTGCATCGGATCACGGATCTCAATCGGCTGGCCCTGTTCATCAACGCCGCCCACATAGCGCATCCAGCCCGCGACGCCGAGCAGCAGCAGGTCGCAGCGGCTGCCACGCTGCAGGTGCCAGCGCAGACTGTCGAGCAGGCGCTGCGGCAGTTTTTGTGTGCCGTCAGTGGCGATCTGCCCTGTGCGATGTTTAATCGCACGGTTTTCATAGCGGGCGATCAGCGAATCGGCATAGGCATTCAGATCCACGCCCTGGGTGCGCAGCGTCGGGGCCTGTTCATCAATCATCAGTGAACGGGCGGCGGCGCGGAAATGGGGATCGGCCACACAGTCGCTGATGTACTCATACCCCGCCAGAAAGCCGAGGTAGGCCAGGAAAGAGTGACTGCCATTCAGCATGCGCAGTTTCATCTCTTCATAGGGCAGTACATCACTGACCAGTTCCGCACCCGCTTTCTCCCACGCCGGGCGACCATTAACGAAGTTATCTTCTATCACCCACTGAAAGAAGGGTTCTGCTTCAATCGCGACCGGATCTTCACATCCCAGACGCTTGTGCAGCGCGGCCAGTGCGGTGTCGGTCATGGCCGGAACGATGCGGTCCACCATGGTGGAGGGGAAGGTGATGTGCTGCTGAATGTACTCTGCCAGCGCAGGATCCTGACGCTCCGCCAGCTGGGTCACTACATTGCGGGTCACATGCCCATTCTCCGGCATGTTGTCACAGGACATCACGGTGAAGGGCGGTAATCCCAGCTCGCGGCGACGGCGGATCGCCGCCAGAATGACACCGGGCACCGTGCGGGGGGCTTGCGGATTCTGCAGGTCATGGACGATATCAGGATGATCGCTGTTTAAATTGCCGCTGGCGGGCAGATGGCAGTAACCCTTTTCGGTCACGGTCATGGAGACGATGGCGATATCCGGCTGGCTCATGGCGTTGATCACAGCTTCGATACCGTCTTTGTCGCCTTTCAGGGCGCTGGTGATGATGCCGATCACGCGAGTCTGCTGAGAGTCATCCGCCAGCTCAGTAAGGGTGTAGAGCAGATCCTGCTGACGCAGCGCCGTAATCAATCCGTTGCTGTTGATGAGGTTAACCTCGCAGTAGCCCCAGTCGCTGCCCTGTTCTTCGGCCAGCCTGTCGCTGCACATCGCCTGATGCGCGCGGTGAAAGGCACCAAAACCGATGTGTACCATGCGGGTCTTCAGTTTGCTGCGGTCATAGGTAGGGCGTTTAACCTCAGCAGGCAGGCGATCAATCTGTAACATAATCCGTCCTTTTGAAAAGCGGGGCGCTCAGCGCCCCAGTCAGCGTTCTGTTAGCGGAACAACACTCAGACCGAAACCGGTTTGTCCTGGGTTTTCGGACTGCGAATCACAAACAAGACCAGGAAGGCGCCCAGCGCGGCGACACAACCGGCCAGCACGAAGGCGCTGTCGAATTTGCCGGTGTGCTGAACAATAAAGCCGGTGACAATCGGCCCGATGATGCCGGAGAGGCTGCCTGTCAGATGTATGAAGCCGCTGATGCTGCCGATGCGACTCTTATGTACCACATCCTGAATGATGGCCCAGTAGATCGCGCCGGTGATGTAGAGAAAGAAAATCGATACCGACATCATAATCACGGCAGGCACGACCTCTTTTATCGTACCCGCCAGCGCCACGCAAATTGCCGCGGCCAGCAGTGAGACCACCAGCACAATTTTGCGTGACAACAACAGCTTGCCGGTGATGTTAAAGATTTTATCGGAGATCCAGCCGCCCAGCGCCAGGCCGACGAAACCGACGATCCACGGGATCATGGTGGTGATACTCATCGATTTAATATCCAGGCCGTGTGCCTGCACCAGATAGGCCGGGAACCAGCTCAGGAAGAAGAACAGGATGTAGTTGTAGCAGAAGAAGGCAAACGCCGTGACCAGGATAATCGGCTGGCGCAGGTAGTAACCAAACGGATGAGCCGTTTCTGACAGGTCAACCTCATCGTTCGGGCTGGTCGCCTTGAGGCGTTCGATCAGTAGCCGCTCTTCTTCAGTGACGCGCTTGCTCTTCGCCGGATTGTCCGCCGCGAAGAAGAGCCAGAATGTCATCCAGACCAGCCCGATGCAGCAGACAATCACAAACGCCGGACGCCAGCCGTAAGCCAGGGCCAGATAGCCAATAATCGGACCGGCGACGGCACCGCCCAGCGGCGACCCGGCACTCAGTAAGCCCATGGCCGTTGCGGCCTGTTTTTTCGGGAACCAGCCGTTAATCGCTTTGTTAGCCGAGGAGCAGATGGGGCCTTCTGCCATGCCGAACAGCACGCGCAGGATCAGCAGCGACCAGAAGCCGGTGGCCAGCGCGGTCATACCGCAGAAGATGGACCACGCGGCCACCGCTACGGCCAGCACGATCTTAGGGCCAAAGCGGTCGGTGGCGAGGCCGCCGACAAAGTTGAACAGGGCGTAGCCAAAGAAAAAGCTGCCGAAAATCATGCCGAACTGCTCTGCATTGATCGCCAGATCTTTTTCAACCAGCGGTACAGTGAGAGAGAGCGCGACACGATCGAGGTAATTGATCATGTAAACAAGGAACAACAATAAAACGAGGGTCCAGCGCAGATTCTTGAACATAAAAACTCCGTGATCTGTTTTCTCTTTTTAATTGAGCCAGCGCGACCGCTGGCTCAGGACACCTGGTGTTCAGCGAGTGACTACCCCATCTGCAGGATCACTTTGCAGCAGGTGCGCGGATCTTTTTCGAACAGGGTCATCGCGCGCTCAATCTCCTGCAGGGGGAAAGTGTGTGTAACCAGTTTTTCTGGCTGGATTAACCCTTTTTCTATCCAGTCGATCACCTGCGGAAAGCGGTTGCTGTTCAGACGTGAGGTAAAAAGCGACAGCTCTTTACTGGTCAGGCTCTGCTGAGTCAGGCTGCAGGGTTCACCGGAGAAGCCGAGCAGGCCGATACGCGCCGCCGGTGAGGCGAGCGCGACGGCTTCCGCCAGAATGGCGGGATGGCAGGCCGCATCAATAATCAGCGTGGGCTGCACGCCCTCCAGCTGCGCTGCCAGCGGGATTTCGCTGTTGTCGAACAGCTGGTCGGCCCCGCTCTGTTCAGCCAGCGCCAGACGTTCCGGCAGCCGATCCACCACCATCACCTTTTTCACCTTATAGACGCCTTTCAGCACCTGAATCGCGGTCAGCCCCATCGGGCCAGCACCATAAATCAGTGCCACGTCGTCCGGCTGCGGCCTGAGAAAGGCCGTGATATTGGCCGCAATGGTAAACGGCTCGACCAGACTGGCGAGCTGATCGGGAATGGTATCCGGCAGACGCCAGGCATTTTTTGCTGGTGTCAGCGCATAGTCACTGAAGCCGCCATCACGATGCACGCCCGTCACCTGTAGCGTGGTGCAGACGTTGGGGCGGCCCACCGAGCAGGGATAGCAGCTGCCGCAGCTTACGACCGGGTCGACGGCAACACGTTCACCCAGTCGGCCAGTATCGACACCGTCACCGACCGCATCGATCACGCCGAAAAATTCGTGACCAATCACCCGTGGATATTTCGCAAAGGGATTATGGCCATGCCAGATATGCACATCAGAGCCGCAGATGCTGGCATAGGCCACCTTCACCCGGACTTCCCCTGGCGCAGGCTGTGGCAGGGGACGTTCAGCGACGACCAGCCTGCCCGGTTCTTCAATTACAACGCTTTTCATAACGGTCTCCTTACCAGTTCCAGAGGGTGCCATCTTCAAGACGGGCGACCGGCAGATAGGCGGGTTCATAGGGATATTTCGCCGCCAGTTTTTCGTTGAAGTCGATGCCGAGGCCCGGCTTGTCGCCAGGATGCATATAGCCCTGGTCAAAGCTCCAGCTGGCGTCAAACAGCTCCATCATCTGCTCAGAGAAGCCCATATACTCCTGCACGCCGAAATTGGGCACCCAGAGGTCGAAGTGCAGCGCTGCGGCCATGCAGATCGGGGAGAGGTCAGAGGGGCCGTGTGAGCCGGTGCGCACCTGATAGAGCGACGCAAAATCAGCGATGCGCCGCATGCCGGTAATGCCGCCCGCGTGGGTAATGGTCGTGCGGATATAGTCGATCAGCTGCTCTTCAATCAGCTGCTTACAATCCCAGATGCTGTTGAACACTTCGCCCACCGCAATCGGTGTGACGGTGTGCTGGCGAATCAGGCGGAAGCATTCCTGATTCTCAGCCGGCGTCGGATCTTCCATCCAGAACAGACGATAATCTTCCACGCTTTTGCCAAAGCGCGCCGCTTCAATCGGCGTCAGACGATGATGCATGTCATGCAGCAGATGCTCATCAAAACCGAACTTATCGCGGATCGCGGCGAACAGTTTCGGGGTGAAATCGAGGTATTTTTCCGTTGACCAGAGCTGCTCTTCCGGCCAGTTACCTTTGGTCGCCGGTTCATAGGCCAGACCTTTCCCTTTCGCCATGCCGTAGGTGGTCTTCATGCCCGGAACGCCGCACTGGGCGCGAATCGCCTTAAAGCCCAGCTCTTTGTGCTTCGCGTAGTCATCCATCACTTCATCGATGGAGTGACCGGTGGTGTGGCAATAGACCATCACGCCCGTGCGGGAGGCGCCGCCCAGCAGCTGATAAACCGGCATGTTGGCCGCTTTGCCTTTGATATCCCACAGCGCCATATCGACCGCCGAGATCGCAGACATGGTGACCGGGCCACGACGCCAGTAGGCCCCTTTGTAGAAGTATTGCCAGATGTCTTCGATCTGATGCGCATCGCGGCCGATCAGCTGCGGGCAGACGTGATCTTTCAGGTAGGAGGCGACCGGCAGTTCCCGGCCATTGAGGGTTGCATCACCAATGCCGGTCAGACCCTGATCGGTGGTGATTTTGACGGTGACAAAGTTTCTGCCTGCGCAGGTTACAAATACTTCTGCTTTTACAATCTTCATCCTGTTTGCCTTGAGTCAGCCTTCGATGATGAAAACGTACGCGCATTAATACTACCATACAAGTTAAAAGGACAGAGTTGTGAAGCCAGTCACATGCTGTTTTTATCGCCAGAAAAAACGTGTGAAAACAGGGGTGTATGTTAATAAAGGTAACATCAGGAGGGGAGGGAAAAACAAAAAGGGGGCGCTGCCCCCTCAGCATCAGGAGAGTAAGGCACACTGCGGAGGCAGACGGCAGCTCAGCGCGCCTGCCATTACCTCAATCACAAATTCGCGTCCGGAGAGCGGTTCACCATCCAGGTTAAAGGTCATCTCATGAGGCGAGCGGATCGTCAGTGATTCCAGCTGCGTGGTGACGATGCCGGGATTGTCATCATCGCCGGTCAGGGAATGGAACAGGGTCGGCAGCAGCTCCTGCGCGGTGACGATGCTGACATCAAGCCGCCCGTCGTCAATCAGGGCAGAGGGACACAGTCGCTGTCCGCCGCCTGCCTGACGCCCGTTTCCGATGCCGATCACCAGCGCATCACCCTGCCAGGCAAAATCGGGACCGCTGATCTCACAGGTGTCGGGTTTCAGCGTGTCCATGCGCATCAGGCCGTGAATAAAGTAGGAGACACCCCCCAGCGCCGATTTCAGCTTTTCCGGGGTTTCTGTGGTGATCCGGGTGCCGAAGCCGCCAGTCGCCATGTTAATGAAGTAGTGACTCTGGTTGACCCGGGCCAGATCGATGGCACTCGCTTTGCCCTGAATCGCCAGCCGCAGTGCCGGCTCCATCTCTTCCGGGATACCGACGCTGGTGGCAAAGTCGTTGGCGGTGCCCAGCGGCAGAATGCCCAGCACCGGGCGATGTTCCGCTTCCGAAGCCGCCAGCGCCGTCGCAACTTCGTTGATGGTGCCATCGCCGCCACCGGCAACCACGGTAGCAGCCCGCAGCGTAATCGCCTCTTTGACATAGCGATCGCCGTCGCCTTTCTCAAAGGTGACGCGCACCGCAATCTCAAAGCCTTCTTCCCGCAGGGTCGTGATAGCATCGCGCAGATCGTCATTACCGGCGCCTTTCCCATTCAGGATGAGCAGCGTAAGCGGTTTATTGTCCATTGTGCGTTCCTTGATGATCTACAGAGTAGGAGGGGGAAGGTATAACACAGCTTCCAGCACCAGATTATTGGCGAAAGCATGAAAAAAGAAAACCCGCACGGGGGAGCCGGGCGGGTAAATGAGGTGGTTCCTGGTAAATCTGCCGTTTGTTGTTACTCGTTAGCAGCAGGCGGGACTATAAAGCAGCCCGGCGCAGGGGTCTGTGATCCTGTTCTGATTTCATCAATTTGTTTCCGTTGGTAAACGATTGTGAGGGGCCCTGGTATCTTCGCCGTGATCGAAGTTACGCAGCAGCAGCGCAAAGCGCAGATCCACCGCCTCAGGCACCCGCAGCCAGACGCGATGACCGTCGCCGGGTGCTATGTCGGTGGGTTCGCCACGGCTGTCCTGCAGCGCATCGAGCTGGCACTGCAGGTTGCCGTCGGGGGTCATGATCTCCACGCTGTCGTGCAGCATGAACTTATTTTTTACCGCCACTTCGGCCCATTCGCCCCGGCGTTCGCCGGTAAACTCGCCCACAAACTGCTGACGATCGGAGACGGAAAAGCCCTGCTCATAGTTCTGATAGCTGTCGTGAGTGTGACGACGCAGAAAGCCTTCGGTATAGCCGCGATGTGCCAGACCCTCAAGGGTAAGCAGCAGAGACGCATCAAAGGGTTTTCCCGCGGCGGCATCGTCAATCGCGCGGCGATACACCTGGGCGGTGCGCGCGCAGTAGTAGTAGGACTTGGTGCGCCCCTCAATCTTCAGCGAATGGACGCCCATCTCGCTGAGCCGCTCCACATGTGCCACCGCACGCAGATCCCGCGAGTTCATGATATAGGTGCCGTGCTCATCTTCGAACGCGCTCATCACTTCGCCAGGTTTCATCTTCTCTTCCAGCAGGAACACCTTGTCGGTCGGCTGACCGATGCCCAGCGCTGGCGTCACCTCCTGCACCGTCACCGGCTGGTGGATGCCGACAATGTTGCCCACCTCATCCTGCTGGCCTTCCGCCACTTTGTATTCCCAGCGGCAGGCGTTGGTGCAGGTGCCCTGGTTCGGATCGCGTTTATTCATATAGCCGGAGAGCAGGCAGCGGCCGGAATAGGCCATACAGAGCGCACCATGAACAAAGACTTCCAGCTCCATCTCTGGCACCTGCTGACGGATTTCGGCGATCTCCTCCAGCGACAGCTCGCGCGACAGAATCACCCGGCTCAGCCCCATCTGCTGCCAGAACTTCACCGTGGCCCAGTTGACCGCATTGGCCTGCACCGAGAGGTGGATCGGCATCGCCGGGAAGGCCTCACGCACCAGCATAATCAGACCCGGATCGGACATAATCAGCGCATCAGGCTGCATCGCCACCACCGGCGTTAAGTCACGAATAAAGGTTTTCAGCTTGGCGTTGTGCGGCGCGATGTTGACCACCACGTAGAATTTTTTGCCCAGCGCGTGCGCTTCGTTGATGCCCAGCGCGAGATTTTCGTGGGTAAATTCATTATTACGCACCCGCAGGCTGTAGCGCGGCTGACCGGCATAAACGGCATCGGCACCATAGGCGAAGGCGTAACGCATGTTTTTCAGCGTCCCGGCGGGGGAGAGTAGTTCAGGTTTCATGGGATTCTCACTGATGTCAGGTCAGTATGCCGCCAGAGGCGGCAGCGGCAGGGCCGTGAAGCCCTGCAAAAGGTGCGGAATTGTAGGCAGTGAGAAAAGGGAAGTAAATTGATCGGGATCAAACTAGATCAAATGACAGGCATCCGCTTCCCAGCGATAGCCCATGCCGTAGACGGCCCGGATAAAGGGTTGCTCGCTGTCGAGATTCTCCAGCTTGCGCCGCAGATTCTTGATATGGCTGTCGATGGTGCGATCGGTTACCACGCGGTAATCATCATAGAGATGGTTGAGCAGTTGCTCGCGCGAAAAGACCTTGCCCGGTTCCAGCGACAGGGTTTTCAGCAGACGAAACTCGGCCGGGGTTAAATCGAGCGGCTTATCACGCCAGCTGGCCGAAAAGCGGCTCTCATCGACTCTGAGCAGTGAACTGCTCTGCGGCTCTTCCGCCGAACGTTTTACCCGGCGCAGAATGGTCTTAACCCGCGCGACAACTTCCCGCGGGCTGAAGGGTTTGCAGATATAGTCATCGGCACCCAGCTCCAGCCCCAGCAGCCGATCGATCTCCTCGGTGCGGGCGGTGACCATAATAATCGGCAGTTCCGAATGACGGCGGATTTCCCGGCACAGCGTTAAACCATCGGTGCCCGGCAGCATCAGGTCCAGCAGCATCAGGTCGGGTGGGGTCTGGCGCACATAATCCAGCACGCCGTTGCCGTCGGCGATGTGATGGGTGCGGTAATTGGAGGCGTGCAGATAGTCGATCATCAGCTGCGCCAGTTTGGGCTCATCTTCGACCACCAGAATCAGCGGGTCGTGGTTTTCCAGGCTCATAAGCGTCTACGCAAGGGGAACATAGCGCAAGTGTAGCGCGATTTTCAGTCCACCTAAATCAGAGTGCGACGCAGAGATATCGCCACCGTGCGCGTCGGCAATGTTCTTACAGATGGCGAGGCCGAGTCCCGATCCGCCGCTGGCACGATTACGGGAGCCTTCGGTGCGGAAGAAACGTTCAAAAATCTGCGCCTGATGTTCCCGATCCACGCCCGGCGCGCTGTCATCAAACTCTACCCGCCAGTGCGGAGCCTGATACTTCAGCGTCACCTCAACCCGGCCACCGCTGTCGGTGTAGCGCAGGCTGTTCTCCAGCAGGTTGGTGAAGAGCTGTATCAGGCGATCGGGATCGCCGAAGAAGGGAGCATCATCGGGCAGGTTCAGCTTTAACGTCAGGCCATGCGCGCGGTAGCGTTCGGCAAAGCTGCCCGCCGTGACTTCCAGCAGCTGCACCAGGTCGGTCGCCTGTTTGCGGTAGGCCAGGGCGCCCTCATCCGACAGCGACAGCTGATGCAGGTCATCCACCAGCTTGGTCAGCACCACCACTTCACTCTGCAGCGAAGCGATCGCTTCCGGCGTCAGTTTGCGCACGCCATCCTGCATCGCTTCCAGTTCACCGCGCAGAATGGCCAGCGGCGTGCGTAACTCATGGGAGATATCCGCCATAAAGGCGCGGCGCATGCTTTCGTTTTTCTCCAGCGAGCTGGCGAGAAGGTTAAAGTCACCGGCCAGCTGGCCCAGTTCGTCCCGGCTGCTGACTTCGACGCGGGTGGCAAAGTTGCCCGCGGCCAGATGATGGGTGCCGTCGACCAGCCGTTTGACCGGGGCCAGCAGCCCGCGCGCCATCAGCCAGGTGGCCAGCGCCGCCAGCAGCGTCGAGAGGCCAACGATAATCCAGCTGGTGCGGCGCTGCTGCTGATCGAAGTTAATGTCTGTGCTGCGCGTCAGCCGCTCCGGCGGTGAGCCGATAACCCAGCCGACCACCTTACCGTTGCTGGTGGTGATATTGCGTCGCGTGCCCTCGGGTGGCACCGGCGTGGGCGGCCCGACCAGCACCCTGTACTGCTGGTCGAGGATCCAGAACTGGGTGCGCCAGCCATGCGGCGGCAGCTGACTGTTGCCCGGATTCTGCTCCAGCGAACGCAGCATGGTGAACACCAGACGGTCGTTGTGGCGCAGGAAATCCCAGTTGCCGTGCTGCTCATACTGATCGGCCAGCGCATCGCCGAGCAGGCTCAGGCGCTGCTGATTGCCGCGCTTGATATAGTCGACGAAGCCATGCTCAAAGCTGAGGCGGACTCCCCAGTGCATGGTAATCAGTACCAGCATGCAGGTGGCGAAAATCGCCATAAACAGTTTGGCCCCGATACCCAGGCGCAGGTTAACTCTCATTGTTTTCTCCGGCGTCGCAAATCGACGTTGCTGCTCACCTGCGGCGGAACGCGCCAGAAGATCAGCGCGGGCAGGATAATAATCAGTGACATGCACAGGTAGGTGTAAATAAACATCTGATGATCTGCTGCGCTGTTGGCTGCGCCCTCCTGAGCAAAGGCGCCCAGCAGCAGCCCGGCGACGGTGACACCAATACTCATCGACAGCTGCATAATCATTGACAGCAGGCTGTTTCCGCTCGACGCCAGCGTGTCCGGCAGCTCTTTCAGCGTCAGCGTGTTCATCGAGGAGAAGCGAATGGCATTGACCATGCCCTGAAGAAACAGCACCAGCGGCAGCAGCCAGACCCAGCCCAGGATCGCCACCAGCGGAAACAGCAGCACCACCAGCGCCAGCGCCACGGTCGACATCACCAGCACGTTGCGGTAGCCATAGCGATTAACGATGCGCACCACAATACGCTTCATCCCCATGTTGCCCAGCACCATCGGAATCATCATCAGACCGGCGTGGAACGGGCTGTAGCCCATGCCGAGCTGCAGGAAGATGGGCGTCATAAAGGGCAGCATGCCGCTGCCGATACGGCCGGTAAAACTGCCCAGCAGGCCGATAGCGTAGAGGCGGTTATCAAACAGCTTCAGGCTGAACAGCGCGTTATCATTGCCGCGCGCGTGCATCAGGTAGAACAGCAGCGAGAACAGGCCCGCAAGGATCATCGCACCCAGCAGCAGGGCGGAGCCGCCGCTGCTGCGCTGACCGTCCAGCGCCAGCGTCAGGGTCGCCATACCGGCGGCCAGCAGAAAAAAACCGGCAAAATCGAAGCGGCGGGTCTGCATGCTGTAGTTGGGCATCAGCATCAGGGTGGCAATCGCGCCGGCGATGCCGACCGGGATATTAATCAGGAAGATCCAGTGCCAGCTGGCGTATTCGACCAGCACCCCGCCCAGCGCCGGGCCCAGCAGCGGGCCAATCTGGCCGGGCAGGGTGACAAAGGTCATGGCGGACATATACTGCTCACGCGGAACGATTTTCATCACCGTCAGTCGCCCCACCGGCACCATCATGGCACCACCAATCCCCTGAACCACCCGCGCCAGCACCAGCTGATCCAGCGTGCCGGAGAGGGCACACAGCAGCGATCCCAGGCTGAACAGCAGGATCGCGCTGAAGAAGATGTTGCGCACGCCAAAGCGATCCGCCAGCCAGCCGCTGACCGGCAGCATCACCGCCACGGTGAGGACGTAATAGACGATCACCGCATGCATGTGCAGCGGACTGACGCCCAGATCGTGCGCCATCGCCGGAATAGCTGTATTCACGATGGTGGTGTCCAGCGTCTGCATAAAAAAGCCGATGGCGGCAATCCACAGCTGCCAGCGGACGTTCGTGCTTTGCGTACTCATCCCTTCCCCCGATTCAGCCGATCTGCCCGGTGGCCTGCCGCAGTCTCAGGCGTTACGTCTGCGGTGCGGCTGACCGCGACCGCTTTCTGCGCCGCAGCTTATCCATCATCAGGTAGATCACCGGCGTGGTGTAGAGCGTCAGTAACTGACTCATCACCAGACCCCCTGCAATGGTAATCCCCAGCGGCTGACGCAGTTCCGCCCCGTCGCCACTGGATAACACCAGCGGCAGCGCGCCAAACAGCGCCGCCAGTGTGGTCATCATGATCGGCCGGAAGCGCAGCAGACACGCCTGGAAAATGGCATCCCGTGCGCTGAGCTGGCCGTTGCGCTCAGCTTCCAGCGCAAAATCGACCATCATGATGGCGTTCTTTTTCACGATACCGATCAGCAGCAGGATACCAATCAGGGCAATCAGGCTGAAGGGGGTATCAAACAGTTCCAGCGCCAGCAGCGCGCCCACGCCCGCCGAAGGCAGTGTGGAAAGGATCGTCAGCGGATGCACATAGCTCTCATAGAGGATCCCCAGCACGATATAGACCGCGGCAATCGCCGCCAGCATCAGCCACAGCTGGCTGCTTTGCGACTGCTGAAACACCTGCGCCGTGCCGGCAAAGCTGCCGCGTACGCTGGAAGGCACGCCCAGCGCGGTCATGGTGCGCTCAATCGCGTCAGAGGCCTGTGACAGCGAAACCCCTTCCGGCAGATTGAACGAGATGGTCGAGGCAGCCGACAGCCCTTCATGGTTCACCGACAGTGGGGCATTGGCGGGCTGCCAGTGGGCGAACCACGACAGCGGAATCGCTTTGCCTTCGCTGTTTATCACAAACATCTGTGACAGGGCACTGATATCCTGGGTATAGCGCGGATCCACCTCCATCACCACTTTGTACTGGTTAAGCGGCTGGTAGATGGTGGAGATCTGCCGCTGACCAAAGGCGTTATTTAACAGCGCATTGGCTTCGGAGACATCGATGCCCAGACGGGCCATGCTTTCTCGATCGTAGGTCAGCGCCATCTCGCTGCCTTTATCCTGCTGATCGGAGTTCACATCCGCCAGCTGCGGCAGGGCAGAGAACGCCTGACGGATTTTCGGCTCCCAGGTGCGCAGCGCATTGAGATCGTCCGACAGCAGCGAATACTGGTATCCGGCGTTCGACTCCCGGCCGCCGACGCGCAGATCCTGCACCGCATTCAGATAGAGGCTGGCACCCGGCTCTTTCGCCAGCTTGTCGCGCAGCCGGGCGATAACCGCCTGCGCGTTCTCTTTCCGCTCAGAGAGCGGTTTCAGGGAGATAAACATGGAGCCGCTGTTGGTGCGCATGCCACCGGTAAAGCCCACCACGCTGTCTACCGCCGGGTCGGCTCCGACGATCTCCATGAAATCCTGCAGCTTACTGCGCATCGCCTGAAACGAGATGCTCTGGTCCGCGGAGATAAACCCGGCGAGTCGCCCGGTATCCTGTTCCGGCATAAAGGTTTTCGGGATAGAGACAAACAGCCAGCCGGTCAGGGCAATCGTGGCGAAAAAGAGCAGCAGCACCCAGCGCGCATGATTCAGCACCACGCTTAACGATCGGCCATAGCCCTGCTGAATCGCCATCAGCAGCCGACCTGCACCGCGCCGGCGCGGCTGGCTGCGTGGCGCGTGAGGCTTCAGCAGATACGCGCACATCATCGGCGTCAGGGTGATCGAAATAACCAGCGAGATGGCGATCGCCACCGACAGGGTAATGGCAAATTCAGAGAAGAAACGGCCAATCAGCCCGCCGATCATCAGCAGCGGCAGGAAAACCGCAATCAGCGACAGGCTCATCGACAGCACGGTAAAGCCCACTTCGCGCACGCCCTTCAGCGCGGCGGCCAGCGGTTTCATACCCGCTTCCACATGGCGGGCGATGTTCTCCAGCACCACGATCGCATCGTCCACCACAAAGCCGGTGGCTATGGTCAGCGCCATCAGCGACAGGTTGTTGAGGCTGAAGCCGCACAGGTACATGGCCGCGAAGGTGCCAATCAGCGAGACCGGCACGGCGATGGCGGGGATCAGCGTGGCGCGCCCGGAGCGCAGGAACACGAACACCACCAGAATCACCAGCCCGACGGCGATTAACAGCGACTGCTCCACTTCATGCAGCGAGGCGCGGATGGTAGGGGAGCGATCCTGGGCAATCTGCAGGTCGATGGCGGCCGGGATCACCTCATGCAGCAGCGGCATCTCAGCACGGATGCGGTCAACCGTCTCAATGACGTTCGCGTCAGGGGTTTTGCGGATCAGTAACAGCACGGCCGGTTTACCGCGTGACATCCCGGCGTTGCGTACGTCCTGAACCGAATCTTCCACGGTCGCCACATCAGACAGCTTCACCGCCGCGCCGTTTTTATAATGCACGATCAGCGGCTGATACTCGCGGGCGGTCTGCAGCGCGTCATTGGTGCGCAACTGCCAGCGCTGCTGTGAATCATCCACTGCGCCCTGCGGGCGGCGCTGGTTGGCGTCGGAAATGGCGGTACGCACCGCATCCAGCGAGACACCCTGATTAAACAGCGCCTGCGGATTCAGCGCCACGCGCACGGCGGGCAGCGAACTGCCCCCCACGGTAACGTCGCCGACCCCCTGAATCTGCGACAGCTTCTGCGCCAGCTGCGTCGAGGCATAATCGTAGAGCTGGCCCGGATTGTAGGTATCCGAGGTCAGCGTCATGATCATAATCGGCGCATCAGAGGGGTTCACTTTGCGGTAAGTCGGACGTGAGGGCATGCCGGTCGGCAGCAGGCTTTGCGCCGCGTTCAGCGCAGCCTGCACGTCGCGCGCGGCACCGTTGATGTCGCGGTCGAAATCGAACACCAGAATGATACGGGTACTGCCCAGCGAGCTCATCGAGGTCATTTCACTGACGCCCGCGATACGTCCCAGCGACCGCTCCAGCGGCGTGGCGACCGACGACGCCATAATCTCGGGTGAGGCCCCCGGCAGCGAGCCGGAGATGACGATCACCGGAAAATCGACCTGCGGCAGCGGGGCAACCGGCAGCAGCCGGAACCCCAGAATTCCGGCCAGCGCGATGGCCAGCGTCAGCAGGGTGGTAGCGACGGGCCGGTGAATAAACAGGGCAAAGAACTTCACTCTGCGGCCTCCGTGCGGCCGAAGCGGCGGCGGGTGGCGTGCGCCAGGCGATCAAACAGCAGGTAGATCACCGGCGTGGTGAACAGCGTCAGCACCTGACTCAGAATCAGGCCGCCGACCATCGCAATCCCCAGCGGATGACGCAGTTCCGCGCCGACGCCGGTGCTGAGCATCAGCGGCAGCGCACCCAGCAGGGCCGCCAGCGTGGTCATCAGAATCGGACGGAAGCGCAGCAGTGAGGCCTGATAGATGGCGTCATAGGGTTTCATCCCCTGTTCACGTTCGGCCGCCAGCGCAAAGTCGATCATCATGATGGCATTCTTTTTCACAATACCGATCAGCAGGATGATGCCGATGATCGCCACAATATCCAGCTCGTTACCGCTGAGCATCAGTGCCAGCAGCGCGCCGACACCGGCCGTGGGCAAGGTGGAGAGGATGGTGATGGGGTGGATAAAGCTCTCATAGAGCACGCCCAGCACGATATACATCGCGACAATCGCCGCCACAATCAGCCAGACGGTGCTGCTCAGCGCCGCTTCGAACGCCAGGGTGCTGCCCTGGAACTGGGTCATCATCTCCGCCGGCATCCCCAGCTCCGCTTCAGCCTGCGACACCGCTTTCACCGCATCTTCCAGCGAGTAGCCGTCAGCGACGTTGAAGGAGAAGGTCGCCGAAGGAAACTGGTCGAGATGGCTGATGCTGAGGGGCGCATGGCGCTGTTCGATGCGGGCGATGGCGCTCAGCGGCACGCTGCCGCCGTCGGTGCTGTTCAGGCGAATCGCGTCCAGGCTCTGCAGACCCGGCGTGGCGTGATTGTCCTGCTCCAGCACCACGCGATACTGATTGGCCTGGGTGTAGATGGTGGAGATCAGCCGCTGGCCGAAGGCGTTATAGAGCGCATTATCGACATCCGCCATGCTGATGCCGAGGCGGCTGGCGCTGTCGCGATCGACATTGACGTAGGCTTCCAGCCCCTGATCCTGCCAGTCGCTGCTGACATCGCGCAGCTGCGGCAGGGTTCTGAGCTGGGTCAGCAGGGCGGGCACCCAGGTGCTGAGCGACGACAGGGAACCCGACTGCAGCGTGAACTGATAGGGGGTGCGGCTCGCCTGCGTATCGATAGTGAGATCCTGCACCGCCTGCAGCCACAGCTGGACGCCCGGCAGCTGACTGACCTGCTGTTGCAGGCGCTGCTCGATTTCAGGAATGCGGTCGTCACGCTCATCCAGCGGTTTCAGGTTGATCTGCAGCCGCGCGCTGTTCAGCGAGGCGTTGGTGCCATCCACGCCGACAAAGGAGGTCAGGCTCTGCACCGCCGGATCTTTCATGATGACCGAGGCGACGTCGCGGGTTCGCTGCGCCATGCTGGCGTAGGAAACGGACTGGGGAGCCTGCAGCGTACCCTGAATAATGCTGTTGTCCTGCTGCGGGAAGAAGCCTTTGGGGATGATCATCCAGAGCACCAGGGTCAGTACCAGCGTTCCCAGCGCCACCGACAGCGTCAGCCAGGGGTGATTCAGCACCCGGCTCAGGCCGCGACCGTAAACGGCCACGATGCGGTCAAACATCGCTTCACTGGCCCGGGAGAAACGGTTCTGTTTGCGCAGCGACTCTGCGCTGAGCATTCTGGCGCACATCATCGGCGTCAGCGTCAGCGAGACCACGGCAGAAATCAGAATCGCCACCGCCAGCGTCACGGCAAATTCGCGGAACAGGCGGCCAATCACATCCCCCATAAACAGCAGCGGGATAAGCACCGCAATCAGCGAGAAGGTGAGGGAGATGATGGTGAAGCCGATCTCGCCAGCCCCTTTCAGCGCAGCGGTGAGCGGCTTTTCTCCTTTCTCGATATAGCGTGAGATGTTCTCAATCACCACGATGGCATCGTCGACCACAAAGCCGGTGGCGATGGTCAGCGCCATCAGCGTGAGGTTGTTGATCGAAAAACCGAGGAAATACATCGCGGCAAAGGTGCCGATCAGCGACAGCGGCACGGCGACTGCCGGGATCAGGGTGGCCGGCACATTGCGCAGAAAGAGGTAGATAATCATCACCACCAGCGCCATCGCCAGCATCAGCTCATGCTGTGTGTCACTGACCGACGCGCGGATATTGGTGGTGCGGTCGGTGAGCAGTTTCACCTCCACCGATTTTGGCAGCGTCGCCGTCAGCGCAGGCAGCATGGCGCGAATGCTGTCGGCGGTGGCGATGATATTGGCTCCGGGCTGACGCTGAACGTTGAGCACAATCGCCGCATCGCGGTTGGCCCACGCACCCAGCCAGCTGTTTTCCGCGCCCTGTTCGATGGTCGCTACGTCGCCAAGCCGCACCGGTGCGCCATTTTTGTAGCTGATAATCAGCTGGCGGTAATCCTCGGCAGATTTCATCTGGTCATTGGCTGACAGGGTGACCGAGCGGGTCGGGCCATCCAGGCTCCCTTTGGCGGAGTTGACGTTGGCATTGCTGATCGCGGTGCGCACGCTTTCGCTGGTCAGACCCAGCGCCGCCAGCGCCTGGGCATTCATTTTTACCCGCACGGCCGGACGCTGACCGCCCGACAGGGTGACGAGGCCGACGCCGCTGACCTGAGAAATCTTCTGCGCCACCCGCGTTTCCACCATGTCCTGAACCTGCGTCAGCGGCATGCTGCTGGTGGTGACCGCCAGCGTCATGATCGGCGGATCGGCCGGGTTCACTTTGCTGTAGACCGGTGGATTGGGCAGATCGTTGGGCAGCAGGTTGGTGGCGGAGTTAATGGCGGCCTGCACCTCCTGCTCAGCCACATCCAGCGGCAGCGACAGCTGGAACTGCAGGGTCACAACCGAGGCGCCCCCCGCGCTTTGCGACGCCATCTGTTTCAGGCCGGACATCTGGCCAAACTGGCGCTCCAGCGGGGCGGTAATGGAAGAGGTGACCACATCCGGGCTGGCGCCCGGATAGAGCGTGACCACCTGGATGGTCGGATAGTCTACTTCTGGCAGGGCCGACACCGGCAGGAAGCGATAACCCAGCACCCCGGCCAGTAAAATCGCAATCATCAACAGCGTGGTGGCGACCGGACGCAGAATAAACTGCCGTGACGGCCCGCCACTGTGATCGGGAGGCATGACCTGCATTACTCACGCTCTCCTTTTGACGGCAGGGTGGCCCGGCTGCTGCCCGGTGCACTGCTCTGGGCGGTCACGACCTCGACTTTCGCACCTTCAGTCAGGCGATCCAGACCGTCGGTGACGACACGCTCACCCGCTTCCAGACCGGCGCTGACCACCACCTTCTGGCTGTCCTGCAGCCCGGCCATCACGCTTTTCTTACTGACCTTGTTGTCGCTGTTGACCACCCAGACAAAGTGGCCCTCGTTGCCCATCTGCAGCGCGGCAGGCGGGATCACAATCGCATCCTGCAGGGTGTTGACCTTGAGACGCACATTGACGAACTGGTTGGGGAAAAGCGTGTCATCCTGATTGTCAAAACGCGCTTTGATTTTGATGGTGCCGGTGGTGACATCAATCTGGTTGTCCAGGCTCAGCAGCTTACCGCTGGCAATCAGATTCTGGTTACTGCGATCCCAGGCTTCCACCAGCAGTGGCTCACCGCTTTTCTGCGCTTTCAGAATCGGCGTGATGCTGTTTTCTGCCAGGGTAAAGACCACATCGATCGGCTGCGTCTGGGTGATGATCACAATGCCGTTGGTGTCGCCGCTGGTCACGTAGTTGCCGACATCCACCTGTTTCAGACCCACCCGGCCGGCAATGGGTGCGGTGATCCGACTGTAGGTGAGGTTAAGCTGCGCACTGGCGACACTGCCCTCATCGGCTTTCAGCGTGCCGAGCGTTTCGCTGACCAGTGAGCGCTGGGTATCCAGATCCTGTTGCGACACCAGCGATGTTTTCGCCAGCTTTTCATAGCGTGCCAGGTCCCGGCGGGCGTTAGCCAGCGTCGCCTGATCTTTCGCCAGCTGGCCCTGTGCCTGGGTGAGGGCTACCTGATAAGGCCGCGGATCGACTTCCGCCAGCAACTCGCCCGCTTTGACCTGCTGACCTTCGGTAAAATGAATCGCCAGCAGATCGCCATTCACCCGGCTGCGCACCGTGGCGGTATTGGCGGCGGTGACGGTGCCGAGACCGCTCAGATATTGCGGCACGCTCTGGCGGGTCGCTGTAGCGGCCTGAACCGGTGCCAGCGAACGGCGTGCGCCGTCATCGCCACCCTTACCGCGTGGGGCTGGCGAGCCACTCTGGCTGCTCTGCGGCTCAGCGGGGCGCTGCCAGACGTAATAGCCGCCAGCGGCCACGGCGATCAGGGCCAGCACGATCAGGGTTTTTTTCATAACAGGATGTCGGGTGCTCATGATTGTTGATGCTCTCCAGCAGTGACGTAGTCCCAGGCGCAGGCATCAAAGGGGGAGCCTGCAAACGACAGAGTGTAGTCGCCTCTGACAGGCAGAAATTGAAGGAATTAAGGATATCTGTCAGGACGGCGTAATTATGCCTGTTCTTTCATTAATCGCAGCACAATCGTCATTAAGCCATGAAAATCCCTTTGCTATGCTGAAATAAAGACCCTTTATCAGGCAAATAAGGAGCAGAGGATGAGTCAGAATCAAACCCGGCAGTTAGGTGACAGTGGTATCGCGGTGCCGTTACTGACGTTTGGCGGCAATGTATTTGGCTGGACGGTAGATCAGCCGACCTCCTTTTCGCTGCTGGATGCGCTGGTGGAGAAAGGACTCTGGTTTATCGACACCGCCGACGTCTATTCCCGCTGGGCACCGGGCAACAAAGGGGGAGAATCGGAAACCATTATTGGTGAGTGGCTGAAAAAAAGCGGTAAACGTGACCAGATCGTACTGGCGACCAAGGTCGGCATGGAGCTGTCACCCGAGAAAACCGGGCTGAAGCCGCAATATATTCGCCAGGCGGTCGAAGATTCACTGCGCCGGTTACAGACTGACTATATCGATCTCTATCAGGCGCATCGCGACGACCAGGATACGCCGCTGGCCGACACCCTGAGTGCCTTCGACAACCTGATCAGGGAAGGGAAAGTGCGCGCCATCGGAGCCTCTAACTACAGTGCGGCGCGGCTTGAGGAGGCATTGCAGGTGAGTGAGAGCCAGGGGCTGGCGCGTTATGAGACCTTACAACCTGAATATAACCTCTACGATCGTCAGCCCTATGAATCGGAGCTTGAGCCGGTGGTCATGGCGCACGGTCTGGGCGTTATTAACTACTACTCGCTGGCGAGCGGTTTTCTCAGTGGCAAATACCGGGATGCGGCTGATGCCGGAAAAAGCGCACGGGGGCAGGGCGTGGTAGAGAAATACCTCAATCCGCGCGGATTGCGGATTCTCGACGCGCTGGATACCATCAGCGAGGCGCATCAGGTGACGCCGACGCAGGTCGCACTCGCCTGGCAGATTGCCCGTCCCGGGATTACCGCGCCGATTGTCAGCGCCACCTCGCTTCAGCAGATCGACGACCTGGTGGGGGCGACACAACTGACCCTGACCCCAGAGCAGATTGCACAGCTGGACGAGGCCAGCCGCTGATTCAGGGGGCGCTAGCGCCCCTTTATCGATTACGCCTGTCAAAAAATGCGCTTTCTGCCCGCAGAATAACCATTCAGCGATCCCGATCACAAATGCGTTAATAAACTGATGTTTCAGGAAATTATGCGCACGTATTTACAAAAACTGAAGCTTATCCAGCACTATCCTCTGCGCGTCACTTCCTGTCACTCACATAAGAAAACGCACCATGAAAAACAGACAAGCAGAGCACGCTTTTCCGCTGCGCCGTGTGGCAACCGGCACCCTGATCCTGGCTATTCTCTCCGCGCCCGCTATGGCGGCTGACGCTCTGAGCCCGGATTCCGAATGGATGTTTGGTGACTGGGACGGTTACCGAACGCAGCTGCAGGACGAAGGGATTAAGTTTGACGTTAACTACACCATGGAAAGTGCCGCTAATCTGGGGGGCGGCGCAGATACCAACACCACCATGCGCTACAGCGATCAGTGGACGTTTGGCACCAACTTCGACCTGGAAAAACTGCTGAACTGGCAGGATGCAGAGTTTCAGATGACCGTCACTAACCGCGACGGACAGAATCTCTCTGAGCAGGTGGCGGATAAACGCACCGGTATGCTCTCATCGGTTCAGGAGGTGTACGGTCGCGGTCAGACCTGGCGGCTGACGCAGTTCTGGTTGCGCAAAGGGCTGTTCAACGATGTGGTTGATCTGAAAGCCGGGCGGGTCACCGTGGGCGAGGACTTCGATAACTTCGACGGCAATCTGTTCCAGAACCTGGCGCTGGGCAGCGGCCAGGCGGGTAACTGGCGCGGCGACCGCTGGTTCAACTGGCCTGTCTCGCAGTGGGGCGGTCGGGTAAAAATCAATATGACGCCTGAGCTGTTCTTCCAGGTGGGTTTCTACAACCAGAACCGCGCCAACTACGATCGCGGCGATGGCTTCCGGCTGGATACCAGCAACTCTGAAGGCAATCTGGTGCCGGTCGAACTGGGCTGGAAACCGACGTTCGGGCCGGAGAAATTACCGGGTAACTACCGCATCGGCTACTACTACTCGTCAGTGGATGGCGATGTCTATGGCAGCTGGCGCAACGGCGGCTATCAGGATCAGGCTCACGCCTATGGCGGCTATCTGCTGTTACAACAGCAGCTGACCGCGCAGGATGGCGATGTGAATCGTGGTCTGGGCGTGCGGGTGCAGGCTGTGATGAACGATCACAAGACCTCGAAAACCGACAACTACCAGTCTGTCGCCTTGACCTGGACCGGTCCGTTTGATGCCCGTCCGCAGGATGAGATTGGCGTAGGCGCATCACGCATTCATGTGAACAGCGACTATACCCGCTCACTGCGTCAGCAGAATCAGGCTAATGGTGAGAGCCGCTTTGACAGCCCGACCTATCTGCCGATTCAGGAAGGGTCAGAGTACAACTATGAGGTTTACTACAACGCCAAAGTGACGAACTGGATGTCACTGCGACCTAACCTGCAGTATGTGGTGGCACCGGGCGCGGTGAGTGAAGTTAAAGATGCCTTTATCGGCGGTATCAGCGCCAATATTGCCTTCTGATCCTCAATAACACCTGAACGGACGACTCTCAGACGTAAAGCGATGGGAGTCTGCGCCAGTAGCAAAGCATAGCGGGCCAGGGATGGCCCGCGCTGAGCCCGCCAGGGATGGCGGGTTTTGCGTCTTTGCGAAAGGCACAGGCTCCCTGAGCCTGCTCTCAGTTACCCGCAAAAAAAACGGCACTCACGGGTGCCGTTTTTTCATTGCAGAGTAAAGAAGAGCACTATTACCGGAACAACACCTCTGCCCAGCGGGCCAGACCGGCCGTGACCGAGGCGAAATCATCGCCACCGGCAATCGGCGTGTCGGGCAGCGTCTGCTGCAGCGCCGCGCGCAGCAGAGGCGAACGCGCACTGCCGCCCGTCAGGTAAATGACATCAGGCTTAATCTGGCTGGTGGCTAAGGCGAGCTGCACCTGCTCAAGAATTTTCTCCAGCGGCTGACTGATCGCCTCCTGCAGCTGACCCACACTCACGTCTGTCTGCAGCGCGGCGGCCACGAAGTCGAGTGAGGCGGTATGCACCGGGGCGTCTGACAGCGCAATCTTGCTCTCTTCCGCCGCGCGCACCAGGCGGTAACTCAGCTTCTGCTGCCACACTTTCAGCAGACGCGCCACGATGTCACCCTGTTCTGCGTCACGCACTAAATCCCGCAGCCATTTCCCGCAGGCGGCGCTGTAAAAGTCGCTCTGCGCCGGCACATCGTTGATGGCAATCGCGTTCCACCACGGCAGCGCGGGCAGGGCGGTGCCCTTCTGAGTGTTGCCGCCCAGACCCAGCAGCGGCATCAGCGTCTTAAAGGCCAGCATGATATCCAGATCGTTACCGCCGACGCGACAGCCACTGTGGCCCAGCAGGCTTTCACGACGGTCGGCTCTGTTGCGCCATTGCGGGCCCATCAGCAACATCGAGCAGTCGGTGGTGCCGCCGCCAATATCCACCACCAGCACCCGCGTCTCCTGCTGCAGGGTCGCTTCGAAATCGAGTCCAGCGGCGACGGGTTCAAACTGAAACTCAACGTCACGGAATCCGGCGCGGTGGGCGGCACGCAGCAGGATACCCTCTGCCTGCTGGTTCGACTCATCGCTGCCCAGCCCCTGGAAGTTGACAGGGCGACCGATCACCGCCTGATCGAGGGTCTGCCCGAGCTGGCTTTCACCCTGCTGGCGGATGTGCAGCATCATGGCGCAGACCAGATCTTCAAACAGGGCGATCTGCTGTGGCTTCAGGCCACTGGCACCCAGAAAGGATTTGGGGGATTTAACGAACCAGACATCTTCGGGATCGACCATGTAGTGCTGCAGGGCGGTCAGACCAAATTGCACGCTGCCGGGCTGAACCTCGATATCCTCTTCGCGGTTGTAACGCAGCGCGCGCTGCAGCAGCGCGGTGGTTTCACTGTCTGGGGTGGCCACCTGATGATGGCGATAGAGCCATTCGCTGACCGACTCGCGGGTCGGTGCACAGATCATTGACGGCAGCAGACGCTGACCCTTTTCCAGCGTTAACAGACGCGGCGAGCCATTTTCGCTCACTGCAATGGAGCAGTTAGCCGTGCCGTAATCGAATCCTATGAACATTTTCGCCCCCATGCCGGAAAAAAGGGGGCGACTTTAGCGCAGCTTCAGCAGGGTGGCAAGCGGCCAGCGCGGGAATCAGCGGATAGCAAAGAGGCGATCTTCTGCCAGGGAACGGAGCGGCTGACGCTCGGTTACCGCGCTGCCCCAGACGCCATCGACGTCAAGATCAGCCAGCGTGCTAAGCACCGCCGGAACGGAAACCGGACCCGCCAGCACCGAAATATGGCGCTGCTTTGCCTGGCCCTGAATGATGGTCAGCAGCATCTCATCCATCAGGCTGGTGTGGGCGTTAGCGACCAGTTCCGGTGCCAGCACCAGGTAATCGACCACTTCGTCACTCAGCAGATTAAAGGCGTCCAGATTGCGGCCAAAATGGTGCAGCGCGATGCGACAGCCACACTCACGCAGCTGCAGCAGCGCGGTATAGAGCCGATCGCTCTTACTCAGTACGCTGGCGGCCGGGAAAGCAAAACCACAGCGGCTGCTGGCGAGACCTGCAGCGACAAAGCGCTGACAGAGTTGCTGCACAAAAGCGGCGTCACCGAGCAGCTCTTCACTCAGCGGCAGGATGACCGGGATCCCTTTTTTGTTGAGCGTCCCGACGTCCTGGCGGAAAAAGGCCTCGATGATATTGCTATCGAGCCGGCGACGCAGCGTTTCATCCGGCAGGTTATGACGCAGCAGGGCTTCATCCACCAGAATCCCCTCCGCAGTCAACAGCTGGACCTCCAGCAGCCAGATAAAGGCTGACTGAGGCGTTTTAGGCGGGGCGACAGCCCAGGCGGGCAGCTCAATTTGCAGCGCATCAATCATCGCAGCATCCACTCCCTGAGGGTTGCCCGGCAGCGGCAGACGATGCTGTTCAAAGACGACCAGCCGTCCGCGCCCGCTGCGTTTGGCGTTGTAGCAGGCGATGTCTGCCTGCGACAGCACATCACCGCTGACACAGTTGTCAGCGGAAATCTGTGTGACGCCCGCGCTCGCCCCCACCTGATAGCGGCGTTCCTGCCACTGGAAACGATAGTCGTTTACGGCGGCCACAATCCGCTGCACCACGTCACGCGCCTGGTCGACCTGACAGTCGGCCATCAGCAGGGCAAACTCATCGCCGCCCAGTCGGGCCAGGAAATCACTGCTGCGCAGATGGTGCTGCATCAGCTCTGAGAGTTCCCGCAGTAACGCATCGCCCGCAGCATGGCCGGCGCTGTCATTGACCGCTTTAAACTTATCCAGGTCGATGAACACCAGCACGTGCTGATGATGATGTTCAGCCGCGTCAAACAGCAGTCGCTTAAGCTGCAGCTCAAAACTGGCCCGGTTAGGCAAACGTGTCAGGGTGTCATGCAGCGCGCTGTAGCTCAGGCGCTTCATCAGTTTTCGCGACTCGCTCACATCCTGAATAACCATCACCGCGCCCTGTTCAAGACCCGCTTCGGAGCGCAGTGGCGTAATGCTGTAGTGAATATCGATATGGCCGCCATCCGGGGTGTGCAGCACCAGATCTTCATCCAGATCGGGGGTGATTTTTTCTGGCGGTAACTGGCACAGAAGCAGATTCTCCACCTCAGGGCCGGTCTGTCCCTGGGTGATGTGCAGCAGCTCGCTCAGCGGCTTGCCGGCGGCCTGCTCCTGAGACCAGCCGCTCATCTTCTCCGCCACCGGATTCATAAAGGCCACGCGCATCGCTTCATCGGTACTGATCACCGCCTCGCCGATCGAGTCCAGGGTGATCGCCATGCGCTCTTTCTCCTGAAACAGCGCTTCATTAAGATCGCGCAGCGGCGTAATGTCCTGACAGATGCCGAGCATACGCTCGATACGGCCCTCTTTACTCAGCTGCCGGTTCGCCTGCGTGCGGATCCAGCGCTGACCCTGCGCGTCCACGATGCGATACTCCATATGGAACGCACTGCGCAGCTCTATCGCCTGCTGCACCGTCAATGCGGCATATTCGCGATCGGCGGTATGCAGCAGATGGAGCCAGAGGTCATAGCTGGGCGACTCATGCGGAGCCAGACCAAACAGGGCGTACATGCGCTTGTCCCACAGCATCTCGCCGGTCAGCAGGTTCCACTCCCAGACGCCGATGCCGCCCGCCTCATTCGCCAGCGTGATGCGCTCCATCAGGCGCCGGTTTACCTGCTCGCTCTTTTTCAGCTCGGAGATGTCGATGATCTGCGCAATAAAATAGAGCGGTGCCGTGTCGCCGTCACGCACCAGCGACACCGTCAGCCGCGCCCAGACGATCTCACCATCCTTGCGGAAATAGCGTTTTTCAAAGGTGTAGGTATCAATCTCACCTTCCAGCAGCTGGTTTACCTGCTGCAGGTCGAGAGCCAGATCGTCGGGATGGGTAATCTGCTGAAACGTCAGCCGCTTCAGCTCCTCCGCCGGATAACCCAGGATCTGGCAAAGCGAACGGTTCACCTGCAGCCAGTTACCCTGCGGCGCGACCAGCGCCATACCGATCGCGGAGTACTCCATCGCATGACGGAAACGGGTTTCACTGTCGGTGATATGCAGCTTTTCGCGCCGGAACGCATCCATCACCAGCGACATAATATGGCTGGGGATCAGGACCAGCAGGAAGGGTAACCAGCTGGAGACCGGGCCCAGCGCGGTGTTGTTATTCACCACGCTGACCAGGTTACAGGCCAGCAATAATGCGATAAAGCTGGCATTGAGGAAGAACAGCACAAACGCCTGCAGCTTAGGCAGGCGAACGGCGCACCAGAAGAGGATCACCACGATAAAGGTAAAGGGCCACGGCATAAAACGCAGTGCCAGGTAGCTGGCGCCTAAAGTGATAAGCAGCGTCAGCACGCACTCCGCCGGACGCAGATCGCTGAAGTGCGCGCGCCGCAGCGGCCACGGCATCAGCAGTAACATCGGGCCTAACACCAGCATGCCGATGATTTCAGAGATCACCCAGGTATAGAAGAAGGGAAACGACGCGTGCCCGCTAACCCTGAGCATCCACAGCGCCAGCAGCCCGCCGAGCAGCGGGGTCACAATGCCCACCGACAGCACCAGCCGTGCCCAGTCGTGCAGCGAATTCAGCGGCGCACGCCGATCGAGCAGGGCGCGCAGCAGCATCCCGCCCACGCCCGCCTGCACCAGGTTGAGCAGGGCGAATTTAATGTTAGCGAGGGCAGGGCCGATGACGATGGCATTAGCGGCTGCGGTGCCGAGCACGCAGGCCGTCAGCAGCAGCGGCAGCTGACGTAGCGGGCAGCGAAACACCACAATAGTCATGAAGGTGGTCGGGAACCAGAGCGGTGAAATTTTCACGCTCACCACGATCAGTTCAAGACAGAACAGCGTCAGGACAAATACCGCACAGCCCAGGAGCAGGGCCGAGAGCCAGTGGCCAGGTGTGCTATTTTGCGGGGCAAAGATCTCAATCGTCATGCAGACTTCCGGCAGGGTGCAGGGCTCCGCAATGGCGAATCAGGCACCGGTCATTCTCTGACTGCATGCTAGCACATTCGGCAAAGAAAAAAGGGAGGAAATCGAGTTTGCCCGTTATTCAGCGAATTGACGGGCAGGGAAATATCGATGGGCAGCCTGTTGATTACTGGCGAAAAAGATCGGCCCGGGTGTAGGGTTTTTCCAGACCCGCCAGGCTGGCAGAGAAGCGCTCCAGAAACTGCTGGGTAGTGGCAACGCGACCGTGACTCATCAGGACAAACGGCACGAGCAGCGCGGCCCCGATTTGCGGCCAGCTGAAGCCCTTTAGCGCGGTGCGGCGCTGGGAGATCAGAAACGCGGTGCTCAGCGTGAAGCCCAGCAGCAGACCGGTCGCCACCTCACTTTTCGAGTGTGCGTGGATAACGAGACGGGAGAAACCGACCATCAGCGGGATCAGATAGCCAACGCCAATCGCCGCCACGCGCAGCAGCGCAGGCCAGCGCCCGGAGATCAGCCACAGCATCACTGGCCACAGGGTGGCAGACATGGCGCTGTGACCGCTGAAGCCGGTAAAGTTGAAGCGGGCGCTGCCGATGCCAAAGCCCAGAAACAGAATTTTAGAAAGGCTGACGGTCAGACCGGCCAGGCCAAATGCCACAATCCAGTAAAACACCGTAAGACGGTTATCACTCTTCCACGGCAGAATCAGCGCAATAATCACCGCTGTCGGAATCAACAGCATGCTGTCGCCAAAATAGGTCAAAGTCTTCCAGTGCATACAACTCCTGATGCATCATTCGGTCGTCACGTTCGCGACACGGGTTATCTGAACGGCCCGCTGCGCAGGCCATTTTTTTCTGAGTAGGGGGTGACACTAGTTTATCGGTGAAATGAGTGGCGTCCAAAGGAGAAAGTCTGAAAAGTCGCAGACGCCATTTCTCTGGCATCAAAAGGCCGAAATCCCTATACTTAGCGCGAACACACCCTCTCCATTTCGGCCCGTCAGCTGCCCACGTAATGTGTGACCAGTGGCAGGCTCCAGTTATCAGGTCTTAAAAAAGTATGACTGACAAGTCCCATCAGTGCGTGATTGTAGGCATTGCCGGCGCTTCCGCATCCGGTAAAAGTTTAATTGCCAGCACGCTCTATCGTGAAATCCGTGATCAGGTTGGTGGCGAGCATATCGGGGTTATCCCGGAAGATGCGTATTACAAAGATCAAAGTCACCTCACCATGGAAGAGAGGGTTAAAACCAATTATGACCATCCGAGCGCGATGGATCATGATTTACTGCTGCAGCATCTGCAGGCCGTCAAAGCCGGGCAGGATATTGAGCTGCCGGTGTATAGCTATGTCGAGCACACCCGCACCCAGGAAACGCAGATCCTCAAGGCGAAGAAGGTAATTATCCTTGAGGGGATCCTGCTGCTGACCGACGCGCGCCTGCGCCAGGAGCTCAACTTCTCCATCTTCGTGGACACGCCGCTCGACATCTGTCTGATGCGCCGTATGAAACGTGACGTCAATGAGCGTGGCCGCTCCATGGATTCGGTAATGAGCCAGTATCAGAAGACCGTGCGTCCGATGTTCCTGCAGTTTATCGAACCGTCTAAGCAGTACGCGGATATCATCGTGCCACGCGGCGGGAAGAACCGTATCGCCATCGATATCCTCAAGGCGAAAATCAACCAGTTTTTTGAATAGTTCACGTCCCTGAGGACGTGAGGCAGACCGGCGGCAGGCACGCCTGCCGGTTTGCTACACTCATGTCATGGAGTTACCGCAATGAGATTATGCGATCGCGATATCGAAGCCTGGCTGGACAGCGGCAAGCTGGCGATTGAGCCGCGTCCGCCGGTCGAGCGCATCAACGGCGCCACGGTCGATGTGCGCCTGGGCAATCAGTTCCGTACCTTCAGCGGTCATACCGCAGCCTTTATCGATCTGAGCGGCCCGAAACAGGAAGTGAGCGCGGCACTGGATCGCGTGATGAGCGATGAGATCGTGCTGGCGGATGGCGAAGCCTTTTTCCTGCATCCGGGTGAGCTGGCCCTGGCGGTAACGCTGGAGTCGGTGACGCTGCCGGACGATCTGGTGGGCTGGCTGGATGGTCGCTCTTCGCTGGCCCGGCTCGGACTGATGGTGCATGTCACGGCGCACCGCATCGATCCCGGCTGGCAGGGCCGGATCGTGCTGGAGTTCTACAATTCCGGTAAACTGCCGCTGGCGCTGCGTCCCGGTATGCTTATCGGCGCGCTGAGTTTCGAGCCGCTTTCTGGCCCGGCTGCACGCCCTTATAACCGTCGTGAAGATGCCAAATATCGGGGTCAGCAGGGCGCTGACGCCAGTCGTATCGACAAAGACTGATCTGAGGATTTGATGAAAAGAGTGATAACCACGCTGGCCATCCTGTTAGTGGTGGTCGTAACGGGAATGAGCGCGCTGGTACTGCTGGTCAATCCCAACGACTTCCGTGCCTATATGGTGCAGCAGGTCGAACAACGCAGTGGTTATCAGCTTCAGGTCAGCAGCGATCTGCGCTGGCACGTCTGGCCGCAGCTGAGCATTCTCTCCGGCCGGATGAGTCTGACCGCGCCGGGTGCCAGCCAGCCGCTGGTCTCGGCCGACAATATGCGGCTGGATGTGGATCTCTGGCCGCTGTTATCCCATCAGCTGAGCGTCAGCCAGGTGTTGCTGAAAAATGCGGTGGTGCGCGTCACGCCAGACAGCGCTGCCCGGCTGAGCAAAAATGCCCCCCAGGGACCCCGTGATGCCGATCCGGTTGCTCCCTCCGGCGGCTGGTCGTTTGACATCGCGAAACTGCAGGTGGCAGACAGCCTGCTGATCTGGCAGCAGCCAGGCGGCGACGAATACAATTTTCGCGACCTCAACATGAACATGGAGCAGGACGCGAACAAGCAGGCGACGCTGGCGCTGAGCACCACGCTGATGCGCAACCAGCGCAACGCCACTGTCACCCTCAAAGGTCAGCTGGATGCCGCCCAGTATCCTCATCGTCTCACCGGCCAGCTCCAGCAGTTTGATTACACCCTTTCCGGTGCCGATATCCCGCCTCAGGGCATTAAAGGTTCGCTGACCCTGCAGGGCGAATGGAATGGCGACCGCCAGCAGTTTGCCTTCAGCAACCTGCAACTCACGGCTAATGACACCACGCTGACCGGTCAGGGTGAGGGCCATATTGCGCCGCCGCAGCGGCTGGCGCTGGATCTGAAAGCGACCACGCTGAACCTCGATAATCTGCTGAACGGTGCCCCCGTTGCCGAGACGCCCGGCGTGCAGCGCGCGACCGTCGCACGGTCGCCGGTGATTGCTGCGCCGCGTGAAACCCGCAATGCCGATTCCCCGCTGAACGAGATGGATCTGGCCCTGAAATTACAGGCGGACAGTGCGGTCTGGCGCGGACTGTCGCTCACCGGCCTCACCGTCGATGCCAGCAACCAGCAGGGGCTGATGACCCTGAACACCCTGCGCGGCAAATTGGGCAATGGCAGCTTCTCGATCCCCGGCAGCATTGATATCCGTCAGCCGGAGACGCAGGTGGCCCTGAAGCCCCAGCTCCGGCTGATTGCCATTCAGCCGCTGCTGAAGGCATTTGCGCTGCCGGAGAGTCTGCAGGGCAATCTGAGTCTTGATGGCGAACTGGCCGGCGACACGCTGAATGTCGAGGCGGCCAAACGTCGCTGGCAGGGCAGGGCGACGATCAGCGCCAGTAACCTGAAGCTGGCTCAGATTAACCTTCAGCAGATGGTGCAGCGCGCCGTGGCGCGGGTGAGCGACAAAGTCAGCAATACAGAGAAGGCCGATGAAGGCATTGAGTCGATCAGTGCGCAGGTCGCCCTGAATAAAGGTGTGCTCAGCTTCAGCGATATCGAAGGCAATGGTCAGGATCTCGGCTTACAGGGCGCGGGCAGGGTGGATCTGGCGCAGCGTCAGTTGGATGTCACGCTGGGTCTGAAAATTAGTGGCTGGCAGGGTGACGACGCGCTGGTGAAGACGCTGTCTGCTCAGCCGATTCCGCTGCGTATGTATGGCGACTGGGACAGTCTGCAATATTCACTGCCGGTGGATGCCGTGCTGCGTGACCGGTTGCAGAGTGAAGCGAAATCCCGGCTCAATCAGTGGATCGATCGCCAGAAAGATGACGAGAACAGACAGAACCTGAAGAAAATCCTGCGCCCGTAACGGGCGCAGGTTTTTACACCCCCTCAACAACAGGGGGCTGGAAGAGGATCTCCACCTTCTGAACCCGGTGGTTTTCAACCTGCAGGGTCTTCAGCAGATAGTCGCCCAGCTGCAGCGCATCGCCTGCCTGCGGGATGTGTTGCAGCTTATCCATCAGTAATCCTGCCAGCGTATGATAGTCGCGCTGCTCATCCAGCGGCAGCTTCACATAGAGCGCCAGATCTTCCAGTGGCATGTGGCCGTTAGCCACCCAGTGGCCTTCAGCCAGAATCTGAATATCGTAACGGGCGTCGATTTCACCGGCTTCGTTCGGCAGATTGCCGGCGATAGTTTCCATCACATCACTCAGGGTGACGACGCCCTCCACCGAACCAAACTCATCCACCACAAAGGCGAAGTGCGTGTGCGCCTGGCGAAACTGCTCCAGCGCCTGCAGCAGCGTCAGGCGTTCAGGAAACACCAGCGGCTGGCGGATCAGGGCGCGCAGGTCGAGCGACACGTTGTGCAGTGACTGATGCAGCAGATCGATGACGTGAACCACACCGAGCGGTTCGCTGGAGTGGTCGGTAATCAGGATTCGCGTGTGCTGATTGCGGTCGAGGCGTGACATGATCTCTGCCGGGTCGTCACTGAGATCAATATGTTCGACGTCATGGCGCGAGGTCATGATGCTGTTGACGTGGCGCTGACCCAGGCCCAGCACCCGGGCAATCATCACCCGTTCCTGCCGGTTAAACAGCATGCTGTCATCGCTGTCTGCAATTAGTGACGAGGTCTTTGCGTCCAGCTCCGCCGGTTCCGCCGCGCCACGCAGCAGTCGCAGCACCGCCTCCGCCGTTCGCTGACGCAGCGGGCGCCCCGCCGAGAGAACCCGCCTGCGGTTGAAGTGAGCCAGCTGGTTCAGCGCTTCAATAATTACCGAGAAGCCAATGGCGGCGTAGAGATACCCTTTCGGGATCACAAAGCCAAAGCCCTCCGCCACCAGACTGAAGCCAATCATCAGTAAAAAGCTTAAGCAGAGGATGACAATCGTCGGATGGCTGTTCACAAAGCGGGTTAAGGGCTTACTGGCCAGCAGCATCAGCAGAATGGCAATGGTGACCGCAATCATCATGACCGGCAGGTCGTTGACCATCCCGACGGCCGTAATCACGGCATCCAGTGAAAAGATTGCGTCCAGCACCACAATCTGCGCCACCACCGGCCAGAATTTAGCGCCGCCTTTTTGTTGACCGCTCTCTTCATCATGGCCTTCCAGCCGCGCATTCAACTCTGTTGTGGCCTTAAATAGCAGGAAAATCCCGCCTGACAGCAGCAGCAAATCGCGCGCACTGAAGGGATGGCCCGCCAGCGTAACCCAGGGTTCCTTCAGCGTAACCAGCCAGGAGAGCGAAGCCAGCAGCAGCAACCGGCACAGCAGCGCCAGCAGCAGTCCGATCACGCGTGCCCGGTCACGAAGCGGCCCGGGAAGCTTTTCAACCAGAATGGCGATGAAGATCAGATTGTCGATACCTAAAACCAGTTCCAGAACGATTAGCGTTACTAATCCTGCCCAGAGCGAGGGATCCGCCATTACGTCCAGCATCTCGTGTTCACCTGAATATTTTAAATTGCGTTTTCTCTGATGATAGTGGAGTGCGAAGCCCGGTACAAATGGCAGGGCAGGGGCGTTACAGCCGGATAGCCCGGATTTATCGTGCAAAAGATGAGCATAACGGTGTGACGGTTTGATTAACTCTGCAGAGGGGAGGGGAGATAATTCTTACTCATTCTGCACCGTGAAAACGATATTCACCTGCGGGGCTTATGCGATTTATCGCAGCGGGAGTATGGCATTAATCCGAATTATTACGAAAGGATTGCACTGCCTGTCTGGCTTCAATACTAATCGCTGGTAGTCTTTTTCCTAAAATAGTCCAGGGATGGCGGGACCTGCTTGTAAACAAGCCAGTAATAACTAGTATAGCAACAAGTTAGCAAACTCTTCCCCAGAGTCGTAATTTGCGTGCCGATTCGACATTAATCGCAATGTCCGGATTGCGTAATTTGAGCGCGAACGTCTGTATGATGCGTTCCGGTAACGCTGACGCATTATGGGGAGCAATATGAATGATGACAGCGATATTGGCAGCGACAGCCAAGGGCGGTAGCGTGCCTGAATCGTGTTTTTCGTTGATAAAATGAGCAGCGCTGGCGGTGATTAAAGTCAGAGTAATCTGTTGGTATTCATCACAATATTATTGGATTTATGGTTAAGATCATGGGCGTAAACGCCGCAGGAGCTCCCCTTAGAAACGGCTCAGTCTGAAGAGGCTTCATCGTTCAGCGATTAAACAGGCGATAGCCGTTGCGGGTTAAAGGAAATAAAATAAAGAGTTAAATATGCGCGATACACAATTTACGTTTAAAAGTCTTATTACCAAATTAACGCTGGCCTGTTCAGATTTAATTTGTTTCAACGCAGCTTTATTTATAGCGATGATGCTAATTAATGTTCAGTCAGATTCGCCGCTGGCAGATATTTCTGAAAAAGAAATGAATCTACAAATTGCCACGCACATTTGTCTGTCAATTATTTGCATCGGCTGGTTCTGGGTAAGACTTCGTCACTACACTTACCGCAAACCTTTCTGGTTCGAATTAAAAGAAGTTTTTCGTACCATTCTTATATTTTCTGTTATTGACCTGTCGATTACCGCGCTGTCGCAGTGGCAGATGTCGCGTTTTGTCTGGCTGCTGACCTGGGTACTGGCGCTGATTTTCATTCCAACCTGTCGCGCCCTGGCAAAACGTCTGCTTAATAAAAATGGCTTGTGGAAAAAACAGACCATTATTATTGGCAGCAGCAAAAATGCCCACGAAGCCTGGCAGGCGCTGCAAAGCGAAGAGGTGATGGGCTTTGACGTGGTGGCCTTCTATGACGTTGATGGAACCTGCCCGCAGGAGATCATGAATGGCGTGCCGGTGCTGCGCGACGAGCAGGAACTCTGGCATCTGGCCAGCAGTGAAACCCAGTTCATCGTGGCGGTGGAGTTTGAGCAGAGTCAGTACCGCGATATGTGGCTGAAATCGCTGGCGATGCACAACTGCCGTTCCGTTTCCGTTATCCCGACCCTGCGCGGTGTGCCGCTCTACGGGACCGACATGGCCTACATCTTCAGCCATGAAGTGATGATTCTGCGTGTTCAGAACAACCTGGCGAAACGCACGTCGCGCTTCCTGAAGCGGACATTCGATATTGTCGGTGCGCTGTCGATTATTCTGATGCTGATGCCTGCGCTGCTGGTGCTCGGCTTCCTGGTTGGCCGTGATGGTGGACCGCCGATTTATGGTCACGAACGTGTAGGAATGAATGGCCGTAAATTTAAATGCCTGAAGTTCCGTTCGATGGTGATTAATTCCAAAGAAGTGCTGGAAGAGGTCCTTCGTACTGACCCGATTGCACGTGCGGAATGGGATAAAGATTTCAAACTTAAAAATGATCCACGTATTACTAAAGTGGGCCACTTCATTCGTAAAACCAGTCTGGATGAGTTACCTCAGCTCTGGAATGTGGTGCGCGGTGATATGAGCCTGGTCGGTCCTCGTCCGGTCATTGAAGATGAACTCTGCCGTTATGCTGGTGATGTTGATTATTACCTGATGGCTAAGCCAGGCATGACGGGATTGTGGCAGGTCAGCGGTCGTAATGATGTTGACTATGAAACCCGCGTCTATTTCGACTCGTGGTACGTAAAAAACTGGTCACTGTGGAATGACATCGCCATTCTGTTCAAAACAGTGGGTGTCGTCCTGAAACGTGACGGTGCGTATTAAGTGTGAGTCGAAAGGAGTGCGTTAACGCGCACTCAGAGGTGTTGTGCCGTTGTCAGGCGTGTCGTTGTTGGCGCCATCGTCAGGGATATCGTCGTGCATTATTGGTCTACTATGATGCACGGCACACAGATTCGCCCTGACAGATGGCGACAACGTATAACAAGTGGAGCAAGGATAATGAACGACAGGTTCAGAGCTTAAGTCAGGCAGGATTTACTTTTTTTGTTGGACGCTTACACAGCGGCGGTTTCGCCTCTATCAATAAATAACTGATAGCGAAGATCTAAATGATTACAATCAAAATGAAATTGATACCCTTGCTGGTATCCGCCACATTCCTCAGCGGGTGTACGATCGAACCAGGTCAGCGCCTTTCTACGTCGGGAAAAGATGTCATTGAGCAGCAGGATAGCAACTTTGACATCGACAAATACGTCAACGTCTTTCCGTTAACCCCTTCACTGGTTGAGAAGATGCGTCCTAAGCCACTGGTGGCCCAGGCGAACCCGACTCTCCAGAACGAAATTCAGAACTACGAATACCGTATCGGTGTGGGTGATGTCCTGACCATCACGGTCTGGGATCACCCGGAGCTGACCACCCCAGCCGGTCAGTATCGTAGCGCCAGCGACACCGGCAACTGGGTACACTCAGACGGCACCATCTTCTATCCTTACATCGGTCGTGTACGTGTCGCGGGCCGTACCGTCGGCGACGTTCGTAACGAAGTCGCCCGCCGCCTGGCACAGTACATCGAAAGTCCTCAGGTTGATGTCAGCATCGCCTCGTTCAAATCACAGAAAGCCTACGTGACCGGTTCAGTCACCACCTCAGGCCAGCAGCCGATTACCAACGTGCCGCTGACGATTCTGGATGCGATTAACGCCGCGGGCGGCCTGGCTGCCGATGCAGACTGGCGTAACGTCGTGCTGACGCACAATGGTCGTGAGCAGCGTGTCTCTCTGCAGGCGCTGATGCAGAATGGCGACCTGAGCCAGAACCATCTCCTCTATCCGGGCGATATCCTCTACGTTCCGCGTAATGACGATCTGAAAATCTTCGTCATGGGCGAAGTGAAGCAGCAGGCGACCCTGAAAATGGACCGCAGCGGCATGACGCTGGCGGAAGCGCTGGGTAATGCGGCCGGGATGGATCAGACCACCTCTGACGCCACCGGTGTCTTCGTTATCCGTCCACTGCACGGTACCGATCGCAGCAAGATTGCCAACATCTATCAGTTGAACACCAAAGATGCGGCATCCATGGTGATGGGCACCGATTTCCAGCTTCAGCCTTACGACATCGTTTATGTCACCTCTACACCGCTGACGCGCTGGAACCGTGTGATCTCGCAATTACTGCCAACCATTGCGGGTATCAACGATGTGAGCGAGAGCGCGCTGCGTATCCGCAACTGGTCGAACTAAGGTCTGACCATGATTACGTCCGTGTTAGTCGTTTGCGTCGGCAATATCTGCCGCTCTCCCACCGGAGAGCGCCTGTTTAAACGCGCGCTGCCCGATTTGGATGTTCGTTCTGCTGGCCTGGGGGCGCTGGTAGGCCACCCGGCCGACCAGACAGCCTCTGACGTCGCCGCTGCGCAGGGTCTGTCGCTGGACGGTCACCAGGCGCAGCAGCTGACGGCCGAGATGTGCCGTCAGGCCGATCTGATTCTGGTGATGGAAAAGCGACAGATTGAACAGGTGAATCGCATCGACCCCGCTGCGCGTGGCAAAACCATGCTGCTTGGGCACTGGCTCAATCAGAAAGAAATTGCGGATCCGTATCGAAAAAGCCGTGAGGCCTTTGAAGAGATTTACGGGTTACTGGAAAACGCTACCCAGAAGTGGGTCAACGTATTAAGCCGATAGTTGGGATTATCCATGAATATAAAAAATAAGGTCAGAACCGCGCCGGGAGAGGAGTCGAATGGATGGGATCTGGCGCATCTTGTGGGACAGCTAATTGATCATCGCTGGATCATTGTTGCCGTTACCGCTTTTTTCATGCTGGCGGGAACACTCTACACACTGTTTGCGACACCGATTTACAGCGCAGATGCGCTGGTTCAGGTTGAGCAGAAGAACGCCAGCACCGTTCTGAACGAAATTGACAGCATTCTGCCACCGACCCCGGCGTCTGATACGGAAATCGAGATCCTCGAATCCCGTATGGTCATCGGCAAAACGGTTGACGATCTGGGTCTGGATACCGTGGTTGAGCAGAACTACTTCCCGGTTATCGGTAAGGGTCTGTCGCGCCTGATGGGGAATAAACCTGCCAGCATCGCGATTTCCCGCCTGGAAATCCCACGCACCATCGACAAGCGTAACGTGGAACTGGAAGTGACCGGCCCGCAGAGCTACACCGTTTCTAAAGATGGTGATGAGCTGTTCAAAGGTAAAGTCGGTCAGCTGGAGTCGCACGGCGACGTCACCATGCTGGTCAGCGAGATCCACGCTGACGAAGGCACCAGCTTCACCGTCACCAAGCTGAACGATTTGCAGGCAATCCGTTCTGTTCTCTCCAACCTGACCGTAGCTGACAAAGGTAAAGATACCGGCGTGCTGGGTCTGGAGTACCTGGGTGAAGATCCGGAGCAGATCAGCAAAGTCCTGAATCAGATCGTGAACAACTATCTGCTGCAGAACGTTGAGCGCAAGTCTGAGCAGGCCGAGAAAAGTCTGGAGTTCCTGCGCACTCAGCTGCCTGCCGTTCGCAGCAAGCTGGATGATGCGGAAAACAAACTGAACGCCTTCCGTCGTCAGAACGAATCGGTTGACCTGTCACTGGAAGCGAAATCTGCCCTGGACTCCTCTGTCAGCGTGCAGAGCCAGCTGAACGAACTGACCTTCCGTGAAGCGGAAGTCTCTCAGCTGTTCACCAAAGATCACCCGACCTACCGTGCGCTGCTGGAAAAACGTAAAACGCTGGAGAATGAGCAGGCCCAGCTGAACAAGAAAATCTCTGGCATGCCTCAGACTCAGCAGGAAATCCTGCGTCTGACCCGTGACGTTCAGTCTGGTCAGGAGATCTACATGCAGCTGCTGAACCGTCAGCAGGAGCTGGGCATCAGTAAAGCGAGCACCGTGGGTGATGTCCGCATCATCGACAGCGCGCAGACAGCAAACGCGCCGGTTGCACCGAAGAAGATGCTGATCATCGCCGCAAGCCTGATTCTGGGTCTGTTCGTGTCGGTCGGTCTGGTTCTGCTGAAAGCGCTGCTGCATCACGGCATCGAGAACCCGGATCAGCTGGAAGAGCTGGGCATGAATGTCTATGCCAGCGTGCCTCTGTCAGACTGGCAGCGTAAGAAGGATACCGAAGCCCTGGCGCGTCGCGGCAGCAAGGTGAAAACCGATCCGCACGAAACGCTGCTGGCGCTGGGTAACCCGACTGACCTCTCTATCGAAGCGATTCGTAGTCTGCGTACCAGCCTGCACTTCGCCATGATGGAAGCGAAAAACAACATCCTGATGATCACCGGCGCCAGCCCGGGTATTGGTAAAACCTTTATCTGTGCCAACCTGGCGACCCTGGTCGCGAAAGCGGGCCAGCGTGTCCTGTTCATCGATGGCGACATGCGTCGTGGCTACACCCACGAACTGCTGGGCGCGGATAACAAATCAGGCCTGTCCAACGTCCTGTCCGGTAAAACCGAGTTCAGCCCGGCGCTGATTCAGCAGGGTGTATACGGTTTCGACTTCCTGCCTCGTGGTCAGGTGCCGCCGAACCCGTCTGAGCTGCTGATGCATCGTCGCATGGGTGAGCTGCTGGACTGGGCAAGCAAGAACTACGACCTGGTATTAATCGATACGCCACCTATCCTGGCCGTTACCGATGCGTCAATTATCGGTAAGCTGGCAGGCACCTCGCTGATGGTGGCGCGTTTCGAAGCCAACACCACGAAAGAAGTGGACGTCAGCTTCAAACGCTTTGCCCAGAACGGTATTGAGATTAAAGGTGTGATCCTCAACGCCGTGGTGCGTAAAGCGGCCAACGCGTATGGCTATGGGTACGACTACTACGCCTACGACTACGGCAAGACCAACAAAAGCTGATCATTGAGTAAGCAACAGGGGGCGGTCTGACCGCCCCTTTTTATCGTCCCCTTGAATGACGACACGCATCAATTGACACAGGTTATTCTGTCCGGACCCGGAAAAGCGATAAAACGATAAATCGCATGGCGAGCGTCACTCAACAGACTTCATCTCCAGCAGGGCATCGCCCGCACGTCATTTATGATCGTGCTCTCTGGCTCGCGGAAAAGCCGGCCGGGAAGGCGAAGCAGGATGATTGCTGGCATGAGAACTTGTGGAATTAAGGAATCACACCATGGCTCCCTATTGGTATGTATCAGGCTTTTTACTGCTGCTTGCGCTGTTTGAAATTGCGCTAAAAAAAGACGAACGCACAAATCATATTCTGACCTGGCTGCTCTGTGTGGCCGCCATACTGTTGATTGTTTTCGGGGGGATTCGCGGTCTCGGCACCGGCATGGATGATTTCCAGTACCGGAGCTTCTTTGAAGACTTTGTCAGACGTATCGAGATTAACGGCTTCTTTAAAACCGTCGCCTTTTTCCGTTATGAACCGCTGATTTTTGCGATCGCCTGGCTGACCAGCCTGTTTTCGCACAACGCCAGCATCTTTCTGTTTGTCTTCTGTGCGATTGCCGTTTTCATTAACACTTACTTTTTCCGGAAGATGTCACCCTATCCGGTGCTGGCGCTGATGCTCTATTCGGCGCACATCTTTATCAACAAAGACATCAACCAGATTCGCTTTGGCCTGAGCTCGGCGCTGTTCCTTGGCGTCCTGTGGTCGATCTATCTCAAGCGCTACTGGTGGGCGTTTGCCTTCTTCGTGCTGTCATTCACCAGTCACAACACCGGGATCATGGTCGTGACGCTGGTGCCGTTCCTGTTTATTCGTGACTGGCGCTGGTGGCCGGTGATCATCATCGTGGCCAGCCTGCCGCTCTCCGTCGTGGGCGGTTCCAGCTTTATTGCCCTGATTGCCGGACATCTGGGATCGCTGGGTGAGAGGGCGTCGGGCTATAACAATGACCCCTCTTATGCGATGGGTGGCAGTATCCTGGCGGTGTCGAACCTGAAAAACATCATGCTGGTGTTTGTGTTTTTCTATTTCATGCTGACCGATGAGCTGAAGCGCGAAAATTACGCCCAGTATCGTCTTAACTATCTGCTGATTTTAAGTTTTGCCATCGGCGGTGCGATCAGGATCTTCCTGTACAACTTCCCATCCGGTTCGCGTCTGTCTAACTATCTGCAGCAGGTTGAACCGATCATCCTGACCTCGCTGATTTATCAGGCCAGACGGTCATGGAAACCCGCGCTGTTTGGCATGCTGGTGTTCTTCCTGCTCTATTACCTCTACTACAACACCATTTCAACCAAGCAGGCGGTGACCGGCTATGAAGTGGCGCGGGAGTTTTGGTTGATTCACTGATTACCGGGCGGCTGGACTCTCCAGAGAGGCAGCCGCCTGTCAGATCCCCGGTTTTTCTTCGACGGTTGTCGACTGAACTGTTTATTTTTGAATTATTTTGATGAGGTGCTGGCCATGAAGGACATTCGTTTCTCTATCGTAATTCCGGCTTATAACGCGTCAGAATCGATTGTCACGACGCTGGATTGCGTTAAAGCTCAAACGTATCGCAATTTTGAGGTCATCATCGTTGATGATAAGTCGGCGGATGCCGCCGCGCTGGCGGACGTTGTTCGCAGCGAACGCTATCAGGAGCTGGATATCAATCTGGTGCTCTCTGAGGTGAAACTTAACGGCGCCGGTGCGCGCAACAAAGGCATTGAGCTGGCCACCGGCGACTATGTCAGCTTCCTGGACGCCGATGACGAGTGGGCCGCTGACAAACTGCAGCAGGTGAGCGAGAAAATCGCGCAGCTGGAGGGGCAGGGCAGACAGAAATTTGTCATCTTCAGTCAGGTCAATATCTATCAGGATGGATCGTTCCTGAAAGTAATGCCGATGCAGCCACCAGGCAAAAACGAAACCGTCGCCGAGTATCTGTTCGGCTGCTACGGCTTTATCCAGACCAGCACCATCGTGCTGAAGCGGGAAGACGCGGCAAAAATTCAGTTCGATACCCGCTATATCCGCCATCAGGATTATGATTTCTGCATTCGTGCCGACCGCATGGGCTATGACTTCGTGATGATTGCCGCGCCGCTGGCGAACTATCATCTGGTCACCAAATTTGGCTCCAAGCACAAAGGCGAATCGGTGAAATATTCGATGTTCTGGCTTGATACCATGAAGCCGCATCTGACCCCGCGTGATATCCACACTTACAAAGCCTTTAAGCTGCCGCTGCGCTACAAGATGGATGGCAAGTCGCTGATGGCGAGCCTGAGCTTTGCCCGCTACTTCTTCCTCACCAACAAAGATAACCGTGCCTATTTCATGAACCGGGTCAAAGACAAGGTCAGAGCACGTTTCGGTGGTGAGAAAGCGATCTCCTGACGCGCGGCGCGTCCCGCTCTGCTCCTGATATCAGGAGCCACTCTCTTTTCATTTAATTCAGGGTTGAAGATGAAGACTTCTGTTGGAACCGTTGGCATTGTGATGCCTATGTATAATGCCCGTCAGACGGTATTACGCGCCGTGCAATCGGTGATCAACCAGCACTATACCGACTGGCACCTCTATCTGGTCAACGATAAATCCACTGACGACTCGCTGGCGTTTGTGCGCGAGCACTGCCAGGACCCGCGCATCACCATTCTGGACAACGCGGTCAACATGGGCGCAGCAGAGACCCGCAACGTCGGGCTGCGTGCGGCTACGGAAGAGATCATCGCCTTCCTCGACAGCGATGATGAATGGCATGCGGATAAGCTGACTCAGCAGGTGGCTGCCATTGAGGCCGGTGATGATTTTGTCATTACCGAGTATCACTACAAAACCCGCAAGGCTGAGCACGACATCACCTACGGCAAACCTTATCTGCAGCAGGAAAATTTCGTGAAAAAGCAGTATCGCGTCTGCTTCTCTTCCGTCTGCTTCCGCCGCCCGCCTCAGGGACTCTTCTTCCAGCGCAAAGGGCACGAAGATTTCCTGTTTCTCTATGAATTGTTCACCCGCTACAAGCAGGCACGCGTAATTCAGACGATTCTGGTCAACTATTACGAGTTAGGGGATTCCCTTTCACGTAATAAGAATAAAGCGGCCCAGTGGCACCTCGAATTATTAAGAATTATCTATAAAAACAATCCTTTAAAAATCTATTACTATTACGCCTGGTATATGGTGAATGGTGTGCTGTTTACCCTTAAGCATCGTTAAGCCCGTCGGCAGGATTGTCTTTAAAATTTGAGGTGGATAGCGTTTCATGAAAAAAATTGTCCTGGTGATCAAAGATGCTTACTCCTATGCGGGCACCGAGAACATCTGTAACTTTATGTCAGAATGTCTTGGCGAAACGCATGACGTCACCATCTACTCGCTGGAAGGCAGCGGAAAAACCTTCTACCCGTTTGAGCATGTCAAAGAGATTGTCAGCTTTGAAGGGCAGAGCAACCCTATCAAAAGCGCGGTTGCCCGAATCCATGAAGAGGGTTTCGACACCGTCTTCCTGATCAGCATGGGCCGCCTGAGCGTGATGTTCGCCTTCTGGAATCTGCTGCTGATGAAGAAGAAGCGTGGCAAAGCCTACGCCTGCGAACACATCGCCATTAACTCCTTCAGCAAACCGATTAAGTTCCTCAAGTTCCTGCTGCTGCGCTACTACGACCGCGTGATTGTTCTGACCGACAAAGATCATCAGGTGTTCAGCCGCTGGCGCATTCCCAGCATGCAAATCCCCAATCCGGTGGTTTACAAAGGCTATCAGCGCCAGACCCGCTCCCGTCAGGCGCTGGCCGTCGGACGTCTGGATAACCAGAAGGGGTTTGACCTGATGCTGGATATCTGGCGCGACTTTGCCAGAAAACACCCGGACTGGACGCTGGTGATTGCCGGTGACGGTGAACTGCGTCAGCAGCTGCACGACCAGGCGGCAGTGCTGGGGATCACCGACAGTGTGAAGTTTGTCGGCAAGGTCAGCAACATCAATGACTACTATCGCGACAGCGACATGGCGCTGATGACCTCCCGCTATGAAGGATTGCCGCTGGTGCTGCTGGAAGCGAAATCCTGGTCACTGCCGGTCGTCGCCTACGACTGCCCGACCGGGCCTCAGGAGATCATCAACCACGGCGAAGATGGTTTCTTGGTGCCCATGAATGACAAAGCCACGTTTCTGGCGCGAATGGAGCAGCTGGCGACAGATGATGCGCTGCTCTATGCCATGAGCGAAAAAACGAAACAGACCGCGCTGAAATTCGACGGTAATCAGATCAAAAAAAGCTGGCTGTCATTGGTTTAACCGGAGCTGGAAACGCTCACTTGCGACGTGCCTCAGGGACACCGCCATGGCCAATGGCCTTATTGACTACGGGAATTGATGCATGAAAAGAAGAGAAGTGTTACAGACCGCCGCCTCCGCTCTGGTGGGGGCTCTCTCCGTGAGCACCTTTTCCAGCTACGCTGCTAAAAGTAACGGCATTGCCCTGAAACCGGTTGATGCCACCGCCGTGCCGAAAGGAGACGTGCCGATCCTGACGCCGGAAAATGTCTACGCGATGCCACCGCAGTTCTGGCAGAGCTTTGAGGGTAAGCTCTGGATTGGTAAAGCCGGTGTGGATGCCAGCAAGCCTGGCAACCAGATTCCGGTCTTCCTGCGTGACGCCAGCGGTAAGGTCTCCGAGATTGCTCAGCCTATCGCGTTGAACAAGGGCAACTTTGCGCAGTTTATCCAGGATAATGCTGCGCTGATTGCCGATCCTTCGCATTCGATGACGGTAGAAGATAATAACGGGCAGACCCTGTTTAACATCGCGGATGTCAGTCGCCCGGGCGCCGCTGATTTCAGTCAGCGCCTGTCACAGCCAGCGGGTTATCAGCTGATTGGCGAGATCCCGTCCGTGGCGGAGTTACGCAAGACCCGTCCGCTGTTTGAAGGGGCCAAGATCAAACTCAAAAGCTGGCACGAGGGACGGGAAGTGGGCGGCGGCGAGTTCGTCGGCAGCTTCCAGCCCGCGCAGAATGATGGCGGCGTCAACTTTGCCGGTGACGGCTTTCACTGGCGTCGTGTGGTAGACGATTTCAACCGCCTGACGCTGTTTGATTTCGGTGCCATCGCCGATGGGAAAACCGATACGGCACCCGCCATTATGGCGATGTTCCAGTGGTCGCAGCAGGCGAACCAGCAGATCTGCGTTCAGTTCCCGGCCGGGACCTTTATGGTCTCCGCCTGCAACCTGGGCGACAAGTATCTCAACTTCTTCCGCATGTCCGGTGCGATGGTCAACTTTGGTTACTTCCCGGCGACCACCCTCGTTTCCGATGGTAAGTCAGAGTTCGTCTTCCAGATGAATGCCCGCCGGGTTGAGCTTTCCAACCTGATCTTTAACGGCAACAGCGATAAGAGTCCGAACCAGCAAGGCTTTTTCCATAACATCTGTCCGGGCGGACAATATTTCCGGGGTGCCTGCCTGCGCTTTAACGCCGTCGGCGGTACCGCCATCAGCCTGCAGGATACCCTCGATTGTAAAATCGACCAGTGGTATGCCTCCCGCTGCAGCGGCGACGTCATCAAATCGGGCTGGTCAGGACAGAAGCAGGGCAAATGGGACCACAGCACCGCTATCGAGCTGTCGAACTTCAACGCGCAGTACTGCCGTGGGGGCAAAGTCCTCAACCTGCCGCGCTGCGGTCAGTCGATTATCCACAACGGCTGGATTGAGCACTGTGACAACCCGGGCGATCTCTCCAACGGTCAGTGGATCGTTGATGCGCTGAGCCTGGAGGATTGTAAGAACCCGCTGATCGCCCATAACACGCGTCTGAATATGCGCCAGACCAGCCTGCAGTCGGGCAGCTGGATCGATAACTCGATGCAGGGCGATCGTCTGCTCAGCATCTGGGAGATGGGGTCGACCCGCGTTGAATCTTACGGCGTCGCGCTGGATGGCAGCCTGAAGTACAACTACATCACCTCGCGCTGGCGTCTGGAGAACAACACCAACCAGGAGACCTGGTTTGATCTCGGCAGCCTCTACTCACCCACGGTGGGCGACTCCTGGGAGATCGAAATCTTTGGTCAGGCGCAGTTCAGCAACGGCAGCGGCGACAAGCCCCTGATGAACCTGATCAGCGACAAAACCACCGGTGGCCGCGCCGTGATCCACGTGCAGCGCAAGAAAGACCTCTCTGAAGCGAGCTGGTCAGCCGAAGGCAGCAGCCCGGTCCTCGATGTGCGCTATGTCGCTGAACATGACACCGACGTTCGCCTCTTCGTCAAACTGGCGGGCTGGACGCCATCGGCCGCCGTGCTGGTGAAAACCACCGGCAAGGATCGCTTTGTTACCGGTCGCTGCGCGCGCGTTAACGCGCGGATGGAGCCAGGCAATCCGCCGGCGGGCGATAAGACCAAACGCGCGCCGCAGCGCTTCAGTCTGCACAACGGCAAAGCGGGTGTCGGGGCCAACGAGCAGGGCGATCTGCTGATGGCGTCGCGTCCGCTCTCTGCCGATCAGGTCGATACCAGCAAGCCGGAAGGCTTTGTTTCCGTGGTCATCAACGGGAAACAGGTTGCCCTGCCTTACTTTGCCATTAAGTCATAACCCTTGCATGACGGCCGCCACAACGGAGGCGGCCGGTTTTAACAGGAGCGGTACCTTTGGGTGCGTTATCCCGTAAGCATTATTTTGAACAGAGCTCATTTTGCCCATGACGGATCCGGGCGGCTTACAGAATTAAAAAAATTTATTCGGAGTTGTTATGAAAATTTTATTGGTGGGTAACCATACGTGTGGGAATCGTGGGGATGGCGCGATTCTTCGTGGACTGATTGATTCAATGAAGTCTGCACGCAGTGATTTAGACATTGATGTGATTAGCCGTTATCCAACCAGCTCCGGTTATCTGCTCCAGCAGGATATTCAGCAGGATGCGCTGTTTCTGCACAACAGCAAGTCAGGAAAAGGTCTGGTCGGTTCGTTTAAGCGTAAAGTCGCGAACCGTCTGATGCCCGACATCATGATGGCGCACCTGGGCAAGGGCGGCGTCTTTAAGTCGTTTGCCGTGCCACCGCACCTCAAAGCCTTTACCGAAAGCCTGGCGAAATATGACGCCATTATTCAGGTTGGCGGGTCATTCTTCGTCGATCTCTATGGCGTCACCCAGTTTGACCACGCGCTTTGTGCGCTGATGGCGAAAAAGCCTATTTACCTGATTGGTCACTCGGTGGGCCCGTTCCAGAACCCGCGCGTCAATGCGCTGGCGAACTTTGTTTTTGACCGCGTTAACAGCCTGGTTCTGCGTGAGTCGGTCAGCCTCGATCTGATGAAACGTGATGGCGTGACCAGCTCGAAAGTCGCGGCCGGCGTCGACACCGCTTTCCTGGTGCGCGCGCGTGAAGTGGAAAATCCGAGCCATAACCTGCTTCACTGGCAGGGGATTATCAGCAGCCGTAAAACCATCGCCATCACCGTGCGCGAACTGGCGCCGTTTGATAAACGTTTGGGCGTCACACAGAAAGAGTATGAAGCAGCCTTTGGTCGGGTGATCAATGCGATGATCGCAGAAGGTTACCAGGTCGTGGCGTTCTCCACCTGTACCGGCATCGACAGCTATGCCAAAGATGACCGCATGGTGGCGCTGACCCTGCGCGATCACGTGGAGCAGCCTGAGCATTACCATGTCATCATGGATGAGTTTAATGACCTGGAGCTGGGCATCCTGCTGAGCCACTGCCATCTGACCATTGGTACCCGCCTGCACTCGGCGATTATCTCCATGAACTTTGGCACCCCGGCCGTGGCGATCAACTATGAGCACAAGTCGATGGGTGTGATGAACCAGCTGGGTCTGCCGCAGATGGCAACCGATGTGAAAAGCCTGATGGATGGCTCGCTGATCGACAAGGTGAAGAGTGTGCTTGCCGACTACGACAACATTAAGCTGAAGGTCAATACGGCCGTTGCGAATGAAAGGGAAATTGGCAACCGGATCACTGAAGAGATTCTCAAAGTATTAGGGTAATGTGATGAAACTGACTTTTTTCACCATGCGTTTCCCGGTTGCCTCTGAGACATTCGTTCTGAATCAGGTAACCCATTTTATTGATGCCGGTTACGAGGTGGAGATTATTTCAGTCTTTCCCGGCGATTTAGTGAACCGGCACGCCGCGTTTGATGAATATGGTCTGGCGGCGAAGACGCATTATCTGCTGCCGGAAGAGAAGATCTCAATTGTCGATAAGCTCAACCAGCGCATCAGGCTGGTGCTGCCGAACGTGACCAAACCGTCGCTGCTGCGTTCGCTGAACATGCGTCGTTACGGCGCGCAGTCCAGCAAGCTGCTGCTGCCGTCGATCGTGGCCAACGCGAAGCAGACCTTCACCGCGGATGTTTTCCTGGTGCATTTCGGCTATGCCGGTGCGCTGGCGAACAAGCTGCGTGAGCTGGGCGTACTGAAGGGCAAGCAGGCGACCGTGTTTCACGGCGCCGATATTTCCCGTCGTCACATTTTGGAAGAGCACAAGCTCGACTACGTCAACCTGTTCCGCCAGAGCGAACTGATGCTGCCAATCAGCCACCTGTGGGAAAACAAGCTGATTGAGATGGGCTGCCCGCCGGAAAAAATTCATGTGACACGCATGGGGATTGAGCCAGAGAAGTTTAACTTCCAGCCGCGTCAGGCATTTCACAAGCCGCTGCGTATCGTCTCGGTGGCGCGCCTCACCGAGAAGAAAGGGCTGGATGTGGCGGTGAAAGCCAGCGCCATCCTGAAGCAGCGGGGCGGTCAGTTCCAGTACACCATCATCGGCAATGGCGATCAGGATGAGATGATGCGTGATTTCATCGCCCGCGAGGGGATGGAAGATTGCGTCAGTATGCCGGGCTTCAAACCGCAGGAGGAGATCCGTCGCGCGCTGAGCGAAGCGGACATCTTCCTGCTGCCCTCCAAAACTGCCGCCGATGGCGACATGGAGGGGATTCCGGTTGCGCTGATGGAGGCGATGGCGGTCGGCCTGCCGGTGGTCTCCACCTTCCACAGCGGTATTCCCGAACTGATTGAGAACAACGTCTCCGGCTGGCTGGTGGAAGAGGACGATCCCGAGGCGCTGGCAGAGACGCTGCTTAAGCTCTCTGAGGGCGAAGTGGATGTGGCCCCGGTGGTCGCTGCTGCGCGGCATAAAGTTGAGACGGAGTTCAATCAGCATATCGCTTATGGCGAACTGGCACAGATTCTGGAGCGACTGGTGTGAGTGGATTTAAGTCACAGGCGATTTGGCTGTTTGGCAGCACCTGTTTTTCTGCGGTGCTGCAGGTTGCACAGCTGAGCTTTCTCGCCCGCAAACTGGAAACCCACGAGCTGGGACTGCTGGCCATCATCAACGCCATTCTGGCGGTGGCGGGTGTCCTGCAGGATATGGGGATGAGCAGTTATCTGGTGCATCGCCAGAACATCACCCGCCGTGAGCAGAGCACCATCTACTGGGTTAATGTATCACTCAGTCTCTGCACCGGCCTGATCATGCTGCTGATCGCTTTCCCGGTGGCCTGGTTCTATCACCTGCCGGAGCTGACGGGGCTGATCATGCTGACCAGTCTCAACTTCCTCGTGCTGGGACACCTGTCGCAGTATCAGGCGCACTACATCAAGACCAGGCGGATGGTGTCGCTGGCGAAGATTGAGATGGGCACCAAGCTGTTTGCCTTCCTCTGTGTGGTGGCAATGCTGGAGTTCACCTCACTGACCGTAGCGGCAGCGATTCTCGGCCTGTTCATCAACGCCTTTACCCGTATCCTCTGCATGATTGCACTGGGTGAGAAGTCATGGCGCCCGACCTGGGAGTTCGACAAAGCGACGTTCTTCGGGGCGATTCGCTACGGCAGCTACCAGCTTGGCTCCCAGACCATTAACCAGCTGCGCACCCAGGCGGATGCGCTGGTGGTCGGTAAGGTGATGGGCGCAGAGATGCTGGGTGTCTACTCGCTGGCGAAAGAGCTGGTGCTGCAACCGCTGAAACTGGTGACGCCGGTCATCAACCGTCTGGCTCTGCCGCGCTTTGCTGAGAAGCAGCACGATGCCGAGCAGCTGAAAAAGCTGTTCCTCAAGGGCACGCTGGGGATCATGCTGTTCAGCAGCGCGATGTATCTGGTCATTGGCATCTTCTCGCCGGTGATCGTCCGTATACTTTATGGCGCATCTCACGAGCAGGTTTATCATCTGATCCCGCTGATGCTGCTGTTCGGTATGCTGCGGCCGATGGGGGGACTGACCGGTGCCATTTCGCAGGCTAACGGACGCACCAACGTCGAGTTCTACTGGAACATCGTGGCGAGTATCGTGGTGCTGAGCGTGCTGGCGACCACCTTTATCTGGCCTAACGTGCTCTATGTGGCGCTGACGCTCTCCATCTCGCAGATCCTGATCTCGGCGCTGGCCCACCCGTTCTTTATCAAGCCGGTGATTGGCATTCGCTTTATGCCCTATGCCCGGCAGTGGGTGGCGGTGTCGGTGGTCTTTGTCGGCCTGATGGTGCTGGTGAACCACTTCAATCTGTTCATCATGCCGGAGTGGTTTGAAGGCTGGCTGTAATCATCACGCAGCGATATCAACGGGTGACCTCAGGGTCGCCCGTTTTCATTTATGGCTGGTCTCAGCCATGCAACGAACAGTGCTGCAGATCACAGTGACAATCTGCGATTACTGATTGTCTTTACTCAGTTTATGGTATCGCCTGCAATGGGCAAAATGCCGAATTTCTAAGTTATGACAGAGAGTTACTGTCCGCTTTTCAGATAAAGATTATACTTGCTCTTCCGGCCGATCCTGCATAATCGACCCACATCTTCATTTTATTAAACGGAATAAATATGACCAAGCTTAAAGCAGTAATCCCGGTTGCGGGCCTCGGTATGCATATGCTCCCTGCGACTAAAGCCATTCCGAAAGAGATGCTGCCTGTCGTCGACAAACCGATGATCCAGTACATCGTTGACGAATGTGTTGCCGCAGGTATTAAAGAGATCGTGCTGGTCACGCATGCATCGAAAAATGCGGTCGAGAACCACTTCGATACCACTTATGAACTGGAAGCGCTGCTGGAAGCGCGTGTGAAGCGTCAGCTGCTGAGCGAAGTGCAGTCTATCTGCCCGCCAGGCGTAACTATCATGAACGTGCGTCAGGCACAGCCGCTGGGTCTGGGCCATTCGATTCTCTGCGCCCGTCCGATGATCGGTGATAATCCGTTTGTCGTGGTGCTGCCGGACGTGCTGCTGGACGATTCCACTGCTGACCACCTGCGTTATAATCTCGCGGCAATGGTTGCCCGTTTTGAAGAGACCGGCCACAGTCAGGTTCTGGCACAGCATATGCCTGCCTCCGACCTCTCTGAGTACTCGGTGATCACCACCGAAGAGCCGATCAATAACCCAGGCGATATCAGCCGTATCACCAACTTTGTTGAGAAGCCAGAGCATCCGGCTGAGCTGAACTCTGACCTGGCTGCGGTAGGACGCTATGTGCTCTCTGCGGACATCTGGGCTGAACTGGAGCGCACTGAACCGGGTGCCTGGGGCCGTATCCAGCTGACCGATGCGATCGCCAGCCTGAGCAAAAACAAACCTGTTGATGTTTCACTGCTGACCGGTCACAGCTTCGACTGCGGTCGTAAACTGGGTTACATGCAGGCGTTCGTCTCTTACGGACTGCGTAACAACGCCCAGGGCCGCGATTTCCGCGAAGCGATTCAGAACATCCTGGCAAAACAACAGTAATTATTTTGCCGCGCACTGCGCGGCAGCTTACAAGGAGTGCACATGGCTATTTTGGTAACGGGCGGGGCGGGCTATATCGGTTCCCATACCGTACTGGCGCTGCTGCAGCGCGGTGATGATGTAGTGGTGCTGGATAACCTCTGCAATGCCTCACGCGAAGCGATCAACCGCGTTGAAAAGCTGGCGGGGAAGAAAGCGACCTTCGTCGAAGGCGACATCCGTGACCGCGCCTGCCTGCGCGACCTGTTTGCCTCAAACAGCATTTCCGCCGTCATCCACTTCGCCGCGCTGAAAGCGGTCGGAGAGTCGACGCGTATGCCTCTGGAGTACTACGAGAACAACGTCGCGGGTACGGTAGTGCTGCTGGAAGAGATGCGTAACGCGGGCGTCTGGAACTTCATCTTCAGTTCATCGGCCACCGTTTATGGCGCGGATGCACCGGTTCCCTATGTGGAAACAACCCCGATTGGCGGCACCACCAGTCCTTACGGCACTTCTAAGCTGATGATCGAGTTCGTCATGCGCGACTTTGCCAAAGCAGAGCCGAAGTTTAAGGCGATTGCGCTGCGCTACTTCAACCCGGTTGGCGCGCATGAGTCAGGCGAAATCGGCGAAGACCCGACCGGCATCCCGAATAACCTGCTGCCTTACATCGCACAGGTCGCGATTGGTCGTCTGGAGAAGCTGGGTGTGTTTGGCGGAGACTACGATACGCCAGACGGCACCTGCCTGCGTGACTACATCCATGTGGTCGACCTGGCTGAAGGACACCTGAAAGCGCTGGACCATCTGAGCAAAGTTGAGGGTTACACCGCCTTTAACCTCGGCGGCGGCAAAGGGTTCTCGGTTCTGGAGATGATCAAGGCGTTTGAGCAGGCCTCCGGCAAAGCGATTCCGTTTGAGATCAAACCCCGTCGTGACGGAGACCTGCCTGCCTTCTGGGCGGATGCGTCCCTGGCGAACCGTGAGCTCGACTGGCGCGTGACGCGCGGCATCGATGAGATGATGCGCGATACGTGGAACTGGCAGAGTAAGAACCCGGATGGGTTCCGGTAGTTGAAAAAAGGCGAACTGAGGTTCGCCTTTTTTAATGTTTACATTGAAATATCTTATCGACCCTTTCTCACTATTCTGATTGTCTCGTCCTGGCACATCAGTAACCATCCCCTGCGTCAGTCAAGCGCTCATAAGTTGAACTAACACCTGTTAAACAAACGCATTTTATTCGTAATAGCCATACCTGAGTGATAGAATTTGCGATTGTTGAATGATAAACCCACTTAAACAATTTCATTAATAAAGTGATATCAATCAATGAAATGCTGATCGTGAAGCGAGTGCTCGGTATCAGCATAGTCATTCGTCTGAAGACAATCAGCATTGTGGGAGCTGTAACCCAGGGGCGGTAGCGTGCTCTGGACGCATATGATTGTCTGCAATTTATACAGGCACCCATGCCTCAGATAGCTTGTCAGGAATAAACACGTTATGAAGATACTTATCACTGGTGGTGCAGGTTTTATCGGTTCGGCAGTTGTCCGTCATGTTATTAACAATACGAATGATGAAGTTATAAACGTTGATAAACTGACCTATGCAGGCAATCTTGAGTCATTAAAAGACGTCAGCGACAGCTCCCGCTACACGTTCAGACAGGTTGATATCTGTGATGGACAGGCTGTCACTGACGTGCTGAATGAGTTTCAGCCGGATGCGATCATGCATCTGGCTGCCGAAAGCCATGTAGACCGTTCGATTACCGGACCGGCAGAGTTTGTTCAGACGAACGTGGTAGGCACCTATGCGCTGTTAGAGGCGGCACGTCATTACTGGAGTGCCTTACCTGAAGCACGTAAAAATGCCTTCCGTTTCCACCATATCTCGACGGATGAAGTTTATGGTGATCTGCCGCATCCGGATGAAATGGATGGTGAGCTGCCATTGTTTACCGAAGAGACACCTTATGCACCGAGCAGCCCTTACTCCTCGACTAAAGCTGCCAGCGATCATCTGGTTCGCGCATGGGGTCGCACCTACAAGTTGCCAGTGATTGTCACTAACTGCTCAAACAACTATGGTCCTTATCACTTCCCGGAAAAATTGATCCCGCTGATCATCAGCAATGCGCTAGAAGGCAAACCACTGCCAATCTACGGTAAAGGCGATCAGATCCGTGACTGGCTCTATGTTGAAGACCACGCGCGCGCACTCTATACCGTGGTGAAAAAGGCAAAAACCGGGACTACTTACAACATCGGTGGCCACAACGAAAAGAAAAACATCGATGTAGTGCTGAAGGTTTGCGAATTGCTGGATGAGTTGCGTCCAAAAGCAACCCCGTATAGCGATCAGATTACCTACGTTCAGGATCGTCCGGGACACGATCGCCGTTACGCGATCGATGCTGCTAAAATTGAAAAAGACTTGGGCTGGAAACCGGAAGAGACCTTTGAAACAGGCCTGAAGAAAACTGTCGAATGGTATCTGAATAATTCACAATGGGTTGAGCATGTGAAGAGTGGTGCCTATCAGAACTGGATCGAACAAAACTACGAGAAACGTAGCTAATGGATATTCTGCTTTTTGGTAAGAACGGTCAGGTTGGCTGGGAGTTACAGCGTGCGCTGGCACCGCTGGGTAATCTGATTGTCGTAGATCGTCACTCTACTGACTTCTGTGGCGATTTTGAAAATCCTGAGGGGATTGCAGAGACAGTTCGCAGAATCAGACCAGCCGTTATCGTCAATGCTACTGCCTATACCGCAGTGGATAAGGCTGAGTCAGAAGAGGACAAAGCCCGTCTGGTCAATGCTACCTCAATTGATGCGCTGGCCAGAGCGGCCGAAGAAACTGGCGCGTGGTTGATTCATTACTCAACCGACTATGTGTTTGATGGATCGGGTTCTCAACCCTGGCGTGAAGACGATGCAACAGCGCCACTGAATGTCTATGGGCAGACCAAGCTGGAAGGGGAGCAAGCCATCGTCAGTAACATGACTAAATACCTCATCTTCCGCACCAGCTGGGTCTATGCCGCGAAGGGAAATAACTTCGCTAAAACCATGCTTAAGCTGGCAAAAGATCGCGATGCATTGTCTGTGATTAACGATCAGTATGGCGCGCCAACCGGGGCAGAACTCATCGCTGATAGCACTGCTCACGCAATCAGAGTGGCGCTGGGTAACAGTGGCGTTACTGGCATTTACCATCTTATTGCAGCAGGTGAGACCACCTGGCATGCCTATGCCACTAAAGTGATTGAGTTTGCGAAAGCACAGGGTGTTGAGCTTCAGGTTCAGACAATTAATGCGGTACCCACCAGTGCATTCCCGACACCGGCTAAACGCCCGGCTAACTCAAGACTCAACACGGAAAAGTTCCAGCAGGCTTTTGGTCTGACACTGCCGGACTGGTCTGTGGGCGTCGAACGTATGTTGCTTGAAACTCTTATTTAATAGCCGCAGGCTGCACAAGCGGCCTGGTCAATTAAGGTGAAATAGTGAAAAAGAATAAAGGTATTATTCTCGCTGGTGGCTCAGGAACACGCCTCTACCCGGTGACGATGGCAGTGAGTAAGCAACTGCTTCCGGTCTATGATAAGCCAATGATTTATTATCCACTCAGCACGTTAATGCTGGCTGGTATCAACGATATTCTGATCATCAGTACGCCGCAGGATACGCCACGCTTTGAGAGTCTGTTAGGTGATGGTTCCCAGTGGGGGATTTCGATTCAGTATAAAGTTCAGCCAAGTCCGGATGGCCTGGCGCAGGCCTTCATTATTGGTGAAGAGTTTATTGGTGAGGATTCTGTCGCTCTTATTCTGGGCGATAATATTTTCTACGGGCATGACCTTTACAAGCAGCTTGAAGCCGCGTCTGTGAAAGACGAAGGGGCCACGGTCTTTGCCTACCACGTGACCGATCCTGAGCGCTATGGTGTTGTCGAGTTTGACAGCGAAGGTAAAGCTGTTTCACTGGTAGAAAAACCTGAGCATCCTCGCAGTAACTATGCCGTAACCGGACTCTATTTTTACGATAACCGCGTGGTTGAGATGGCGAAAAACCTCAAGCCATCACCGCGCGGCGAACTGGAGATAACGGACATCAACCGCATCTACATGGAGCAGGGTAAGCTTTCTGTATCCATTATGGGCCGCGGACATGCCTGGCTGGATACCGGCACGCATCAGAGCCTGATGGAAGCGAATAATTTCATCCAGACCATAGAATCACGTCAGGGGCTGAAAGTCGCTTGTCCGGAAGAAATTGCCTTCAGAATGGGTTTCATTAATAAAGAGCAATTACAGGAACTGGCTAAGCCCTATCTTAAAAATGAATATGGCAAATACCTGATGGCGCTGGTGGAAGGGCGTTTATAATGAAGATTATCGATACTAAAATTGCTGATGTAAAAATTATTGAGCCAAAAGTCTTTGGTGATGAACGTGGTTTTTTCCTGGAAACGTTCCAGAGTGAAAAATATAAGCGCGCGCTTAACATTGAAGGTGAATTTGTTCAGGATAACCATTCGCGCTCAGCAAAAAATGTGTTAAGAGGTTTACACTTCCAGCGCAATAATCCTCAGGGCAAGCTGGTTCGTGTTGTAAGAGGGGAGGTTTTTGATGTCGCAGTCGACATCAGGCCTGAATCACCAACCTATAAACAGTGGGTTGGCGTCTATCTGTCAGAAGAAAATAAGACGCAATTCTGGGTTCCGCCAGGCTTAGCACATGGCTTCGTCGTAATTTCAGATTTTGCAGATTTTGAATATAAATGTACCAACTATTATGATCCTTCAAGCGAAGGCTGTCTGTCATGGAATGACCCTGAATTAGGCATTGACTGGCCTGTTTCAGATCCTATCTTATCTGAAAAAGATAAAGCCGGATTACTCCTGTCCGAACTGAAGTGATTATTTTGATTTGTTAAAGTTAAGGATGAGCCAATAAAAATGGCCATCCTTTACTTGTTTTAAGGCGCAGTGTCGCTGAAATTCCAACACAGATTGTATCAATAAAGATTGAGAAGAAAGCTCAGTTTACACCAGAATTTAACCGACAGGCCCGGATGCCTTTTAAAACACGAGAAAATATTAATCATCGTGTGTCTGGCAATCAGTATTGCCGGGACTATAAGCGTTTGAAGTCAAAATTAGTTCGTAACAGCAGTAAAAACTCCAGCTCAAGCTTTTAAGAGATTACTAATGAATCCGCATAGTTCGAGATCTACCTCACTCTTTTCTCTGATTCGTCAGACATGGGCAAACCGAAATCTCATTTTTCAAATGACCAAACGAGAGGTTGTCGGTCGTTATCGCGGTTCGACAATGGGCATTTTGTGGTCTTTTATTAACCCAATCTTTATGCTCATGGTTTACACCTTCGTTTTTTCAGTGGTTTTTAAAGCCCGGTGGGGAACCGCTGGCGCGCTGAATGAATCAAAGACTGATTTTGCCGTGATTCTGTTTGTCGGCCTGATTATACATGGTCTTTTTGCCGAAACGCTTAGTCGTGCTCCTTCACTGATACTCGGCAACGTAAACTATGTCAAAAAAGTGGTATTTCCTTTAGAAATACTGCCGGTTGTGAGTTTTTTGAGCGTTCTTTTCCATAGCTTTATCAGTTTGCTCGTTTTAATCACCGCTTTCTTCATTTTCAATGGTTATATCCATTGGACTATCGTTTTTATACCCGTTGTTATTTTGCCATTGGCTCTGCTGACTTTAGGGCTAACCTGGTTCCTATCCTCTTTAGGCGTCTATCTGCGCGATGTGGGACAGACAATTACCATAATTATGACCGTGATGATGTTTTTGTCGCCGGTATTCTATCCGATATCTTCACTCCCCGAAAATCTGCGTCCGCTGATAATGCTCAATCCGTTAACGTTCATCATTGAGCAGGCCCGGGCGGTGCTTATATGGGGCAAATTACCTGATTTTTCTGGTATGGCAATCTACACACTTATCTCACTTTTGATCATGTGGCTGTGTTACGCCTGGTTCCAAAAAACGCGAAAAGGTTTTGCTGATGTCCTTTAATGAAAATGCGATTATTATAGATGGCGTAAGTAAATGTTTTCAGGTGTATGAAAATCCAGTACGACGATTAAAACAGTTTATTGTGCCAAAAGTAGACCGGGTAGTAGGACGCGAAAGCCGGGCTTATCATGAAGATTTTTGGGCTTTAAAGGATGTTTCTTTTGTTTTACCCAAGGGTGAAACAATGGGTATCGTCGGGCGAAATGGTTCGGGCAAATCTACGTTATTGCAGATTATCGCCGGAACATTAACGCCCACATCCGGTAATGTCACCGTTAACGGGCGCGTGGCCGCACTGCTGGAGTTGGGTGCAGGATTTAACAACGACTTCAGCGGACTCGAAAACGTTTACCTCAACGCATCCCTGATGGGATTGACTCGTGAAGAAACTGAATCACGACTTGATGACATTCTTTCGTTCGCTGACATCGGCCACTTCATCCATTCTCCTGTCCGCTCATATTCAAGCGGCATGCTCGTCCGACTGGCTTTTGCTGTTCAGGCTCAGATCGAACCAGAAGTGTTGATCGTGGACGAAGCTCTTGCCGTGGGAGATGCAAAGTTCCAGGCTAAATGTTTTGCCCGGTTGAAAAAGCTCAAACAAAATGGCACCTCCATTCTCTTTGTTTCCCATGCAACCGAGCAGATCGTAACGCATTGTGATCGGGCATTACTGCTTGATGGGGGGATTACGCAGGAGTGTGGTGCACCCCGTGAAGTGATAAACCGCTATCTGGATATTTTATTCGGAAAAAAACGCGATAATGACAGCACGCGTGCCGATGTGGATAAGCAAATTGCGCTGGCGGCTAAAGGTGAAGAGGAGCGGCTGGAGCGGGAAACTGATCTGGAAACAGCGGCGGAGGGTAACACAGAAAGCCAGCGCAGGCTGAACAGCGTGTTCGATGAGCGGCCCCATTACAATCCCTCAGAATATCGGTGGGGAGATAAGGCGGCAGAAATTTATGACTATCATTTTGAACAGGATGGTCAGGCATTTCCGGGTATCTTTGAGCCTAAACTGCCCATTCAATTTCTGTTTAAAATCATTTGTCATGACTATATTTTCAGACCTATTTTTGGTTTTGCCATCAAAACCAAAGAGGGTGTCACCATCTACAATACCAACAGTGAGTGGCAGGCCGTTTCGATCGTCGAAGAGGCAAAGCCCGATCAGTCCTTTATCGTATCGGTAACACTGCCAAATCTTCTTTTTGAAGGCGACTATTTTGTTTCTGTGGGCATCGCGAGTAGCAACACGCAGGGCGAAATAATCCCTCATGATCGTCGCTATGACTCAATTCATTTGCCTGTAGGACCTGTAGGTACTTTTACCGGTTTGGCCGATTTAAACGCGAGAATAAAACTTGAAAATGGCTAATTTAGAAAAAATTTTATCAGATGCTGGTTTTCAGAAAAATGAAAAGACGACCCTTTGGTCGCCTTCAGACATGAAGGATTTTGCGTATAGCGACGGCGAAGAGACTGAAAACTACATATACAAAACAATCAGTGAAGTATCAGACGTCAGCGTTGACTCAAAAGAATTAGAACCCTTCATTGTAGACTGGCCTTCAACCTATCATCTTAGCCCTGTTCGTTCGAACCTGTTACGCCCCTTCCAGGAGTGGATGAAGGGGAAAAGAATATTAGAAATCGGTTGTGGATGTGGTGCAATCAGTCGGTTCCTCGGTGAGAATGCGGCAGAGGTTGTCTCTGTTGAAGGAAGTTTCCGTCGCGCCACGATTGCCCGCTCACGCTGCCGTGATCTTCCGAATGTCACTGTCATTTGTGCGCCTTCCGATACGCTCCCGGATTTCGGTGATTTCGATGCGGTTTTACTGATCGGGGTGCTTGAATACGCTCGGGTCTTCGTTGGTGAAAACGGTGAACAGAAGCTTTTGCAGGCGTGCAAAAAACGTCTGAAGAAAGAGGGTAAATTATTTGTAGCCATTGAAAATAAACTGGGCATCAAATATTTCTCGGGCGCACGTGAAGACCATGTGAATTTACCAATGTATGGGCTGAATAACAGTTACGACGAAAAGAGCGTTGTAACGTTTGGTCGTAAAGAGCTGTTAAATGAACTGGATAAAGCCGGTTTCGAGGACACACTGGAATATATTCCGTTACCGGATTATAAGCTGCCCTGCACAGTGGTCACCCCGCTGGGCTGGCAGAAGCATTCCAGAGCGTTAAGCCAGTTAGCCATGGAAAGTGCACACAAAGAAAAGCAACTTGTACCACAGCATCTGTTCTCAATTGAGCAGGGCATCAAAAACATCTGGAACAATGAAATTGCTGCTGATCTCTCAAGTTCCTTTTTGATGGTCACAAGTGCGGTTAAGCAGGATGCTCTTCATGAAAACGTGGCTGCTATTTACTATTCAGATGAGCGTAATACAGATAAGAAAAAGAGTGTAGAATTCATACAGACAGATGAGGGCTTATCTGTATTTTCAGGATCCAGTCAGGACAACGATGTTGAGTCTGCGGATATGGAAAGGTTCATTTATGGCCAATCTCTCTGGACCGATCTTTTACGTATTATCAATCGTCCTCACTGGCGTGTCGAAGAACTGGCGGCATGGGCAAAAGGGTGGCTTGATCAGCTACAGCTCAGAGCGCAGGTGCCGTTAGTGACAGATAAAGATATTGTCCTGCCCGATTCTTATCTGGATGCCTTACCCTTTAATGTGATCAGAAAAGACAACGGTGAGTTTGTCTTCTTTGACCAGGAGTGGCACGCGTCCGACGCCATCACGCTGGGTTATATCGCATATCGCGGTATTTATCACTCCCTGCTACGGGTGACCTCTGCTGGTAATAGCCGAAACTGTATTAGTAATAACATCGCTGAACTAACCACGGCAGTGTTGAATGCTATGGGCTTTTCATGCTCAGGGGCTGACTCACGAAAATATCTGAAGCAGGAGTCAGCTTTTCTGGCGAAAATTCAGCATAAGAATGCTGAAGATATTTACAGCACGCTTAAAGGATTCTCGCTTGCCGTTCGTGCTGAATACTGGACTGACCTGAACGGTCTCAATTCACTAATAAGCCACGAAAAAAACCTCAAAGATCAATACCAGCTGCGTATTGTTAATCTTGAAGAATCGCTTAAGAATGAAAGTGATCGCGCCATCAGATTGCAGGATGAATTAAATCAGCTTCATGCACTTCATGAACATCAGAGCCATCTTCTGAACAAATATCGTCATGATGTCGAAACCATTCTGAACTCTGCAAGCTGGAAAATTTCCGCCCCATTACGTGTTGCAGGCCGCCGGGTTCCATTGCAGATAAGACAACCAATTAAGAGAAACTTCTTCAGGCTCTTTTATCTGGGGCAGAGAATAAAAGTAAAATCAGGTAAGGCCATTGCACAGGCGAAGGCTAACAACAGCGGTTTGAAAAAGCGCGTGAGAGAAGTATCGCGCAACGTCTATCTGCAATTACCTGAGCGATATAAAGAAAAAGCATTAAAAATTGCCATGAAAGTAAGGCCTGCCTGGTTCCGGCATCATCCTGCTTTCAATCAGGCTTTATATGAACAGACGATTATCAATAATGGCAACGGTCACAAGCCAGTTTTTCTCTCGCACAGTAATAATGGAACCTACTCGTTCTCTGATCGTCCGGATGAGTACGTTTATATTCCGGCCAGGAAGCCGAATTATTTTGAAGATATTCTCAATGAGTTCGAGGTCAAACCGCTTTTCTCAATAATTGTGCCTATCTACAACACGCCGCTGGATTTACTGGCGTTGATGGTTAAGTCGGTTGAAGATCAATGGTATGACAACTGGGAACTAGTGCTGGCTAATGATTGCAGTCCTGACGAGGAGACCGCACCGGCTCTCGATGCTTTATCCGATCCCCGAATCAAAGTCATTCATATGGAAAAAAATCAGGGGATTGCAGGTGCGACCAACGTTGCGATAGAGAATGCAAGCGGTGATTACATTGTTTTCCTGGATCATGATGATGAGTTAACACAGGATTGCCTGTTTGAATTCGTAAAATGCATCAACGAAGAAGATCCTGATTTTATCTACAGTGACGAGGATAAATTCACCCCGGAAGGCAACTATTCTCAGCCTCACTTCAAACCAAACTGGTCGCCAGATACCATGATGGGTACTATGTATACCTGCCACGCAGCATGTGTTCGTCTGAGCACTGCCCGTCAGCTGGGAGGATTACGGACAGAATTTAATGGTTGTCAGGACTGGGACTTCATTCTCAGACTGAGTGAAATTACTCAGAAAATTTCGCATATACCCAAAATTCTTTATCACTGGCGTATTATCCCCGCCTCAGTCGCGTCGGATATTACTGCCAAGCCTTACGTCTTAGCCGCTTCCAGAGCGGTACGTGAAGATGCGCTGAAGCGTCGTGGTATCGAAGGTGTTGTTGAGGAGCTGCCTGGCTATCATGGTTATTTCCGCGTGAATTATGATCTCCGTCCAGAGACCTTAATATCGATCATCATTCCTACGCGGGACAATCATGACGTGCTCGCGCGCTGCATTGATTCAATTCGCACCAAGACCAGTTGGGTTCATTATGAAATAATCGTGGTTGATAACGGATCTCAGAAATCCGAAACGCTTGCGTATCTCGATAAGCTCAAGCTCGAAAGTGCTGTCTCTGTAATACGACACGACCAGCCCTTCAATTTTTCCGAGCTCAATAATATTGGTGTTGCGCACGCTGAGGGGAGTTTGTTACTTTTCCTCAATGATGACACTGAAGTCCTGCAGGACGACTGGCTGAACAGACTGGGCGGCTACGCTCAGCAGAAACACGTGGGTGCTGTTGGCGCTAAACTGGTCTATGCTGACGGGCAGACAATTCAGCATACCGGGGTGCTCAATCTTCAGACAGGCCCTGTGCACGCCTATATTGGACAGGATAAAAACCATCCCGGCTATTTCTTACGCAATCAGATTGAATATAACTGGCTCGCCGTTACAGGAGCATGTCTGATGGTTGCACGTGATAAATATGAGTCGATAAACGGTTTTGATGAATCATTCCCGATCGCTTATAACGATGTTGATATTTGTATGCGTCTGGTTGAAAACGGTTATTATAACGTTATGTGTCAGGCTGTTACGCTAATACATCATGAATCTGTTTCGCGCGGTCTTGATCATATGGATGCTGAAAAAGTAAGACGTTTGCAAAATGAACTGAGTCGTCTGAACAGTAAACATCCGCAGTACTATCAGTATGACCCTTTCTACAATGTCAACTTTGCGTTTAATGGACATAATTTCGAGATCATGAAATGATTAATTGCGATAACACTGTTAACACTGCTTATACGAAAGAAGAGATGGATCTGATTTCGCTTCGTCATTTAGCTAAAGACGCCAGAGTTATCTCTTTTGATTTTTTTGATACTCTTTTTATTCGTCCACTGGACGATCCTGAAGATGCTTTTGATCTGTTAGCGAATAAGTTCTATCTTCCAGACTTCAGACAGTTGCGTCGTAAAGCGCAAAAAAATGCCTTTGCTCAGATGGTCAGAGAGGGCAGAAAAGAGATCACCCTTAAGAATATCTATAATAATTTTCAGGGCACCCGTGGCGGTACTGAAAGCCTGATGGAAGCGGAATATCAGCTTGAGCTGGCTCTGGTCGAGCCAAATCCTTTCTTTGTTGATTTTTTTAACGATTTGATTTCATCGGGTAAAACCGTAGTTATCACTTCAGATATGTATCTTGAAGAGGATTTCTTCCGCGCGGCATTGAAGAAGTATGATATGCCAGACGTGCCGTTGTACATTTCTGCAAGTCGTAATGCGACGAAACGTGATACGGGAGAAATATTCGACTACCTGCTTGCAGAGTGCGAAGTGGAACCGTATCAGGTATTGCACATCGGTGATAATGAACTGGCTGATTTTATTAAGCCACGCGAAAAAAGTATCACTGCATGGCATTACCAATCGCCTCATTTAATCAATAAGGGGAAAAAGCAGCCTCTGGCCTCTTCCCTGATTAACGGCATGATGCGAACCCTGCGGCCTGAAAATGTCGCTGCCGGTTCTTTTCAGCAGCTGGGCTACGAATACCAGGCACCCGCGACCTGGGGCTTCCTTGAATGGATTCGAAAAGAATGCATTACAGACAATGTTGATAAGCTATTGTTTGTTTCCCGTGATGGTTATGCGCTGGAAAGACTGGCATCACGTTATTTCACGGAAAAGCTGCCTTCTTTCTCCTATTTCATGGGATCCCGGATTGCTTTCAATCTCTCTCTGATGGACGAAGAGAACTTCAGCCAGAACCTGCCCTTCCTGATGTCAGGCTCTGATGGATTATCCCCGGGTGAATTACTGGAGCGTATTGGCGTAGAGCCACCGGCTGACAGCGTGATGGTCTCAGCCGGTGTTGCACCTGATCTGGTCATTGCCCCAGAAAATTACGAGATAGTTGAAAAGTTTCTTATCGCGCTTCGAGCAGAAATTCTGAAGGTATGTCAGCGTAATCGTCGCGGATTGTTCATTTATCTTCACTCTCTGGGCATTAAAGAGGGCGACACTGTCGCGATGGTAGACGTGGGCTGGAGCGGAACGACTCAGGAAGCGTTTATCCATACTGTCAAGAAATTCATGAACATAAATGTAATTGGCTACTATTTTTGCATTGCCAATACTTTTGAAAGAAAACGTCGTACACCCCATCAGATAATGAAAGCATTTATTGATAATGATACGACCAGTCCGGATTTAGTGGACAGGATTTATGAGAATCGCGTGGCCATAGAGCTATTTTTCTCTGCACCACATAATACGGTTATTGGCTATAAACCGGTTAAAGATGGTGTTTATCCAGTAACGGATCCTGGCCGGACTAAATCAAAGGATCATAACCTGATTAATGCACAATTGACCGAAGGTGTGGATAGATTTTGTGACGATTTTCTGGCGATGGTAGCAAGATTAAAGGTGAATCTCACCCCGATGCAGCTGGCGGAACCGCTTATTTCACTGACGACAAAAGATGACTGGCGTAAAAATCATCTTTTCATGCAGATAGAGAATTTTGACTCCTGGGGCAGTACACGTAATAAAGTTGTTAAGTTTCAGGATTACTTCAAGAACCATTCCCAATGTTAACCACACAACATAAGGGACAGGTTGCTATTCTTATGGGCACCTTCAATGGTGCCGCTTTCATCGGCAAGCAACTGCAGTCTATAAAAGATCAGGAGTGGAAAAACTGGTCTTTATGGGTGTCTGATGACGGCTCCACAGACGATACCCGCTCTGTCACAGAGCGGTTTTTTTCGGGTGCAGAAAATAGCTGCACAGTGCTTGCCGGTCCGAAAAAAGGGTTTTGCGAAAATTTTAAGTCTCTGATTGGCAACCCGGCAATACAGGCAGATTTTTATGCTTTTGCTGACCAGGATGACATATGGCATCCTGCTAAGCTGTTACGTGCCGTTGAATATCTGCAATCCCTGCCCGACGAGAGCCCGGCACTCTATTGCAGCAGAACCCGGTTAATAGACGAGCATGATCAGGTTCTGGGCTTATCGCCACTTAATGCTAAAAGACCTGGCTTCCCTAACGCATTACTGCAAAATATCGCAAGCGGAAACACCATGGTCTTCAATGCTGCGGCGCGCCAGCTTTTTCTGAAAATACTCGACATGCCTGTTATCGCCCATGACTGGGCGCTTTATTTGCTCGTCACCGCCTGTGGTGGAAGCGTCTTTTATGATCCTGAGCCATCAGTGTTATACCGACAGCACAACGCTAACGTGATTGGCAACGGAATGAAGCTGACACAGCGAGTCAGTAATTTTATTGATGCTCATCAGGGGCGCAATCGACACTGGAATGATGTGAATTTCAGCTTTCTGGCACAACTTAAAGCTGAAATGACTCCTGAAAATCGGGTTGTTTTTGATGCTTTTCGCCAAATCAGGGACAGCGCGTTACCTGCGCGTTTAAAATTATTCATAGCCTCCGGCGTCTATCATCAAAACCGCCTGGGGCAGATGACGAATTTCTCTTACGCTCTATTTAACAGGTTCTAATTTTGGTAATCTTGTGAAAATAATCGCATCGCTTGTCCTGTATCGTCATGCTTATGAGGATATTTCACGCACGCTGGATTCATTGCTGGCTGAGAAAAGTATTGATAAAGTTTGCATAGTTGACAATGGTGGTCATTGTAACTGGTTAAATGATTATTCTCATCCGAAAGTTTCGGTTTTAACTGTAGCAAATAATAAAGGTTTCGGTGCTGGCCATAATAAAGCCTTTCAGGAATATAAGCATCAGTGTGAATATATGCTGATTTGTAATCCTGATATCAGCTTTGGCTGCGGAGAAGTTGATTCTCTTTATCGATTTACTAAAGAAAATAATCTTTCACTGACTATTCCTAAAGTGATTTACCCCGATGGAACTCTTCAGCATAGTTGTAAGCTGTTGCCGACGCCTTATCAGTTATTTATGCGACGCTTTTGCTCGCGTTATATGAAAGTTTCAAATAGCGATTATGAGCTGCATCAAGCTGATTATAGTCGTCCATTTTATGCTCCTTCACTTTCTGGCTGCTTCATGCTTATCAGCCGGCAGGCGCTCGATCATACCAATGGATTTGACGAACACTTTTTCCTCTATATGGAAGATGTGGATCTCTCCAGGCGTGTCTCCGCTTCCGGGCTGGGCATCCAGTATTGTCCTGAATCCACCGTTGTGCATGAATCGCAACGACGCTCATACCAGGATGCTAAATTCCTTTTCTACCACATTGTTTCCGCTGTCCGTTATTTCAACAAATGGGGCTGGTTTAACGATCGTGAAAGAGAGCAGTTTAACGCTAAATGCCTTTCACAGTTTAACTGTAAGAATTCGTAATAAGACAGGTTTGAGATTTTACTTATTGTCGCCTCTCTTATTGTTTAGCAGTGCTTTCCTTCAACACGACCTTAGTGTTACGGATAACATTCTTTAAAAAAATGTTGTATGGTAATCGCTAAGTTAAAATTGTCTGAATTCATAAGTGGGATAGAGCTGAACGGCTCTGTATATATCGATCAGGAGTAAAATATGTCCAAGCAACAGATCGGCGTTGTAGGTATGGCAGTGATGGGCCGCAATCTGGCTCTTAACATTGAGAGCCGCGGTTACACTGTTTCAATCTTCAACCGTTCACGCGAAAAGACTGATGAAGTCATCGCTGAGAACCCGGGCAAGAAACTTGCTCCTTTTTACACCGTTGAAGAGTTTGTCGAATCGCTGGAAAAACCTCGTCGTATCCTGCTGATGGTTCAGGCGGGTGAAGCGACCGATAAGACTATCGCCTCTCTGACTCCACACCTGGATAAAGGCGACATTCTGATTGATGGTGGTAACACCTTCTACAAAGACACTATCCGTCGTAACAAAGAGCTGTCTGACCAGGGCTTCAACTTCATCGGTACCGGTGTTTCTGGTGGGGAAGAGGGCGCACTGAAAGGCCCATCTATCATGCCTGGTGGCCAGAAAGAAGCCTATGAGCTGGTTGCGCCAATCCTGGATAAGATTGCAGCACGTGCCGAAGATGGTGAAGCCTGTGTGGCTTACATCGGTCCAAATGGCGCGGGTCACTATGTGAAGATGGTTCACAACGGCATCGAATATGGCGACATGCAGCTGATTGCCGAAGCTTACGCACTGCTGAAAGGCGCACTGGGTCTGAATAACGAAGAGCTGGCTGAAACCTTCACCGACTGGAACAACGGCGAGCTGAGCAGCTACCTGATCGACATCACCAAAGATATCTTCACCAAGAAAGATGAAGACGGTAAATACCTGGTTGATGTGATTCTGGATGAAGCAGCGAACAAAGGTACCGGTAAGTGGACCAGCCAGAGCTCGCTGGATCTCGGCGAACCTCTGTCCCTGATCACTGAATCTGTCTTCGCGCGTTATCTTTCTTCGCTGAAAACCCAGCGTGTCGCGGCGTCTAAAGTCCTGAGCGGTCCACAGGCGCAGGCCTTCACCGGCGATAAAGCTGAGTTTATCGAGAAAGTTCGTCGTGCTCTGTACCTGGGTAAAATCGTCTCTTATGCGCAGGGCTTCTCACAGCTGCGTGCGGCATCAGAAGAGAACAACTGGGATCTGCACTACGGCGAAATCGCGAAGATTTTCCGTGCTGGCTGCATCATCCGTGCCCAGTTCCTGCAGAAGATCACTGATGCTTATGAAGCCGATGCAGGCATCGCTAACCTGCTGCTGGCGCCTTACTTCAAAGATATCGCGGATCAGTATCAGCAGGCGCTGCGTGATGTCGTTTCTTACGCCATCCAGAACGGTATTCCGACGCCGACCTTCTCGGCAGCGATTGCTTACTACGACAGCTATCGTTCAGAAGTCCTGCCTGCTAACCTGATTCAGGCGCAGCGTGACTACTTCGGTGCCCATACTTACAAGCGCATTGATAAAGACGGTGTATTCCACACCGAGTGGTTAGATTAATCACTAAAAAGGGCTTCCCTCGGGAAGCCCTTTTTTTATCCCACCAGTAAATCCCCATTCCGAATCTCTTTCTCTCCCGCCAGCCTCACCACCAGCATGCCTGCTGTAGCAAACCTCACCCAGTGCCGTGCATAGAGAATACCGCCATGCTCCGCCACCAGCGGGGTGATGTGATCCGTCAGTGGATCGACAATCTCAGCCACTACCTCTCCCGGACGAATCTCTGCGCCCAGCGGTTTACGATGCAGAATCAATCCTGACACCGGCGAGTGAATATATTCACAGCCAGCCAGAGGTGTCGGCGGGTTTTTCAGGGCAGGGGAGGAGGCCGCAGAACCCTCACTATGGCGTTCTTTGATCACGCCAGTCTCTCCCGGCGCTTCAGCCGCATCGGGTACGGTTAAACCGATGGAGCCGTCATTGATGGCCACCACATCATCCCCGCCTGCGCTCGCGGGGACCAGCTCATCGCCGCCAATAACGGGCGCGGCCACTTCCACAGAAATCGAAGGTTCGCTGTAGCCGATATAGCCCCCCTCCTGCAACGCTGAAATAATGGCATCCGCATCCTTTTCCGCCTGCTCAGGCGAGACATCACGCACGCCACGCAGCTCCAGTGTCACCGGCAGCAGCCCGCGTGGCATCGGATAATCTTTGCCAAACCGCTCCGCCAGCGTCAGCCAGGGTTCGCAGCAGGCTTCATCAAAGGGTTCGCCGCCGGAGATTTGCGCCAGCAACTGCACTTCACTGCCCAGCCAGCGTGCCAGCGGCTCAATATCCGGCCACGCATGCGGGGTGGTGTAGAGATGCGGTACAGCTTCCCAGTCGCAGTGCAGGTCAATCATCAGATCGGCCTGGCTGGCCATTCGCATCAGCGTGTAGCGCTGTGCATCCAGTTCGGTCTTAGGGACGGTATCGCGGTAGTGGCGATCGATCGCATCGCGGATCAGGCTTCTGTTCTGCGATTCACTCTGGGTCAGGCTCTCAGCCAGCCCGGCCGCCAGGGTGGTGCCCAGGGAGGGGAAACGGCGATTAAAATCCTGACCGGAGAGGGTATGAAAACGTCCGAGGTGAGTACCGTGCCAGTGCTGGCCCAGTGCCAGAGGATTGGCAACCGGCACCAGCGTAAAGGCGGCTTTGAGTTGCCCGGCGGATTCCAGCGCCTGCAGCCGCTGCTTCAGGAACCACGCCACCGCCATCCCCGGCAGTTCATCGCCGTGCAATGCCGCCTGGATATAGACCTGACGCTCATGATCCTGAGCAAAGTGAAAGCTGATGATTTCACGCTGGGTGCCTAAAGAGGCGCTTAACAGTGGATGATGTTGTTGATGCATACCGTGTTAATGTCCTTTAATCGGCAAAGGACGACAGCGCGCCGTCCCGAAAAGGTTAGAGTATAGTGCCGGATCGCAGTGAGGACGAAAATGGGGCCTGCGACACTACTGCTGAATAGAGATATCCGTGGCGAAGTAGCGCTTCTGAATCTCATCAAAGGTGCCGTTCTTTTTGATGTCGGCAAAGGCGTTATCCAGCGCGGTTTTCAGCTCAGTATCGCCTTTACGCAGGCCAATCGCCGTGCCGGGGCCGATGATCGGATCCTGAATAATCGGGCCGGCCAGCTCAAACTCTTTGCCCTGTGGCTGTTTGAGGAATCCGATAGCCGCCTGTGCCGCATCGGTAAAGACCGCGTCCAGCCTGCCTGAAACCAGATCGCTTTCTACCTGTGCCTGATCGCCATAAGGGACGACGGTCACACCATGAGGCTGCCATTTCGCCAGGGCATAGCGCTCCTGAACCGTTCCCTGTTCCACGCCAACCGTTTTTCCTTTCAGAGACTCGACGGTGGGCAGGATGCCGGCGCCTTTACGGGCAATCAGTTGCGTGTGGGTGTCATACAGCGGCACGGTAAAGTCAATCTGCTTCAGGCGCTCTTCCGTAATGCCCATATCTGACAGGATGGCATCAAACTTACGTGCTTTCAGCGCGGGAATCATGCCGTCAAACTGGCTTTCGACCCAGACGCATTTCGCCTGCATCTGTTTACAGAGTGCGTTGCCCAGGTCAATGTCAAAGCCGACCAGCTTGCCCTGGGGCGTTTTCGATTCAAATGGCGGATAGGTCGGGTCGACCGCGAAACGCACCTGTTCAATTTTTGCCTGCGCGCCAAATGCACAGCCTGCCAGAAGGGTGAGAGCCAGCGTCTGACGCAGGCGTTGCGTGAAAATGTTCATGATTTTGCTCTTATTCTGTCGTGATGAGTGATTATGCAGAGTATCGCCGGGCTGCCGGGATGGCAATTATTGCGTTATCTCTATCACGTCAGCCTTGCACAGCGCCCGGTAGTCTTCGGTGTTCAGGATCACTGAGCGCTCCAGCAGACCGGCGTTAAATGCGATCTCCGGATAACGTTCAAACAGCGCGGGGTCCACAATCAGTCGGAGGTCGGGATGAAAGCTGAACGGCGGTATCGCCCCGAATACACAGCCGGTCAGTTGGTCGGTTTCTGCCGGACTGGCCAGTGACGCGCGTCGTCCGCCCACCGCGTCGGCAACCTTATTCAGATCGGCCTGCCGATCGGCGGGTAACACGGCCAGCACATGCTGTTTAACGCCGTTGCCTTTGACATGACAGACCAGCGCTTTCGCGCCCTGACCGATTTCGGTGCCGCGTATTGCCGCGACGGCTTCACATTTACCGGTCGCCTCATGCTCCATCAGGCGATAGCGCGCCTGATGCTGGTCGAGAAGGGCGATTAACTTTTCATGGGTGGTCATGGTCTTCTCCCGGGAAGATGGGCGGTGTTCACGAAGGGGGAGCGGTGCAGGATGTGAGAAGAATCCTGCTCAGAATCCGCATAAAAACGGTATTCTGAGCAGTATGTTGCACATTTACTGATGGCGGTCGCGCAGGTTATTGATCACCGTGCTGAAGTCGAGATCCTGATCCTGCAACAGCACCATCAGATGATAGACCAGGTCTGAGGCTTCATTGGTGAGCTCATGCCGGTCATTGACGGTTGCCGCCAGCGCGGTTTCCACCCCTTCTTCACCCACTTTCTGCGCGATACGCTTGGTGCCGCTGGCGTAGAGGCGGGCGGTGTAAGAGCTCTCCGGATCGGCTGTCTTACGGGAAGCGAGCAGTTGCTCCAGCTGATAAAGGAAGGTCCACTCCGGTGCCGCGGGGGAGAAGCAGCTGCTGGTGCCCAGATGGCAGGTCGGGCCAATCGGATTGGCCAGGATCAGCAGCGTGTCGTTGTCGCAGTCTGGCGTAATGCTCACTACCTGCAGAAAGTTGCCGGAGGTTTCACCTTTGGTCCATAAACGGTTTTTGGTACGGGAGAAAAAGGTGACGTTGCCTTCAGCCAGCGTTTTTTCCAGTGCCGCCGGATTCATGTAGCCATGCATCAGGACTTCGCCTGAGACATTGTGCTGCACGATGACCGGCATCATGCCCTCTGTTTTGTCCCAGTCGAGCTGAGCCTGTTGTTGTTCGGTTAGCACGCGCGAATCTCCACTCCGTTGTCGATCAGGAAGCTCTTCAGCTCACCGATATTAATAATCTGCTTATGGAATACCGAGGCGGCCAGCGCCCCATCAACATTGGCTTCGATAAAGGCTTCCAGGAAGTGCTGCATCGTACCTGCGCCGCCAGAGGCGATCAGCGGCACCTTGCAGACATCCCGCATTTTCTTCAGCTGCACCAGGTCATAGCCATTACGCACGCCATCCTGATTCATCATATTCAGCACGATTTCACCCGCGCCCAGCTTCTGCACTTCCTGCAACCACTCCAGCGTTTCCCACTGGGTCACGCGGGTGCGCGCTTCGTCACCGGTGTACTGATTAACCTGATATTTGCCGCTGCTCTCATCGAACCAGGTGTCGATCCCGACCACAATACACTGAACACCGAAACGGTCCGCGAGGCGGGTGATCAGCGTCGGGTCAGCCAGCGCCGGTGAGTTGATCGAAATCTTATCCGCACCAAATTCCAGGATACGCGCCGCGTCTTCGGGTGTTTTGATACCGCCCGCCACGCAGAACGGAATATCGATGACTTCCGCTACCCGCGACACCCAGCTCTTGTCTACGACCCGGCCATCGGAGGAGGCGGTGATGTCGTAGAACACCAGTTCGTCGGCCCCTTCGGCGGCGTAGCGCTGGGCCAGCGGCACGATGTCACCGATGATCTCGTGATTACGAAACTGTACGCCTTTGACCACCTGGCCGTCACGCACATCAAGGCAGGGAATTATCCGTTTTGCCAGCATGAGATCGCCTCCGAAACAGTGAATTTATCTTCCAGCAGCGCACGACCGACAATGACGCCCTGAACACCGCTGCCGCGCAGGGCGGCGATATCATTAAGTTCGCCAATGCCGCCAGAGGACTGGAAGGCGACGGACGGGAAGCGTGCGGTCACTTCCTGATAGAGGGCGACGTTGGAGCCACTGAGGGTGCCGTCACGGGAGATATCCGTGCAGAGCACGTGCTTCAGGCCCACCTGCTGGAAATCGGTAATCACCTCTTCCAGCGTCACGCCTGCCGCTTCCTGCCAGCCGCTGATGGCCACTTCTTTACGGTTACTGGCGTCGATACGCACATCCAGCGCCAGCACGATCGCCTCAGCGCCAAACTCGGCAAACCACCGTTTGACCTCTTCCGGCTGTTTGATGGCGGTGGAACCCACCACCACACGACTGGCACCGGCTTCCAGCAGGGCGTGCACATCGTCACGGCTGCGGATGCCTCCACCGACCTGCACCGTCACATCCACCCCTTCCAGCAGGGTTTTCAGCAGGGAGATCTGACGCTTCGCCGGATCTTTCGCGCCGGTCAAATCCACCAGATGCAGAACGGTTGCGCCCTGACGAACGTAATCCTGCAGACGCGGCAGCGGGTCACTGCCGTAATCGCGCTGCTGCCCATAATCGCCCTGATGCAGACGAACGACTTTGCCGTCGATTAAATCTAACGCGGGAATAATCATTACATCTCCAGGAAATTTTTCAGCAACTGTGCGCCCGCTTTGCCCGAACGCTCCGGGTGGAACTGGACGCCGAAGAAGTTATCCTTCTGCACCGCTGCGGTGAAGGCTTCGCCGTAGTGACACTGTGCGATGGTGCTGGCGTTGACCGGCATGGCGTAGCTGTGAACAAAGTAGAAATAGCTGCCATCGTCGATGCCGCGGAACAGGTGATTGCCCGCCTGCGCGGTAATCTGGTTCCAGCCCATGTGCGGCAGCGGCAGACCCTGCGTGTCCATCAACGAAACCGGTTCATCAATAATGCCCAGCGTCGGCACACCGCCGTTTTCATCGCTGCCGCGTCCCAGCAGCTGCATCCCCAGACAGATCCCCAGCACCGGCTGGGTACAGGCTTTCACCAGATCGATCAGGTCACGCTCTTCCAGCTGCGTCATCGCCGCCTTCGCGGTGCCAACGCCCGGCAGAAACAGTTTGTCGGCGCGCAGGACCACATCAGGATCGCGGCTGACTTCCGGGCGGTAGCCCAGACGTTCAATCGCCCATTTCACTGATGAGAGGTTGGCGCACCCGGTATCCATGATCACCACGTTCATCACAGCACTCCTTTCGAGCTCGGCAGGGTATTACCCTCTACGCGAATCGCCTGGCGCAGCGTACGACCAAAGGCTTTGAAAAGGCTCTCGACACGGTGATGGTCGTTCTTGCCTTTGGTTTTGAGATGCAGGGTGCTCATCATGGCGTAAGAGAGCGAGCTGAAGAAGTGCTCGACCATCTCGGTGCTGAGGTCACCCACACGCTGGTAGTTGAACTCGGCTTTGAACTCGATGTGAGGACGGCCGGAGATATCGAGCGCACAGCGCGCCAGGCATTCGTCCATCGGCAGCACGAAGCCAAAACGGCCAATACCGCGTTTGTCGCCCAGTGCTTTCAGCAGCGCTTCCCCCAGGGCCAGACCGGTATCTTCCACCGTGTGATGATCGTCAATATAGAGATCGCCTTTCACTTCAATGTGCATGCGGAAACCGCCGTGCACCGCAATCTGATCCAGCATGTGGTCGAAGAAGCCCACGCCGGTATTGATCTTACTGCCGCCTTCGCGGTCCAGCCACAGTTCAACCCGAACCTGCGTCTCTTTGGTGTTGCGCTGCACCAGCGCATGGCGGTCGCGCTGGGTCAGGCGTTGCTGGATGGTCTGCCAGCTCTGGCCATCTGCGCCGTAGCGGATAGCCTGAATGCCCATGTTCTCCGCCAGCTGAACGTCGGTCAGGCGATCGCCGATGACGTAGCTGTTGGCGGTATCGAGCGCGCCTTCTGCCAGCCAGGCTTCCACCATTCTGGTTTTCGGCTTGCGGCAGTCGCAGTGATCGTCCGGCATATGCGGGCAGATCAGCACATCATCAAACGCGATACCCTGTGAGGTCAGCACCTGCATCATCAGATTGTGCGGACCATCGAAGTCCGCCTGCGGGAAACTGGCGGTGCCCAGACCATCCTGATTGGTGATCATCACCAGCCGATAACCGGCGGCCTGCAGCGCCAGCAGCGCCGGAATAACGTCTGGCTCAAATGCCAGCTTATCCAGTCGGTCAACCTGATAATCTTCAGGCGGCTCAGAGATGAGGGTGCCATCGCGGTCAATAAAAAGGGTCTTCTGGCTCATGCTTGCTCCACAGAAAAGGCTTGCAGCGCGGCGATCACTCGTTCGCACTCTTCACGCGTGCCGATGGAGATGCGCAGGCATCCCGACAGGCCTGGGTTTTTGTTTTGATCACGCAGGATAATGCCCTGATCCCATAAGGTTTTGAAGACCCTGGGCGAATCGGTAAAGCGCGCCAGCACGTAGTTGGTTTCACTGGGGAAAACCTGCTCCACGCAGCTGAGCTGAGCCAGTGCATCCAGCAGCCAGCCGCGACTGGCATTCAGCTGCGCCACATGCTCACGCATCAGGGCGATACCCTGCTCGCTAAGTGCCTGACCCGCAACGTCGGCCACGGGCGTCGCCAGCGGGTAGGGGGCAATGACCTTCATCAGCAGGTCGATCACCGGCTTATTCGCCAGCGCAAAGCCACAACGCAGGCCTGCCAGCGCAAAGGCTTTCGAGAGCGTACGCAGGATCACCAGATGCGGATAATCCTTAAGCCATCCGGTCAGTGTCGCCTGCGGGCAGAACTCAATATAGGCCTCATCGGCCACGACCAGCGCTTTTCCGGCGGTCATTGCCAGCAACTGACGGATATCTTCCTGATTGATCAGGTTACCGGTCGGGTTGTTGGGGCTGCAGAGATAAACGACTTTAACGCCTTCCAGCTGCTCTGCAATCGCGGGCAGGTTCAGCTGCCAGCCGTCCAGCGCGGGAGCGGTGCGGTATTCGATGCCGATGGTTTCGGCGCTGACGCTGTACATGCCATAGGTCGGTGGACAGAACAGAATCGCATCCTGACCCGGCTCACAGAAGGCGCGCATGATCAGTTCAATGGCTTCATCCGCGCCGCGGCTCACCAGCACCTGCTCGGGGGTTAAGCCTGCGTAGGCGGCGTAGCGCTCAATCACGATTTTCGGCTGACACTCGGGATAGCGGTTCAGCGTCTGCTGCGACAGCTCAAACGGCACCGGCAGCGGAAACTCGTTGGCGTTAAGCCAGACATCGCCGTTACCACCCAGACGACGCGCCGACATATAGGGGGTCAGCGCGCGCACATTGGCGCGCGCCAGCTGCTCAATATCCTTACTCATGCTTGCTCCTTCAGTGCGGCAACGCGCAGGGTGACGGCATTCCTGTGGGCATCCAGCTGCTCAGCGGCGGCCAGGGTTTCAATCGTCGCGGCCAGGTTCAGGAAACCCTGCGGCGTCAGCTCCTGCACCGTCATGCGTTTCTGAAAATCGGCCAGTCCCAGGCTGGAACAGGTCGCGGTGTAACCGTAAGTTGGCAGGACGTGGTTAGTGCCTGACGCGTAATCCCCCGCCGACTCCGGTGACCAGTCGCCCAGGAAGACGGAACCGGCGCTGGTGATGGTGTCCACCAGATCGCGCGGCTGACGGGTCTGCAGAATCAGGTGCTCCGGGCCGTAGAGGTTAGAAATCGCCACGCACTCCTCGAGGTCACGCGCCACGATCAGGCGACTGCTCTCCAGCGCCTGACGGGCGGTGGCCGCACGCGGAAGCTGTGCCAGCTGCTGTTCAACCGCGTCCGCAACTGCCTCAGCCAGCTTCAGGGAAGGCGTCAGCAGAATCACCTGTGAATCGGGGCCGTGTTCCGCCTGTGAAAGCAGATCAGAGGCGACAAACGCGGGCGTCGCCCCCTCATCGGCGATCACCAGCACTTCTGAGGGGCCTGCCGGCATATCGATTGCCGCGCCATCCAGGCGCTGACTCACCTGACGTTTTGCCTCGGTGACCCACGCGTTGCCCGGACCAAAAATTTTGTCCACGCGCGGCACCGTTTCCGTGCCGAAAGCCATGGCGGCGATAGCCTGCGCGCCGCCCACCTGAAAGACCTCTTCAACACCACACAGCTGCGCGGCATAAAGGATCTCATCGGCAATCGGCGGAGGTGAACAGAGCACCACGCGCCCGCATCCGGCGATGCGTGCCGGGGTTGCCAGCATCAGCACGGTTGAGAAGAGCGGGGCGGAACCGCCGGGGATATAGAGCCCGACCGATTTCACCGGACGGGTAATCTGCTGGCAGCGCACGCCGGGCTGTGTTTCCACATCCACGGGCGGCAGGATCTGGGCATTGTGGAAGGTTTCAATATTCTTCACCGCCACAGCCATCGCCTGCTTCAGCGCGTCACTCAGACGGGCGCTGGCTTCTGCGATTTGCTGCGGGGTCACGCGCAGCTGGTCAACCTGCGCCTTGTCGAACCGGGCGCTGAACTGGCGCAGCGCCTCATCACCACCGGACTTTACCTGCTCCAGGACGTCGCGCACCGTCTGTGTGACGTTGTCAGAGGCGGCAATCGCAGGACGTAACAGCAGCGCCTGCTGCTGTTCCGGGGTGCACTGCTGCCATTCAATCGGGGTAGAAAAGGCCATGGCTTACTCCATCATCTTCTCAATTGGCAGCACCAGAATCGAACTGGCACCCAGTGACTTCAGTTTTTCCATCGTTTCCCAGAACAGGGTTTCGCTGCTGACCATGTGCATCGCCACGCGGCTGACATCACCCGCCAGCGGCAGCACAGTCGGGCGCTCTGCGCCAGGCAGCAGGCTGATCACCTCTTCCAGGCGTTCACTCGGCGCGTGCAGCATGATGTACTTCGATTCGCGCGCTTTGATCACGCCCTGAATACGGGTCATCATCTTGTCAATCAGCTCCTGCTTGGCGGCAGGCATCTCGCCGTCGCGCTGAATCAGGACGGCTTTTGAACGATAGATCACTTCCACTTCACGCAGGCCATTGGCCTCCAGCGTGGCCCCGGTGGAGACCAGGTCGCAGATGGCGTCAGCCAGACCGGCGCGGGTCGCAACTTCAACGGAACCGTTCAGCATACAGGTTTTGAAGCTGACGCCTTTTTTGTCGAGGTACTGCTTTAACAGGTGCGGATAGGAGGTGGCGATACGGGCGTTGTCGAGGCACTGCGGGCCGGTGTACTCGTCATCGGTTCCCATCGCCAGCGACAGGCGGCAGCCGCCGAAGTCGAGGCGGCGCAGGGTGAAATAGCGCGGGTCTTCACCCTGCGCCCGGCGTGAGAGTAACTCCTCTTCCAGCACGTTCTCACCGATGATGCCTAAATCGACCACGCCATCCATGACCAGGCCAGGAATATCGTCATCGCGCACGCGCAGGATGTCGATGGGCATGTTCTCCGCAAACGCAATCAGGCGCTGTTGCTGAAGGTTGATTTTAACGCCGCAGCGCGCCAGCAGTTCGCGTGAATCATCACTTAAACGGCCAGATTTCTGCATAGCTATGCGTAAACGGGTGTTATCTAACATGGTTCCTGTCCTCTTAATCCTGTCCTGAATGTGTGGTTACGTCAGCCCATAAAAAAACCCCCGGAAGACGATCTTCCGGGGGTTCTCTTGCGTTCGCACCACTGGAAGATCTTGAAAGTCTTCCAGCACCAATCGCCTGAAAGACTAGTCAGGATGATGGTGGTGGTGATGGTTAAACTGAACGCGTGTCATAATAATCTCGTCGATGAATGAGTATTCATTTGTGGGGTTTAACCTAGCGAAGATGCGTGCCGTTGGCAACACTTTTTTATAGACCCGGTTCGGAAAGCACTGAAACAGGTTGTCCTGGTTTGCAATCCGGGGGCAAACTACGGTGAAGTCAGGGTGGATGTTTTACGTCAGGAGTCAATATGAAGAAGGTCGCGATTGTGGGACTGGGCTGGTTGGGCATGCCGCTGGCCACGGCGTTAACGGCGCGGGGCTGGCAGGTAACAGGCAGTAAAACCACGCCGGACGGTGTTGAGGCGGCCCGCCGCTGCGGCATTGAGGCCTTTCAGCTGGAGCTGACGCCTGAGCTGGTGTGTGATGCCGCCGATATCGAACCGCTGTTCAATGTTGATGCGCTGATCGTTACGCTGCCCGCCAGCCGCACAGCAGAAGGGGGCGAGGCCTATCTGCAGGCGGTGCAGAATGTGGTCGACACCGCGCTGGTTTACAGGGTGCCACGCATTATCTTTACCAGCTCCACCTCTGTGTATGGCAGCAGCTCCGGGCCTAAGCGGGAAAACAGCCCGCTGAACGCCGAAACCGTCGCCGGAAAGACGCTGGTGAAACTGGAAAACTGGCTGCACGATCTGCCTGGCACCAGCGTCGATGTGGTTCGTCTGGCGGGGCTGGTCGGGCCAAAACGCCATCCGGGACGCTTCCTGGCGGGGAAACAGGATGTGGCTAATGGTTCGCAGGGCGTCAATCTGGTGCACCTCGACGATGTGGTTGAGGCGATTACGCTGCTGCTGCAGTCGCCCAAAGGAGGCCGGACCTATAACCTCTGTGCGCTGAGGCACCCCTCACGCGACACCTTTTACCCGGCGGTGACGCGCCAGCTTGGGCTGCAGCCGCCGCAGTTCGCGCCAGAGGCAGTGAAAGAGAGCGGTAAGCTGATTGACGGGTCGCGTATCTGCAGCGAGCTGGGGTTTGAGTATCGCTATGACGATCCGGTGAAGATGCCGCTGGAGTGAATGGCACCATATGGAAGGTGCAGAGAAAGTAGCTTTAAGCTATCGGCTATTTGCTTCATTTTTGTTGGGCGGGTTGATGAAATCCCGCCGCGACAAAAACAGCGTTAAACAAACAGTTCAGAATTAAATTCACTGTTATTTCAATGAGTATTCTACTTGTAATGACCCAGATAGCTTATTTTAGTTAAAAAACTGTCTTTTTCTAAGGTGGCTTTAATTTCCATCCGGCACAGCCACTGTTCAGTCTTACCCTGGCACGACAATGAATATTTGTTGTGCTGGCGGCAGGGTCTACCAGGTCCAGCCATCATTGTTTGCCAATCCCGGATATCAATACCAATTCATTAGTTTTGAACGTTTGAACTTTGCAGCCACAATAATCTCTTTTTGTACCATCTTGAGGGTTGGACTCTCCATTCCTTGCTTGTAATAAAAAAGCCCCGTTAGCGGGGCTATAATACTAATTTGATATTTTAATTAACACTTTCCCATCAACTTCTTTTATATAGCCAGGTGTTGGCCATTCTGGCATATTCTTTATGGCCTCTTTTTGTTCGTTATTGACGTCATACTTGCCAACTTGCAATATATTTGCCAGGCCAGTATTTCTTATGTAATTACCAATCCTATCTGACTCCCCCCTTTCATAAAATGAAATGCCAAACTCATCCGCACCAGATGGCTTCCATGGATTCCTCAAACTAAGCTTCCCATAAAAATAAACCGGCGTTTCTCTTCTGGCAGTGTCAGGATATGTGCGATACATATCGTTCATTATCATTTCGGATAAAGAATGGGTCTGTTCATCAGAAACCTTATCCGAATAAAAAAGAATGTTTATATAGGCGCAACTTGAGAGGGCAATTGCTATCGTTACAAGAACCTTAAAAGACTCTTTTCTGACATTTTGCATGGCTATAGCTATTGTTGCAGCGAACACCAATGGAAGTTGGCTCAAAGTCCTTGCAGGTGTGCCCGCACCAATCAAAATATTTAATATGAATGGTGACAGGATAACTACGATTGATAAAATTATCGTGGTTAAAAAGTGATTTGCTCCATTACGCATAGATCTTATAGCTATTGCTGCAATCGCTACTGCGGAAAGGAAATATAGATTAAACCCATACCATGTTGCAATATAGCACTGGTACAGGATGAATTTGTAGACACCTATTATAGCTTCAATAAAACCAATTTTACCCCATGATATGAGCGCAGAAAAATAACTTACGTCGTTAATGTGGTAGTAAGCTTTTATTTGTTTGGATATCAAAAAATAAACACTTACAGATATGACGGTTAAAACAGATACAATAACTGAATCGAGGAACCAAGACCTAAGCGTTCCATTTCCGTCATTAGCTTTCTTGAAATGATACAATGCAATAAGAGTGACAGGCAGGAAGGTGAATGATTGATATATAGATATAACAAAGATGTTAATTAGTATAAATGCAATCTTTGTTTTTATCCCTTGGCGAGAATATAGCAAAACACTATAACAGCACGCTAAAAGAGCCAAGCCAACAGTTTCAGCTTGATTGCTGAACTGAAGCTGATAAGCCATCTGAGGAAATGTTACAAACAAAGCTGAAAATATCAGGCTATTAATTTTAGATAGCTGCAAGTAACTTGACACTATAACTGATGAAGCTGACAAGCATATCAAAGAGAAAGCCAGGGAAAAAAACGGAATCCAAGGCTCATGGAAAACGAATCTTTTTAGTATTGCATGTCCCCATCTGCCTAAGTCAATAGTATGGAGATAGTTATCCATAACATCTACGTCTATTGAAATTGTATGATTAGATAAAGAGAACCCATAAGCTATAATGCAAAAAAACAATGAAAAAAATAATTGCTGCATTGCCTCTTTGGGTTCAAAAAAATATTTATTCATTAATGCTTTCCTTCTTTTTTATGAATCTTGGCCTTCTCTTTGTCTCGATATAAATCCTTCTGATATAGTCACCGAGCAGGCCAATATTAAAAATATTGTAGCGTTGAGAGGATACTTTTTGTTTTTTATAATTTCTAAATTCATGAGTTCCGCCTGAACATTAAAAAAGTTATCAAACCTTTTCCCTAAATATCGCTATCATTTCTGATAATGTATCTCGGGCGTTGCTTGGTCTCGATATAAATCCTGCCGATATATTCTCCCAGCACACCGATACCAATTAGCTGAATGCCGCCAAGGAAAAGAATCGAAACCAGAATTGACGGATAACCGGCTACAGGATTTCCCCAGATCAGCTTATCTGCAATCATCCACACGCCATAAAAAAACGAGAGCCCGGCAACAAAGAAACCGATATAGGTCCACATGCGTAAAGGAAACGTAGAGAATGACGTTATACCTTCCAGCGCAAGGTTCCAGAGTTTCCATCCATTAAATTTTGTCGACCCAGCGACGCGTTCAGCGCGCGTGTATTCGACTACCTCTGTTCTTCCACCCACCCATGAAAGAATACCTTTCATAAACAGGTTTCGCTCAGGCAGAAGCTTGATGTTATCCACTACATGGCGCGACATCAGCCTGAAATCGCCCACATTCTCTTCAATCTGCGGTTTGCTGATCATGTTATGTAATTTATAGAACCATTCAGCGCTTTTACGCTTCAGATGGCTATCGGATGAGCGATCAACCCGTTTAGCCAGCACAACATCTGCGCCTTCTTTCCACTTCGAAATCAGAAGCGGGATTACCTCGATGGGATCCTGCAGGTCTACATCGATAGGAATAACCACATCTCCGGTCGATGCCTCAAGACCTGCAAACAGGGCAGGTTCTTTGCCAAAATTTCGCGTAAAGCAAACATATTTAACTAACGCGTCATTTTTCATGATCGCCTGAATCAGAGATTCTGTATTATCTGTACTGCCATCGTTGATGAAAACAATCTCAATTTCATCATCTGCCAGCGGCGTGTAATTTCTTACCGTCTGATAGAAAACAGGAAGGGCTTCCTGCTCATTCAGGACGGGCACAACAAGCGATATTTTCATTTCTTATCCCGGAAAATGATGTACTTCGAATAGACAAAGCCACATACCAGACTTATTGCTGAGAAGACGATAAGGGTTACGACCGGATTGACCTTCATCCGGTCAGCATAGGAGCCAATCATGACGGCCACCATGCCCATGAAAAACACATACATGATGTAGCGGATCGTTGTGGCTTCTGAACTGAACGTCCACTTTGCGTTTGCAAAGAAAGAGAAGGTGACAGCAACGCAGAATGCAATAAAGTTGGACAGTGACTGCTGTAAACCCTTCTCTACACAGATGGCGAAGGTAACCCAATGAATAAGCGTGTTAATCACACCAACTGACATGTATCGTGCAAAAAGTTTCAGCATGGCAAAGTTCTGTAAAAAGTGAGGTGCAAATCCTGACACCTGGCAGCGCCAGGATCAAGAAATTGTTAAGGTCGTTATGCCAGTTCATGCAGAGAGTGGTTATGTGCATTTACAGCAGGATTTGGATGTTGCGTAGGCTGCACTTTTCAGTGAGGCCTTGCGATAATTGAAATTGCACGCAAGGCGTATTTGATTCAGCAGCGCAATCTACGCCTGTGACAGATTCACTGCTTTTCCAGGCGTTAAAATATCAAATTATCAGTAGCAACGCCGCATGATTAGGTCTTAGTGAGGGTGGGGCAACAAATTACCTTACACCCCCAGCCGATCCCGCAGCGCATACCACACCGCGCCCATCGCTGTCAGTGGCACCTTAAAGCGTCTGCCGCCGGGGAAGGGCAGATGGGGCAGACGGGCAAAGGCGTCAAAACGCTCAGCATCGCCGCGTAAAACTTCACTGATCAGCTTGCCGGACAGATGGGTACAGGTCACGCCATGACCGCTGTCACCCTGCATGAAATAGACATTGTTCTCCAGCCGGCCAAACTGCGGCATGCGCGAGAGCGTCAGCAGGAAATTGCCGCTCCAGCTAAAGTCCAGCCTGACGTTCTGCAACTGGGGGAAGGTGCGGCGCAGTTTGGGGCGGATCAACGCTTCAATATCTGCCGGTTCCCGTGCCCCATAGACCACGCCGCCGCCATAGAGCAGCCGGTTATCCGCCGTCAGACGAAAATAATCCAGCAGGTAGTTACAATCTTCCACGCAGTAGTTGTTCGGCAGCAGCGACAACGCCTGATCGGGTGAGAGCGGCTCGGTAACCACAATCTGTGAACCGCACGGCATGCTTTTCCTGCTCAGTCGCGGCTCAAGCTGCGGCGAGAGATAGGCGTTACCGGCGAAGATGACAAAGGTGGCGCTGACCTCACCCTGGGCGGTTTTTACCCGATTCGGTGAGCCATAAACCACCTTCAGGGCCGCAGACTGTTCGTAGATGCGTCCGCCATGTCGCCGTATCGCTTCCGCTTCGCCCAGCGCCAGGTTCAGGGGGTGCAGATGGCCGCCACGCCGGTCCAGCAGCCCGCCGACATAACGTTCGGTCGCCACTTCACGGCGGATCCCCCGTTCATCAAGCAGCTCCAGATCGTGATTGCCATACTGCTGCCACAGGGTTTTCTGTTTCTGCAGATGTGCCATCTGGCGAGCATTCAGGGCGGCAAAGATGCCGCCAGGCCGGTAATCGCAGTCAATCGCGTAACGATCAATGCGATCGCGGATGATCGCTGCGCCTTCAAACATCATGCTGCCCAGCATGCGGGCGCTCTCTTTGCCGTAGCGCTGCTCAATCACATCCACGTCGCGGCTGTAGGAGTTGACCACCTGGCCGCCGTTACGTCCGCTGGCACCAAAGCCGATGCGTGCGGCTTCCAGCACGACCACGTCATAGCCAACTTCGGTCAGATGCAGCGCCGCAGAGAGGCCGGTAAAGCCGCCGCCAATAATGCAGACATCACACTGGATGCTCTCCTGCAACGTCGGCCAGGGTTCATGGGCATTGGCGGTTGCCGCGTAATAACTCTCCACATAATTCATAACAACCTCCTGAATGCGCCTAAAAGTTAGCGGGCGTGTGGGCACTGACGATGCGACAGGGGATATCGGCACTGTTGGTGAAGCTGTGCGGTAAGCCCGTATCAATCACATAACTCTCTCCGGCAGAGAGATGAAAGCGCTGCCCGTTGATCATCAGGATAATTTCCCCCTCCAGCAGCGTACCGGTCTCTTCACCAGGATGACGCAGCTTCTCACCGGTACTGGCACCGGGCTGGTAAGTTTCCAGCAGCATCCCCAGCGAACGCTGGGCTTTACCGTTGTCGATCAGTTTCAGCGAGACCCCCTGACTGCCAATCTCCAGCAGTTCGCCGGGCCGGACGATAATTTTCGGCTCTGCATCCGGCCTGGGATCGGAGAAGAACTCCGACAGGGAGAGGCCATAGACCTTCAGCAGTTTCTGCAGGGTGCTGACCGCCGGGCTGACCTTATCCTGTTCGATGGTGCTGATTGCGCTGTGGGTCAATCCGGCCAGCTCAGCCACGCGGCGCTGCGACAGCCCCAGCGTCTGCCGGATCTCCGCCAGCCGCCGTCCCGGTGCCAGCGTGGCATCACTCATCGTCTTTTCCCCTGTGATAATCAATGGCAGCCTGAATAAATCCGCTGAACAGCGCCTGCGAGCCCGGCGTCGTTTCCGGCTGCCATTCGGGATGCCACTGCACCGCCAGGGCGAAAGGGTGATGACGCAGGCTCACGGCTTCGACCAGACCATCGGCTGCGCGTGCTTCGATGCGCAGCTGCGGTCCCGGCTCGCGGATGCCCTGATGATGCAGAGAATTGACCTCCAGGGTGCTGTCGGCAAACAGCGTCGCCAGCACGCCGTCCGGTTCGACGGTCACCTGATGCACCGGCGCATACTGCTCAGCCAGGGGGCGCGTCTCATCTTCATGATGACGCTGAACGTCAGGCCGGGCGCTGAGATCCCGCCACAGGCTGCCGCCATTCGCCACCACCAGCTCCTGCAGTCCCCGGCAGATGCCAAACATCGGCATTTTGTGGCTGGTGGCCCAGGTGATCAGCTGAAAGGCGAGGCGGTCACGACCCGGATCGGCGTTCGGCTCCTCACCGGCCTCGCCATAGTGCCAGGGTTCGATATTGCTGGGACTGCCGGTCAGCAGCAGACCATCCAGCACAGCCATAGCGTTTTCTAATAGATGAGGGGCGTTAATCAGACTGTGGGGCAGGGCGAGCGGTACGCCTCCCGCCTGAACGAGTGCATCGCAATATTTGTTGTGCACCGTCTGAGTCGGATGACCGCCGGTATCCTTCTGGCACATCACTACGCCAATCAACGGCTTGTCAAAAATAATGCCCATCTCACGTCCTCGCTTCGCTGTTCGAAATATCTACCGAAAGGGCACGTCTGGCGGTTAAGTGTTCAATATTTTTTCAATCTAGCAATCTGCTGATTGTTCTTCAAACAGATTTGTTACATTTGCACACTTTTTATGTTGGCGCTATGTTAGTGGTGTGGCCGTTATTTTGAGCATTACGCAAACCTTATAGGGGCGGGTGAGATCATGACTAACCTGGTAGAAGTGGAAGACTTCACGCTTCACAGTGAAGAGAAACGAACCAGCGCGTTCCAGCTTGAGGTGAAAACCTGGCTGGAGCGCCATCCTGAAACGCAGTATGTCGACATCCTGTTAAATGATTTAAATGGTGTGTTTCGCGGCAAGCGCATTCCGGTCTCCGCGCTGCCCAAGCTGGAAAAAGGGTGTTATTTCCCCGCCTCGGTATTCGCCATGGATATCCTCGGCAATACGGTGGAAGAAGCGGGACTTGGCCAGTCACTGGGCGAACCCGACAATCTCTGCCTGCCGGTCAGCGGCACCTTAGTTCCCTCCGCCTCCGATCCTCAACACATTGCGCAGCTCCTGTTAACTATGTGCAACCAAGATGGCACTCCCTTTGACGTTGAACCCCGAAATGTCCTCAACCGGCTGTGGCAACAGCTGCGCAACCGAGGCCTCTTTCCGGTGGTAGCGGTAGAGCTGGAGTTCTATCTGGTTGACAAAAAGCGCGATGCTGAAGGGTTTATCCAGCCGCCCTGTGCGCCGGGCAGTGATGAACGCAACATGCAGAGCCAGGTTTATTCGGTCGATAACCTCGACCACTTTGCGGATGTGCTGCGTGATATTGACGATCTGGCGCGTCAGCAGGGGATACCGGCCGATGGCGCACTGGCGGAAGCCTCGCCCGGACAGTTTGAAATCAACCTGCATCATACCCGCGACGTGCTGCGCGCCTGCGACCATGCAGTGCAGCTTAAGCGGCTGATCCGGCAGGTGGCGGAGAACCACGGTATGACCGCCACCTTTATGGCTAAGCCCTATGAAGAGTATGCGGGCAGCGGGATGCATGTGCACATCAGCATGCTGGATGCCGCCGATCATAACGCCTTCGCCTGTGACGATGGCAGTGATTCGCCGCTGATGAAGCGGGCGCTGGCTGGCATGATCGACCTGATGCCGGCGTCGATGGCACTGCTGGCGCCCAACGTGAATGCCTATCGCCGCTTTGTCCCGGATGCGTATGTGCCGTTACAGGCCTCATGGGGCCATAACAATCGTACCGTCGCGCTGCGTGTGCCGTGCGGAGATATCGACAACCATCGCATTGAGTATCGGGTGGCGGGGGCGGATGCCAACCCCTATCTGGTGGTTTCTGCTATTCTTGCCGGTATGCTGCACGGACTGGATACGCAACTGCCGCTGCCGCAGCCGGTGACCGGCAACGGGCATCATGCGGAAGGCCTGGCCCTGCCGATCCGGCAGAGCGATGCCCTGTATGAATTTGACAGCAGCTATCCGCTGCAGAAGTTACTCGGCGAACGCTTTGCCAGCGTCTGGCACAGCTGCAAACACCATGAGCTGATGCAGTTTGAACGGCTGATCACCGCCACGGAAATTGACTGGATGCTGAAAAATGCCTGACCGGGGCGTTAATCGCTAATCTGAATTGCTTTTTTTGCTTATGATGCCCCGACGGCTTGAATTTCTGCCCGCGGTTGGGCAGAATACGCGGCCTGCAAAATCAGACGATAACCGACGCTTTAAGCGCCGGTTATTTTTTTGCATTCAGTTTTAACAGAGCATTTTTGCTGACTTAACCGAGGCCGGGCACGCACCCGGATAGATAAACACTGAAAACACGCACACGCGTGAGATTGAGGATTACAAAGATGGGGATGTTTACCACACTGCCAGTCAATGCTGGCACGCGTTTTCGTGATGATTACGGCGCCGCGTTAACCGCTAACCCTACTCCCTGTCGCTTAATGCGCAGTTGCCCTGTGACCCAGCCCAGCCAGGTTGTCGCACATGGGGGACTGAAGCATGTCGCTTAATACCTCCGCCGCACCGCAGCGTGCGCAACTCAAAAAAACGCTAACGTTACTTCCGGTCGTCATGATGGGCTTAGCCTACATGCAGCCTATGACCCTGTTCGATACCTTTGGTATTGTTTCTGGTCTGACCGATGGTCACGTTGCCACTGCTTATGCTTTCGCGCTGATTGCGATTCTGTTCACTGCCGTAAGCTACGGTAAGCTGGTACGCCGCTTCCCCTCTGCGGGCTCCGCTTATACCTACGCTCAGAAGGCAATCAGTCCGCACGTCGGCTTTATGGTTGGCTGGTCATCCCTGCTGGACTACCTGTTCATGCCGATGATCAACATCCTGCTGGCAAAAAACTACTTTGAGTCGCTGGTGCCCGGCATCCCGTCGTGGATTTTTGTGGTACTACTGGTCGGTTTCATGACGCTCTCTAACCTCAAGGGCATCAAAACTGTCGCCAACTTCAACAGCGTCATTGTGGTGCTGCAGGTTGTTGTTATGCTCGGCATCACCGGTATGGTGATCTACGGTGTGGCAAGCGGCGTGGGTTCAGGCACGCTGGTGAGCAGCAGACCGTTCTGGTCTGAGAATGCGCACGTGGTGCCGATGATCACCGGTGCGACGATCCTCTGCTTCTCGTTCCTCGGCTTTGACGGCATCAGTTCGCTGTCGGAAGAGACCAAAGATGCAGAACGCACCATCCCGCGCGCGATTTTCCTGACGGCGCTGATCGGTGGTGTGATCTTTATCGCGGCATCTTATTTCCTGCAGCTCTACTTCCCGGACATCAGCCGTTTCCAGGACCCGGACTCGTCACAGCCTGAAATCATGCTGTTCGTCGCCGGTAAAGCGCTGCAGGTCGGCATCCTGATCTTCTCGGTGGTCACGGTGCTGGCATCCGGTATGGCGGCGCATGCGGGCGTTTCGCGCCTGATGTATGTCATGGGTCGTGATGGCGTGTTCCCGGAGCGTTTCTTCGGTTACATCCATCCAAAATGGCGTACCCCGTCGCTCAACGTGCTGCTGGTGGGCGCGATTGCGCTGATGGCGATTAACTTCGACCTGGTCACGGCGACGGCGCTGATCAACTTCGGTGCGCTGGTGGCGTTTACCTTTGTGAACCTGTCGGTGATCGCGCAGTTCTGGATCCGTGAGAAGCGTAACCGCACGCTGAAAGATCACGTTCAGTATCTGCTGCTGCCGCTGCTCGGCGCGCTGACGGTCGGTGCGCTGTGGGTGAACCTGGAAGAGAGTTCTATGGTGCTGGGCCTGATCTGGGCCGCCATCGGGATTATCTACCTGGCCTTCGTGACCCGCAGCTTCCGTAATCCGGTGCCGCAGTTCAGCGAAGAGATTTAATCGCGACGACGTTGCCGCCTTTCCGGCTCATCCGGGAAGGCGGCAATAACCTAACCTGCCAGTACCAGCTCCCAGCTCCCCGCATTTAACTGTTCCAGCGCCGCTTCACTCAACTTTTTGTCGGTAATGATCTGATCAAACCTCTCCAGCGGCAACGCCAGAAACGTCGCTATCCGGCTGTACTTCGAACTGTCACTGAGCAGCACGCGCTTACTGCTCACCTCGCTGACCGCCTGCTTCACGGTGACCTTATCTTCATCGGGCGTAAACAGGCCTCGCGGCCCCCAGCAGGAGGCGGAGATAAACGCGATATCAATCGCCAGATGACGCAGGCTTCTTGCTGCCGATTCGCCGACGCAGGAGCGGTTTTCCCGGCAGACCGTTCCGCCGGTGTGGATCACTCTGCACTGACTGCCCTCCATCAACAGATTCGCGACCATAAAATCGTTGGTCACCACCAGTAAATCATCACGATCCACTACCTCTCTCGCCAGGGCCAGCATGGTGGTGCCGGCATCCAGATAGATGCAGCTATTGCGGGGAATATGCCGGGCGGCGGCGCGGCCAATCGCATATTTCTCATCGTTAAAGAGGGTACTTTTGGTGAGATGTGAAGGCTCAGCCGCCAGCCGATCGGCTGTGCGTACGCCGCCGGAGACTGACAGCACCGCACCCTGTTCCTCCAGTTTCTGCACATCACGACGTATCGTCATGTGTGAGACCCCCAGCCGCTCCGTCAGCTCGGCAATGCTCACCACGCCACGATCGGCCACCAAGGCAAGGATCTGTTGATGACGTTCAACCGGAATCATACCTGCTCCTGCTATTTACCATTTTTTCACATTGTAGAGCATTTCATGGTTTATCAGAACAGATAATCACAGGGTCAGGGCTGAGAGTATGTTCAGATTCGCAGACAGAGCAGGGAAGTCCGACCGTGTTAAAAATTGTTCTCTGACGAAGCTGTGATGTTTTTTGTGAGACGTGACACATTTTCAGTCGCCGGATGCTGGCACGATTAACAGTAACAAACAAATAATCACTTAATTTAACAGGGGGCGTAACGTGCCAGCGAAGAACATCTGTGTTATCGGGTTAGGATCCATGGGCATGGGGGCTGCACAATCCTGCCTGCGCGCCGGTCTCAACACCTGGGGCGTCGATTTAAATCCGGCCGCACTTGAGACGTTGCGACGGGCAGGTGCGCGCGATGCGCAGCCCTCGGCATCTGCCTTTGCTGACCAGCTCGATGCTGTTTTGCTGCTGGTGGTCAATGCACAGCAGGTGAACGCGGTTCTGTTTGGTGAAAATGGCCTGGCGGCAAAACTGCGTCCGGGGACCGTGGTGATGGTCTCATCCACGCTGTCAGCCAGCGACGCGCAGCAGATTGAGCAGCAGCTGGCGCAGCATCAGCTGCTGATGCTCGATGCACCGGTCTCCGGCGGGGCTGCCAAAGCGGCCAGCGGTGAGATGACGGTCATGGCGTCAGGCAGTGAGGTGGCGTTTAGCCAGCTGCAGCCGGTACTGGATGCGGTCGCGGCCAAAGTCTATCGCGTGGGCAGTGAGATCGGGGCGGGCTCCACCGTCAAAATCATCCATCAGCTGCTGGCAGGCGTTCACATCGCGGTGGGGGCAGAAGCGATGGCGCTGGCGGCACGGGCCGGTATTCCGCTGGAAACGATGTATGAAGTGGTCACCAACGCTGCGGGTAATTCATGGATGTTCGAGAACCGTATGAAGCATGTGGTAGACGGTGACTACAGCCCGAAATCGGCCGTCGATATCTTTGTGAAAGATCTTAACCTGGTGGCCGACACCGCCAAAGCACTGCATTTTCCGCTGCCGCTGGCCTCCACCGCGCTTACTATGTTCACCGAAGCCAGCAACGCCGGTTATGGTCGTGAGGATGACAGCGCCGTGATCAAGATCTTCAGCGGCATAACGCTGCCGCAGGCGAAGGAGGAGGGATGATGCGTCTTGGTGTAATCGCAGATGATTTTACCGGTGCCACCGACATCGCCAGCTTTCTGGTGCAGAACGGGCTGAGCACCATTCAGTTCAACGGCATTCCCGCCGGTGAAATCGCCACCGATGCCCAGGCGATGGTGATCAGCCTGAAGAGTCGCTCCTGTCCGGCAGAGCAGGCGGTTGCTCAGTCGCTGGCTGCGCTGGCATGGTTACAGCAGCAGGGCTGCCAGCGCTTCTACTTTAAATATTGCTCCACCTTCGACAGCACCGCTCAGGGCAATATTGGTCCGGTGACCGATGCCCTGATGAAGGCGCTGGGTGAGACGCAGACCGTTATCTGTCCGGCTCTGCCGGTCAATGGCCGCACGGTCTATCAGGGCCATCTGTTTGTTGGTGACCAGCTGCTGTCGGAGTCGGGGATGCGTCATCACCCGGTTACGCCCATGCGCGAGAGCAACCTGCAGCGTCTGATGACATCACAGGCGACGGGCAAAGCCGGACTGATTGCGGCCACGCAGGTTGACCTGGGCGCCGACTCCGTCCGGCAGGCGATGCATCAGCTGGCAGAGCAGGGCGTCAGCTACGTGGTGATCGACACGCTGCATCACCAGCATCTGCTGACGCTGGGCGCAGCCCTGAGCGATCTGCGGCTGGTGACCGGCGGTTCCGGGCTGGCTATCGGTCTGGCGCGGCAGTGGGCGAGAGCCGGAGCGGATGCTCAGGCAGAGCAGGCAGGGCGTCCGCAGGGTGGGCGTGCCGTGGTGCTGTCGGGCTCCTGTTCGCAGATGACCTGCCGGCAGGTCAGCCTCTATCGCCAGCAGGCACCGGCCTGCGAAGTGCAGGTCGAACCTTGCCTGCAGGGTGTGGATGAGTATGCCCGCCAGCTCTGTGACTGGACAGAAGCCAACAGCCAGCACTCTCTGGCTCCGCTGCTTTATGCCACCACCGACGCACAGCAGCTGCAGGCGATCCAGCAGCGCTATGGTGCGCAGCGCAGCAGTGAGGCCGTTGAGCAGTTGTTTGCCGCCGTAACGCGGGAGCTGAAATGGCGCGGCTGGCAGCGCTTTATTGTGGCCGGGGGAGAAACCTCCGGTGTGGTCGCGCAGAGCCTGGGCGTGACCGCCTTTCACATCGGCCCGACAATTTCGCCGGGCGTGCCCTGGGTGCGTGATATCCACCAGCCGCTCTCTCTGGCACTGAAGTCGGGGAATTTTGGCGACGAAGACTTTTTCCGCCGCGCGCAAACGGAGTTTACCTATGACTGAATCTTTCTCTTTAACTGAGCAGCAGGCGCGTGATGAGATGGTGCGGCTGGGGGCCTCATTTTTTCAGCGCGGCTATGCCACCGGTTCGGCGGGCAACCTCTCCCTGCTGCTTGAAGACGGTAATCTGCTGGCGACGCCGACCGGCTCGTGCCTCGGCGAGTTACAGGCTGATCGGCTGGCAAAAGTGACGCCGGAGGGGGAGTGGCTCTCTGGCGACAAACCCTCCAAAGAGATCGCTTTCCACCGCGCGCTCTACCTGAATAATCCCGACTGCCGGGCGGTGGTGCATCTGCACAGCCACTACCTGACGGCGCTCTCCTGTCTGCAGGGGCTGGACACGGACAACTGTATCCGGCCGTTCACCCCCTATGTGGTGATGCGTGTCGGGGATGTGCCGGTCGTGCCCTACTATAAGCCCGGCGATGGGCGACTGGCGGAGGATCTGGCGCGGCTGGCCCCCCGCTATCGCGCCTTTTTGCTGGCGAATCATGGCCCGGTGGTGGTGGGAAAATCACTGCAGGAAGCCGCCGATAACACGGAAGAACTGGAAGAGACGGCCCGGTTAATCTTTACGCTGGGTGACCGGCCCATTCGTTATCTCAATGCTGCCGAAGTGGCGGAATTAAGGAGCCGATAATGCCAAAGTTTGCTGCTAACCTGACCACCCTGTTTACGGAACTGCCGTTCGCGGAGCGCTTCGCGGCGGCGGCTGATGCGGGCTTCCGCGCCGTAGAGTTTATGTTTCCCTATGACTATCCCGCCAGCCAGATCAAAACGTGGCTGGATGAGCATCAGCTACAGCTCGTGCTCTTCAATACTGCTCCCGGCAACGTCGCAGCGGGAGAGTGGGGCGTCACCGCTATTCCTGGCCGGGAAGCGGATGCCAGAGCAGACATCGATCGCGCCCTGAGCTATGCGCTGGCGCTGAACTGCCCGCAGGTGCATGTCATGGCGGCCACCGTGCCGCCGGGTGCTGACCGTCAGCGCTATGCCGACACCTTCATTCACAACGTGCGTTATGCCGCGGAGCGCTTCGCGCCGCACGGCATCAATCTGTTGATTGAGGCCCTGAATCCGACCACCAAACCGGGGTATCTCTACGCCAGCCAGTATCAGACGCTGGAGATGGCAGAACAGATCGATCGCCCTAACGTCTTTACTCAGCTCGACCTTTTCCACGCACAACGTGTGGATGGCAATCTCACGCACCTGATTCGTCACTATGCCGGGCGCTATGCCCACGTGCAGATCGCCTCAGCACCGGACCGTCATGAGCCGGATGAGGGTGAAATCTATTATCCGTACCTTTTCTCGCTGCTGGATGAAGTCGGCTATAGCGGCTGGGTGGGCTGCGAGTATATCCCGCGCGGTCGCACTACCGAGGGGCTAGGCTGGTTTGCGCCCTGGAAGATAAAAGCCTGATTTAACGCGCTGTAAAAAACCGGTGTTCCGGCACCGGCAGGGAGCGGCTTGCCCTTTTTCTGGCCCTGCACCTGCTCTCCCTGTACCCCGATAACCTAAAAAATATAACCATTTCTGAGGCTTACTATGTCCACCGCACTGCTGTTAGCCATAGCGACCGCCAGCATTGTGATCCTGCTGCTGCTGGTGATCAAAGCTAAAGTCCATCCGTTTGTCGCCCTGTTAATTGTCAGTCTGCTGGTGGCGATCGCCACGGGCATCCCGGCCGAAAAAATCATGGAGACGATTGTTACCGGTATGGGCGGGCTGCTCGGTCACATCACCATTATTATCGTTCTCGGTGCCATGCTCGGCGCGATCATCGAAGCCTCTGGGGGCGCCGAGTCGCTGGCGCAGCGTTTCAGTAAAACGCTGGGGTTAAAACGGACCGTGGCGGCCCTGACCATGGCGGCTTTTATCCTCGGAATCCCGGTCTTTTTTGAAGTGGGCTTCATCATTGTTATCCCGCTGATCTATGGATTTACCAAAGTGGCGCGGGTCTCACCCCTGAAGTTTGGCCTGCCGATGGCGGGCGTGATGCTGACGGTGCACGTGGCGCTGCCGACCCATCCCGGTGCCGCCGCCGCCGCGGGGATCCTGCACACCGACATGGGCTGGCTGATGATGCTGGGTATCGCCATTTCGATTCCGGTCGGGATCATCGGCTACTACGTGGCGAAGGTGATGAACCGTCGCCACTATCATCTGTCAGTGGACGTGCTCGAACAGCTGCAGATGGCAAAACCCGAGGGACAGGAAAAGAAGAATGAGCCCGCACCGCCTGGCGCGCTGACCATCAGCGGGCTGATTGTGGTGCCGATTGTCCTGATTGTGCTGGGCACGCTGTCCCACACCCTGATGGATGAGGGCAATCTGCTACGGAGCGTGATGACCGTAATCGGTACCCCGCCCATTGCTCTGCTGATTGCTCTGGGGCTGGCGGCCTGGCTGCTGGGGGTACGACGTGGCTGGAGCAAAGATAAGCTGGAAGACCTGACCGGCCGGGCGATCCCCACGTCTGCCAGTGTGATACTGGTGGCGGGTGCCGGTGGCGCTTTCGGCAAAGTGCTGGTGGAGTCGGGCGTCGGCAAAGCGCTGGCGGTCACGCTTGAAACGCTGCATCTGCCGCTGGTGCCTGCTGCGTTCATCCTGTCGCTGGCGCTGCGTGCGTCACAGGGCTCCGCCACGGTGGCGATCCTGACGACCAGCGGATTGCTGACGCAGGCGGTGACCGGCGTATCGGACATGCAGCGGGTACTGGTGACGCTGGCGGCCTGCTTTGGCGGGCTGGGACTGTCACATGTCAATGACGCAGGTTTCTGGGTGGTGACGCGCTATCTCGGGCTGTCAGTGGCTGACGGTCTGCGCACCTGGACGGTACTGACCACCTTAATGGGGCTGAGCGGTTTTGCCCTGACCTGGCTGGCATGGACACTGCTGTAATCCACGACACAGCCCGGTGCCGGACCCGGCTGAGGATGCCGGGCGGCATTCAGGATTCAGGAGACCAGATCCTGCGCGTAGAGATAGAGCGCTTTCAGCTGTCCGAGTTTTTCCGCATCGGCTTCATGCAGACTGGCGAGCGACTCCAGCTCCTGCATAAACGCCTGCACCCGATCGCTGTTAAGCACTTCACGCCGATGCTGCAGCCAGCGCTGCTGCTCGGCATCATCCAGCGTGCCGGGGAAGTTACGCGCCCGGTAGCGGAACAGCAGTTTCGCCACCCGCGCACTCTCGAAGGTCAGGTCCAGCGCAGGCAGATTCGCCGGGGCGGTCTGGCGGATGATGTTCATCCCCGCGCGATCCGCATCACTGAAGAAGCCATCATAGAGTTGCGTGTCTACGTCGTCTGATGGCGTAAACGGCTCGGCTTCGGCAAACAGCGTCACCAGTTTCTCCCGCACGTCGGGCTGCTGGCGCAGCAGGGCCAGATTCGCCAGGCAGTGCTGACGATCGATGCCCAGCCGGGCAGCATCTTCCGGGCGCAGCGTGCTGGCCGGGGCCAGTACCGGACACTTATTGATATGCACCAGTTTAACCGGCACGGCCGGCAGATCGCCGAGATCGTTTTTCGGCGTATAGAGGCGTTCACGCAGTGCTCCGGCATCCAGTTCCAGCAGCGGCGACATATCACCCGCCAGATCCACCACGATCAGCGCATTCCGGTTATCGGGATGCCAGGCCAGCGGCACAATCCAGCTGGTATTCCCGCGCGCGGCACCGAACATACCTGAGACATGCACCAGCGGCTTCATCTGCGGGATGTCGATCAGCGTCATCAGCTTGTTCTTGTTACGATGGGTGAACAAAAACTCAAACAGCTTTGGCTGCTTCTCTTTCACCAGCTTCGCCATCGCCAGCGTGGCGTACACATCGGACATCGCATCATGCGCATTTTCATGCGCCACACCGTTGGCTTTGGTCAGATGCTCCAGCCGGAAGCTGGGAAAGCCTTCCTCATTCTCCGGCCAGTTGATGCCATCCGGCCGCAGCGCATAGCAGGCACGCATCACGTCGAGCAGGTCCCAGCGGGAATTGCCATTCTGCCAGCTCCAGCCATAGGGATCGTAGAAGTTGCGATAGAAGATATTGCGTGTGACTTCATCGTCGAAGCGCACGTTGTTGTAGCCCACCACACAGGTTTGTTCCGTGGTAAACAGGGAATGGATACGTTCAGCAAACTCCGCTTCATTCACGCCGCGCGTCATCGCCACCTGAGGCGTGATACCGGTAATCATCACCGCTTCGGGCTGCGGCAGATAGTCATCAGGCAGACGGCAGTAGAAGACTTCGGGTTCACCCACCGGATTAAAGTCACTGTCAGTGCGCAGCCCGGCAAACTGAGCAGGGCGGTCGCGAGACGGGCTGGTGCCGAAGGTCTCGTAATCGTGAAAGAGGAAGGTAGGTTGTCCGGGGTCGTTTTTCAATGTGCGTTACCGTTCGTCATTTTTCATTAACTTGCTGAGTTAAAACAATTTTCATCATTTCATTGCCTGGGTTTGTTCACATTTGCCTTTCGTTACTTTTCGCTGTTATACCGGCAACATCGTGTTCCGGATGCGTACCAGAAGCACATTTTGCTGTGTACCAGAAATTATTAAGGCGCTGAGTGACCCTTAATTACGCTCCCTACATGGTAAACCATAATCCGGCCCGGCTGAAATTTCAGATGCTGATGGGCCGGGGACACATATCGCCAAACAGGGGGATACTGATTCAGTATACCTACAAATTGAACGGTAAAAGCCCAGCGGCTAAGTTCAGTTGATATCCTGCACTTACTCTTCAGTATGCCTGCAATCGGATTAGAGCACTTGTAATACTGCGTGTATTTTGGTCGCAGATGCAGGGAGGCTGGTAGTGAAAAGGAGGATGGCGCGGTAATCGGTGATAGTTGGATGTGCGGTAGCGTGGTTAATAATACCCGTACTCATAAACCCTTTCCGATGCTATTGGCTTTACTTTTTATCTGCCAACATCAACCCGGCTTTCACCGGGTTTTTTATTAATTACGCCGTATGTCTTTCATTCCATGCATCTGCATATTGAATATTACCATCTACGATCTTCCACGTTATTTTTTCATACTGAATGCTCACGCTTTCAGTATGATTCATCTTGTTATTACCTTCAAGTTTAACATTAGGGACGCTACAATTAACGCCAGTGATTCTAACGTTTTCCATCAAGACGCTGTAATAACAAACTTCCTGGCCAGCATCGTTAATATTATAAAATTTTATCTCAGCACTTTTAAGTGTCTGGCCTGTGGCCGCAGCTTTATAGAGATAGGGCGTAGAGCTATCAACCTCTTTTTCTATCATCATGGGTGAATGCTGCCGCGTACCCGTTATTTTACCGTTTGCGCTGTCTACAGGCAGATTTATACCGTGGCTGAGCCCGATAATTTCGATACTACCATCACGATCTTGCACGTCAACGGAACCTTTAATATCTGCGCCGCCGTCGTCTTTGAGCCACATATAGGGAGGAATTGGCATTCTAAGTGCTCCTTAATCTTCTGATTAACTTCATTGTTACGATATAAAAAAGAGTGCTGATAGTCAGCATTATAAATAAGTCTATATATGAATAGGCATCATATATAGAATCAGCATTTTCATTATCGTTGATAATTAATGCTAATTTCCTGGCCATTTCATAGTCAATGTAACATTCTGGCGAAGGCAAACCATGGCCAGTGCAAAAAAACAGCACTACAAAATAAGCTAATCTGACAAAACTACGGGCAAATTTTTTTATAGCCACCGGCCACCACCTCCACCCAGCCGCGTGCCATAAGTGACCGTTTACAGGGAACAGAAATAAGAGAAGTATTCATCAGAGCATTTCTGATCATTGCAAAATCTGAATTGTGTGCAATGGTAATGCAGCCCTTAGACACGGTTCCTGGATGGAGCCGGAAATTTCCCCGCTCAACCCCCTCTATCCATGTATAATCATCTATCGCCCAGTCATCGCGCCAGAGAGCAAACCAATCAGTTCTGCCGAACTCTCGACGACCCACCAGCTTATTCAGTCCATCATGGATTTCTGCTTTTTTTTGAGAGAACCAGTTACCTTCTCTGCGATCAACAATCCAGTATTTACCGGGAGGCGTGGGGCCAACGTCTGGAATAGCTGCGCAATTCGCATTGTTTCGATAGACGCTCAGCCCGGAGTGCGCCATAAAAACCCCAACGCCGTACAGATTAAATGGCGCGTAATCAGCGCCATTGAGAATCATTTTTCCTTGTAGTGCCATGCTCAATCCCTTAGCAAAAAGTGAGAGTTAATTACTCACCGGATAAATCTCTGGGTGCCACCTGCTATAGCAAAGTAATTAACCTTAATAAAAATAAGGTCTTCGGGTTATATTGTAAACAGAAAAGTGATCTGATACGGGCTGTCAATACCTTTAAAATAACTGCTCTTATGTTCTGCGCAATTAGGGGGGATAAGAGGTAAGCATAAGATTTGAAGTGAGACACTTCCGTATTTCTGTCCGCTCTCTGCGCCTCTGCACGCAGCAGGGTGAGTGAAGATGGTGGTCTGTTACACGCCTTGATGATTCAGCGTGACCGAACCACTTTAGCGGTTCCGGGCCTGTCTCTATGGTAAACCCTATTGTCACGCGTCAGAAGTTAAGGGCTGTCCCGGGTAAGGCAGAGGCACGCCGGTTCATACTTTTTTTCAATTTATTCAAACCTTCACAACGCTTTTGCCGTAAAACGTGCGGCTGTTTCCGTTTCGTTTTAGAAATTTTCTCTCCCGTGTAATTAAGGATGAAGTGTTGAAAAGGCGTCTGCTGTTCACTGTTACCGCTACTGTTTTTTGGGCCTCGCTGGCACAGGCCGATGCGATCCCGTTTCCTGTGACGCCGCCGGCAATTGATGCCGCTTCCTGGGTGCTGATGGATGCCATGACCGGGCAGGTTCTGACTGCCGGTAATCCCGATGAGCGCCGCAATCCCGCCAGCCTGACCAAACTGATGACCGGCTATGTGGTCGACCGCGCCATTGACCAGAAGAAAATCAGCCGTGACGACATGGTTACGGTGGGAAAAGATGCGTGGGCGGCGGGAAATCCGGTGTTCAAAGGCTCCTCGCTGATGTTCCTGAAGCCCGGCGATAAGCTGAGCGTCCGGGATTTAAGCCGCGGGGTCATCATTGATTCCGGGAATGACGCCTGCGTGGCCCTGGCCGACTATGTCGCAGGCAGCGAAGCGAATTTCGTCGGCATGATGAACCACTACGTTGAGAAACTCGGCCTGCAGAATACCCATTTTGAAACGGTTCACGGTCTGGATGCGCCGGGTCAGTACTCCAGCGCACTGGATATGGCGAAACTCTCCCGCGCGATTATTGACGGTGAGCCTGACTTCTACGCGATGTACAGTGAGAAGACCCTGACCTGGAATGGCATCACCCAGAACAACCGTAATGGTCTGCTGTGGGACAATAACCTGCATGTCGACGGGCTGAAAACCGGCCACACCGAAACGGCCGGGTTTAACATCATCGCCTCCAACGTGGTGGGTAAGCATCGCCTGATTGCTGTCGTGATGGGCGGGAAAAGCGCGAAAGGGCGTGAAGAGCAGGCGCGTAAACTACTGGTCTGGGGCCAGAACACCTTCGATACCGTTCAGCTGTTCCACGCCGGTAAGAAGATTGGCAGCGAAAACGTCTGGTACGGCAATCCGCATCAGGTCGAGGTCGGCACTGCAGAGGATATCTATCTGTCGTTGCCGCGCAGTGAAGTGCAGAACGTGAAAGCGAAATATGTCATCGACCGCAAAGATCTTGAGGCGCCGCTGAAAGCCAATGAGGTGATCGGTGAAATTCAGGTGATGGATAAAGATCAGGAGATCGCCCACTATCCGCTGGTGGCGCTGAGTGCGGTTGAACCCGCCGGTGTCATTACCCGCCTGACCGACTATCTCAAACAGAAGTTCTGATCGGTCAATGGGCCACCACTGAAACGGGCAGCCTCTGAGCTGCCCGTTTTTACAGGGATGTCAGCTTCCCGTCTGATCCGGCGTCCGTCAAAGTTAACGAGCAGTAATAAATTGTTTTTAATTTACGGGCGGCAATGTGAGCCGGATGTTGATATTTGTAAGATAACGTCAAAATGGTCTGGAAATAGCGGGCGCAGGCTAAGCCTGAACCCCGTTCGGGGTTAAGATAGCGGCAACATAATCCCGCAACCGGAAAGTCACTTTGCGTTCTGATAAACCCATTTCAAAACTGGAATTCTGGTTTTACCGTCACTATCGCGCCGTTCATGGCGTGCGCATTGCCATCGCCTTTTTGCTCTGCTTTATCTTTGTCCGGGCCACTCATATCCCTGAAGGCACCTGGCCCCTGATCACGCTGGTGGTGGTGATGGGGCCCATCTCTACGTGGGGAAACGTCTTCCCACGCGCCCTGCAGCGCATCAGCGGCACCGTAGCCGGCTCGATTTCCGGTCTGATTGCGCTGAAGCTGGAGCTGATCTCCATGCCGATGATGCTGGCCTGGTGCGGCATGATCATGTTCATCAGTGGTTTCCTGACGCTGGGCAAGCACCCCTATATGGCGTTGCTGATCGGGATTACGCTCAGCGTCGTCGTCGGGGCACCGACCGGTGACTTCACGATGGCGCTGTGGCGCGGCGGGGATGTGATTCTGGGGTCGCTGATGGCGCTGCTGTTCACCGCCATCTGGGCGCAGCGCGCCTATACCCACTGGCGCATCCAGCTCTCTGACACGCTGGCGGAGATGGCAAAAATCTACCACGCCGGTTTCTCACCCAATCTGGTCGAAAAGCCGCGCCTTAACAAGCCGCTGGGCAAATTGCTGAGCAGCGTCATCAAAATGCGGGCGCTGCTGGAGCCGTCCAGCAAAGAGACGCGCATCCCGAAGTCGGTGCTGGAAGCCATTCAGACCATTAACCGTAATATGGTTTACACCATTGAGATGCAGATTAATGCCTGGTGGGCGTCGCGTGAAAGCCACCTGATTATGCTCAACGCACCCGCCTTGCGCCGCACCCAGCAGATGACCGAGAACACGCTGCGGGCGCTGTCCGTCATGGCAATCGAGGGGGAAACGGAAGAGGTGGTCGCCAACAGTCATGAACTGACTGAAATCAGTGATGAACTGCGGCGTCTGATTGCGGAGGCGGGCAGCGACGCGCTGGAGGAGACGCCGATCTACGGCTACGTCTGGCTGACGCTGGAACTGGCGAAACAGCTGGAGCGGATGACCGATCTGATGCGGATGGCGCTGCGCAAATAATCACCTCAGACAATGACTTAATGTGAAACGGGGTTTCTTTGCGCTAAGATAAGAGCCAGTCTGAATTTAGCTGTGAAAATTGCTTACCTGGCGGGCTAGCCGCTAAGCTGATCGTTTTGACTCTCTCCCTGCGTCAGCAGGCTTAAAGAAAGGTGCCATCATGGAAAATGCCAAGCAGTCATTTCAGGACGTACTGGAGTTCGTGCGTATGTTCCGCCGCAAAAACAAACTGCAGCGTGAAATTGTCGACAACGAGAAGAAAATTCGTGACAACCAGAAGCGCGTTCTGCTGCTCGACAACCTGAGCGAATATATCAAGCCGGGTATGAGCGTTGAGGCTATTCAGGAGATCATTGCCAGCATGCGCGTGGATTATGAAGATCGCGTGGATGAATACATCATCAAAAACGCCGACCTCTCGAAAGAGCGTCGCGAGCTGTCGAAAAAGATCAAAGCTATGGGCGTGGGTGAACATCCGAAAGCCTGATTGCCGATAACGGAGCGCAGCGGCTCCGGTTACTGAAGATGACCCGCATCCACCCCGGTGGCGCGGGTTTTTTTATGGCGGCTGGCAGAGCTGGTACTACTGGCCGGCCAGCCGACGGGCGATCGCCTGAAGCTGTTGGGACAGCGCAGCTAAATCGAGCGGGTTATCGGCTGGCGGGGCGGTGGTTTCCCGGATAACCAGCGTGGTTTCCAGCGCAGCGTCAGAAACCTCTTCGCCGCGCAGCCGGGCCAGCATCCGCTCAACGCTCTGCGCGCCCAGATAATGCAAATCCTGGCGCACCGTAGTCAGCGGCGGCTGATACCAGGCACTTTCCGCGGTGTCATCATAACCAATCACTGAGATCTCGCCCGGAATCGCCACGCCATACTGATGCAGCGCCCGCATCGCACCCAGCGCCATCTGATCGTTCGCCACCAGCAGTGCCTGAGGCAGGGCGTCCGGCAGCTGCGACATCAGCGCCTGATAGCCCGACTGCGCGCTCCAGTCGCCGCGCAGAGAGCAGTGCGGGGTGAGCTGATGGTCTGCCAGCGCCTGAAGCCAGGCCGCTTCACGCTGACGCGCCGAGACCGACCGCAGCGGCCCGTTGAGCAGGCCAATCCGGCGATGACCCAGCGCCACCAGATGTTCAACCGCGGCACGCGCGCCGGAGGTGTTCGGATACTGACACTGCGCCACCGCGGCACGCGGTTCGACATCCAGAAACAGCACCGGCTTACTGCCACACAACAGCTGAATCTGCTGCGCCTCATCCGCCGCCAGTGGCAGGTTGATCAGCAGTCCGTCGACCCGCTGCGCCAGCAGTTCATTCACGGTAGCGGCCGCATCATGACCGCTCTCCATCGCAATCACCAGATGATACCCCGCGGCGGCGGCCCGTTGCTGGATCGCCGAGGCGATCTGAGCCGGTGCCATCAGCGCCAGGTCGCTGGTAGCCAGACCCAGCGTGCGCGTCGCCTTGCCTGCCAGCTGCTGTGCCACGCGATTAGGCACATAATTGAGCTGCTGCATCGCCGCCTCAACCCTTTCCCGCGTGCGGGCTGACACCTGTTCAGAACGGTTTAAAACACGTGAAACGGTTTGGTATGAGACGCCGGCCAGTTGCGCGACATCATCAAGGGTCACGGAGCGGGAAGTCATTGCACTCTCCAAAAGATGAAGCGCCGAGTGTAACAAAATTTCCTGCCACACTGCTGCTGCTCATTACACATTCACTCTTTTGCCAGCCGGGACCCATGCGGCCCCGGTCAGAACGGATTATCGCTATCCGGCTTAGCGCTGCTGCAGATAGACCTGCAGATTCACATCGACCGCGTTAAGCAGCGGAGTCATCAGACCTTTTCGTTTTGCCCGTAGCAGCAGGTCACCGATCACCTGATCGGCTTCGATATCAAATCCCTGAGTCAGGTCACGATACATCGAGGAGGTCATCGGGGTCTCCGGGTTATTCAGCAGTTCAAAAATGCGGGCGGTGACGGCCGGACGCGGCTGATACCCTTCGGCGGAAATCACCGCCAGAATCTCGCTGAAGATCCCCTGCAGCAGCGCTTCGCCCCCGCGGGTGGTCAGTATCTGCTGCGTATCGCCACGCGCCAGGCAGCAGACCGCCCCGAGCGTACTCAGCAGCAGCCACTTCTCCCACAGCTCATCCATAATGTTATCGCTGAAGCGGTTATCGACCTGACTGGTGCGCAGGGCGGCGTCAACCCGCTGCAGGCACGCATCGTTATTACCATCCAGCGCACCGTAGTAAAGCTGATGCAGCGGCGTCATCTGGATCACTTCACCGCTGTCACCCAGCGTGGCGTTGATTTTGCACAGGCCGCCTATCACCTTATCGTCACCGAAACGCTGCTGCAGTGTTGCGATGTGTCGCATCCCGTTGAGAATCGGCATGATCAGCGTGTCAGGGCCGACCGCAGGCGCGATATCCTCCATGACCTGTTCAAGCGCAAAACTCTTTACGGTAATCATGATCAGGTCATAGTGGCCGCTTAGCGAGCGGGCCTGGATCAGCTGCGGCTGCAGCTTTTCCGTTCCCTGCGGCGTCTGTAACACCAGTCCATTCGTCTGCAGCTGCTGAAAACGGCGTTCGCGCACCAGAAACGTGACGTCCTGACCCGCCTGAGCCAGTCGGGCACCAAAATATCCGCCGGTCGCGCCGGCTCCTGCCATCAGAATGCGCATCTGCATCTCCCGTTGCTGAAAACCTCTACCTTAAAGCGGTGTGAGCGGGCTTACCAGTGCTGACGTCAGCAGAAAAGGATCGATGCGGGTCGTCACCGACGGGCAGAGCAGGGCTTCCGCTGACGGAGCGGCGGGCCGGAAGGGCGTAAAACGTTAAAGCCGGGGGAGGCCCTGCGCAGCCGCGTCGTGCTCCCATTCCAGCACAATCTGATAATCGTCCCGCTCTGCCGGGCTGAATCCGCCGATCAGATTGTCGTCGCAGACGCCACGCCAGGCCGTCTCCTGCACCAGTTGATGCAGCGCCATCCGGAGATGCGCCAGCCGGGTGGAGGAGGTTGACGCTGCCGTGATCAGCGGCAGTCCGGGTGCCCGGGGTGTTTCACCGATTATATGCAGGCCATCCAATGCTTCCGGTTCATAACGCGCCAGCAGCGCCCAGCTGACGCAGTCGATCGCAGCAATATCGGCATCGCCTTGCTGCAACGCAGCCAGCGACCGGCGATGCCCCCCGCTCAGGATGAGCTGAGAAAAGGTGACGCCCTGACGCGCCGCGACAAACCGCAGTGCGTTATAGCCGGAGTGAGAGTCCAGGCTGTTCGCCACCGCCCGCTGGTCAGTGAAATCGGCCAGCGTCGCCTGTTTATCCCGCGCCACCAGCCAGCTGCGATAGTCGCGACCGCTGCAGCCGGGCGCCCGATAGTGAAAGGTGCCGACAGGCTGGACCGCGGTAAGCCGGGTGACCAGTGGATAGCCACAGGTCTGACTCAGCAGCAGATGCGCATCCTGCCAGTGTGCCTGCAGGTCGTCAGGCCAGACCGGCTGCGCTTCTATGCCACGCCGGGCCAGCAGCGTCTTAATGGCCTGCATCAGCGCCCGGGTGGCGGGCGGGTGAATCGCATACATGGGCAGCGCGAGCCGGTTAGTCATCAGGTTTCTCCCGGTCAGGATAGGGTAGCTCCCCCGCGCGAAGATCGGGCTGCATCAGGGGATAAATAAGCAAAGCAGATAATCAGCCTGGCTATGTCGAAATTCCTGAATATAGCGCTGAAAGATATTGACTATCAGTTGCAGCGCGGAGGGCGTAACCTTTGCCTATCAGAAATTGCCTTACATCCACGGGCGTTTACCCCGTCAGGAGAATGACAGATGAAAAATATCGGCTTCTTATCTTTTGGTCACTGGACCCCCTCTTCACAGTCTGCCACCCGCACGGCGCAGGATGTATTACTGCAGTCGATCGACTTAGCGGTTGCCGCGGAAGAGCTGGGTGCCGATGGCGCTTACTTCCGTGTCCACCACTTTGCCCGTCAGCTCAGTTCACCGTTTCCGCTGCTGGCGGCGGTCGCGGCACGCACCAGCCGGATTGAGATCGGCACTGGCGTAATCGACATGCGTTACGAAAACCCGCTCTATATGGTGGAAGATGCCAGCGCGGCCGATCTGATCTCCAACGGTCGTCTGCAGCTCGGTCTGAGCCGCGGCTCACCGGAGCAGGTTATTGATGGCTGGCGCTACTTTGGTTTTGAACCCAAACCAGGGGAAAGCGATGCCGATATGGGCCGTCGTCACACCGAGGAGTTTCTGGAGGTGCTGCGCGGAGAAGGCTTTGCTAAGCCGAACCCTCAGCCGATGTTCCCGAACCCGCCAGGACTGCTGCGACCAGAGCCGCTGTCTGAAGGGTTACGCGACCGTATCTGGTGGGGCTCCGGCTCCAACGCAACGGCGGAGTGGGCGGCGAAAATGGGCATGAACCTGCAGAGTTCGACGCTGAAAGATGATGAAACGGGCGAGCCGTTCCACATTCAGCAGGCGAAGCAGATCCGCGCCTACCGTGAAGCCTGGAAAGCGGCGGGGCATCAGCATACCCCTCGTGTCTCTGTCAGCCGCAGCATCTTTGCGCTGGTCAACGACATGGACCGCGCTTACTTTGGCCGTAGCGGCAACGACCGTGACTCTGTCGGTTTTCTAGATGAGAAAACCCGCGCCATCTTTGGCCGCAGCTATGCCGCTGAGCCAGAGGTATTGATTAAGCAACTGGCGCAGGATGAGGCGATTGCTGAAGCCGATACGCTGCTGCTTACCGTGCCAAATCAGCTGGGTGTGGCTTATAACGCCCATGTGATTGAAGCGATTCTGAAGTACGTCGCCCCGGAGCTGGGCTGGCGTTAATGACCGGCAGCGCTCTCCTGCGGAGGGCGCTGCGGTTTTATTCCTGATCCGATCCCCTCGTCAGCCCCACCTCTTTTCTCTGTATTCGCGACGCCTTTTCCAGGCTGTTCTGGCAACAGATCACGCACGCTTTATGCACCGGATTGCGTTACCGGTCAGCAACTCTTTCACCAGCCGGTTGTTAAACGCGGTTTGTCAGAATAGTCTGATGAAGAACGGTGTCGTTTCGCTGAAGGTGACGCGGATAACAGCCGTTTGCCATCGTTGGGAGCTGTTAAATAAGACCTTATTCAAAGGGATAAGCTATCAATCATATAGGATAAGACAGGTGTGCCTTCCTGAAAATCCTCTATAGAGTAGCGATGAAAATACAAAAAGAGGTGTGACCATGAGCAATTCCATTGATGAAGATGCAAAAGATGCAAAGCCAATCGTCGAAGCCGACCGTGAAGCTGACCGCGAAGCACCAGCGGGCAAATGTCCCTTTCATGCAGGGAAGTCAGCGCAGCCAAATCAGGCGCCGGGCGGCGGAACAACGAACCGTGACTGGTGGCCTAATCAGCTGCGCGTTGACCTGCTGAATCAGCACTCATCCCGTTCAAACCCCCTTGATGAATCCTTCGATTACCGCAAAGAATTTGCAAAACTAGACTACTCAGCGCTGAAAGCGGACATCAAAGGGTTGCTCACGGAGTCACAGGCCTGGTGGCCCGCTGACTGGGGCAGCTATATCGGTCTCTTTATTCGTATGGCCTGGCACAGCGCCGGAACCTATCGCTCCGTAGACGGACGTGGTGGTTCAGGTCGTGGTCAGCAACGTTTCGCTCCGTTAAACTCCTGGCCGGACAACGTCAGCCTGGATAAAGCCCGCCGCCTGCTGTGGCCGGTAAAACAGAAGTATGGTCAGAAGATCTCCTGGGCCGACCTCTACATCCTGGCGGGTAACGTCGCGCTGGAAAATTCCGGCTTCCGCACCTTCGGCTTTGGTGCCGGACGTGAAGATGTCTGGGAACCGGATATGGATGTGAACTGGGGCGAAGAAGCGACTTGGCTGGAACATCGTCATCCGGAATCGCTGGCGCAGTCACCGCTTGGCGCGACCGAGATGGGTCTGATCTACGTTAACCCGGAAGGCCCGGAACACAGTGGCGATCCCGCCTCTGCCGCCCCGGCTATTCGTGCCACCTTTGGCAACATGGGCATGAACGACGAAGAGATCGTGGCACTGATTGCGGGTGGCCATACGCTGGGTAAAACTCATGGTGCCGCTCCGGCCAGCCATGTCGGTGTCGATCCGGAAACCGCCCCGATTGAAGCGCAGGGTCTGGGCTGGGTCAACAGCCACGGCAGCGGCGTAGGTGCCGATGCGATTACCTCTGGCCTGGAAGTGATCTGGTCGCAGACGCCTACCCAGTGGAGCAACTATTTCTTCGAGAACCTGTTCAAATATGAGTGGGTGCAGACGCGCAGCCCGGCAGGCGCTATCCAGTTTGAAGCGGTCAATGCGCCGGAAATTATCCCGGATGCCTTTGACACGGCGAAAAAACACAAGCCGACCATGCTGGTGACCGACCTGACGCTGCGTTTTGATCCGGAATTTGAAAAAATTTCGCGTCGCTTCCTCAACGACCCGCAGGCGTTCAACGAAGCGTTTGCCCGTGCATGGTTTAAGCTGACGCACCGTGATATGGGGCCGAAAGCGCGCTACATCGGACCTGAAGTACCACAGGAAGATCTGATCTGGCAGGATCCGCTGCCTGCACCGGTTTATCATCCGACCGTCGCGGATATTGCGCAGCTGAAAGAGAAGATTGCCGCATCCGGTCTCAGCGTCAGCGAGCTGGTTTCCGTTGCCTGGGCCTCGGCGTCAACCTTCCGCGGTGGCGACAAACGGGGCGGTGCCAACGGTGCCCGACTGGCACTGCTGCCGCAGCGCGAGTGGGACGTTAACGCCGTTGCGGCGCGCGTGCTGCCGACGCTGGAAGCGGTTCAGCGTGAAGTGAACAAGGCTTCGCTGGCGGATGTGATTGTGCTGGCTGGTGTGGTCGGGGTTGAGCAGGCGGCGAAAGCGGCAGGCGTGACCGTCGACGTGCCCTTTACGCCGGGACGTGTCGATGCGCGTCAGGATCAGACCGACATTGAGTCGTTCAACCTGCTGAAACCGCGTGCCGATGGTTTCCGTAACTATGGCACCGGCTTCGGCAAAACCACCACCGAAAACCTGCTGATCGACAAGGCGCAGCAGCTGACCCTGACCGTGCCGGAGTTAACGGTACTGGTGGGCGGGATGCGTGCTCTGGGCGCTAATTTCGATGGCAGCCAGCACGGCATCTTCACGGACAAGGTGGGTTCGCTGAACACGGACTTCTTTGTCAATCTGCTGGATATGCGCACCGAGTGGAAGGCTGCCGATGCGAGCAACGAGTCCTTTATCGGACGCGATCGCGTCAGCGGTGAAACCCGCTACACCGCGACCCGCGCCGATCTGGTGTTCGGCTCCAACGCGGTGTTACGCGCCTCGGCGGAAGTTTACGCCAGCAGCGACGCCCGTGAAAAATTCGTCAAAGACTTTGTGGCCGCCTGGACAAAAGTGATGAATCTGGATCGCTTTAAACTCTGATAGCTGTAAAAGCTAAAACGTAGCTGCACCCCAAAGGTCGGAGACCCGACTGAGTAGGGTGCAGTTTTTTTTGCCTCTCATCTCAGGCTGGTCAGGATGTTCCGGTAAAAGGAGAGTGGAAAATTCCCGCCGGTGGCGTTGGATCCCGGTGCGGGGGCTTGAGTGGAATTTCAGAAACTGTACAATCCGGCTTTACTCAAATGAATGTTTAATTTACAGAACTCTGGACGCAGAAATCCACTTCAGTGCTTTTTTTTATTTTTAGTGGCCCTGTAGATACTAATCGCTCCACCTGTCACTATTGTAAGCAACGTACATAAAAACCAGTAATCAGGAATGACAAAATAGTAGAACAGGAAAAGGCATATAGCGATGACATGCGCACTGATGTAGCCAAGCTGGCCCCTGATGAATGCTGAAAAAAACCTCATCATTTCACCTTCTAAATTTTGAATAAATCAAGCCAGAAATAATAAGAGCAACCAAAGCTGAAAATAAAACCAACAGCGCAACAAGGGTTTCCAGAGAGGCATTAAGACCCAGGAAGCTTAACTTATCCATTAAACTGATAACAAAGTCAGCAGTCAATAAGCGGAATACAAATTCAAAGAGCAGCACAACTAAAATAATAAAAGAAAAAATAAAAGTAAGAGCAGTAAAAGTCCATTTCTTCAAAGTAAAATCCTCATGATATAGTATGCAAACTATCATGTACTTTTTACCACAGGAAAGGAAAGCCTACAATGTCTGTATCATCAATAGTGAAGTTCAGAATGAATAATGACAGGAGTGCAGCCGAAGCGCTCGAGCGGGCCATGTATGGGGTAGCGCAGAATAATAAAAGCGTGTTGCAGGATGTTAAATCAGGGGTTGAGAGAGCGTCGTGGTACAGCTCATGCCTTTTTGATAAGTACGCGGGCGAGTGCGCTATTCTTAAAGAAGAAGACAAACGGTTTCTGAAAAATATATTTGAAATATACAAAAGACAAGACATCATTCGTGACATGATGAAAATGTATTTTAACGAGGAGCTAAAAAATATAAGTAATAGCCAGATACAGTCTCTTGATATGGTGCTGACAAAAAAGATAGCTGACTATTATGGTGGAAAAGCAACTAAAATTGCAATTGCAAATTCACTATCAATAGTCATAGTCAATTCCTTTAATTTCAAGGCTGAAGTAATGACTCAGTTAAATAACTATGCATTGCTCATCGTTACTGTGGCGTCTCTTTATGGAAAGGTTCAGGTGGCTGCATTAGCAGCAAGGAATTTAAAAATAATATCCCCAGCACTTTATACGGTTCTCTATAATAATAATATGGAAATGCTCTACTTCCTTGTTAGTGAGAGAATAAATAAAGCCTTAATAAAATCTATGGGTTTGCGTGGGGAAGATCGTATTGTCTCAATTATTAAAAACCTGACGTAACCATAAAACCTTACTCTGAGTCTGACCCGGCAGAAGTCCTGCTACAGGTGTTTCTGACGAACGTCATATGCAGCCTGTGGCATCAGATTTTGTAAGCGACTGTGCGTCGGCTTTATGGCATCGCGGAATGGTCGGCGCATCGTCAGCATTATGATTACTGAAGTCCGTCCTGTCAGCAATTCCGACAACGTTTTTTGTCAGGCAGCTGATGAGAACAGGTAAGCCGGGTCAGGTCAGGATCACTTTTATCCGTTAAAGAGGTAGCCTGGCATGGTTTAACAGCGGTGACTTTGAGAGGAAGGTGGGTGCGATCGTTATAAAGCAAAAAAGCAGATATCCGAAGATATCTGCTTTTTCTAATCTGGCTCCTCTGACTGGACTCGAACCAGTGACATACGGATTAACAGTCCGCCGTTCTACCGACTGAACTACAGAGGAATCGTTTGAACGGGGCGCATAGTAACGGCCACGCTGAGCCATGTCAAAGCTCTTTTTCATAAATCTGCGCGACTGCTGAAATAGTCGCCAGTACGGCGTTTAATACACCAGAAGAAGTCCGTCAGACGCTGAAAAGGGGTGTAACAGCCCGTGCGGCAGACTGAGGTATTTATGAGGTGTTTTACCGTTCTGCCTCCCTTGCCAGGCGGCACGAGGCGTGGTTTGCCCGGATAGTTTTTTACTGCCGTCACAAAGTTTTCATTACGCCTTTGTCAGCAGATAAAACGAAACGTAGATTTCATTTCAACCCTGAAATGAATATCCGGAGCTGAAATGAAACAAGTCCGAATCGGCATGATCGGCAGTGGTTATATCGGGCGCTGCCATGCGATTGCTTATGCTCAGGCCCCGACCGTGTTTGCGCTGAAAGGTGAGATCGTGCGGGAGATGCTGGCCGAGGTAAATCCAGAGCTGGCGGCCCGTCAGGCAGCCACCTTTGGCTTTGCGCGTTCTACGGGAGACTGGCGCGAGCTGGTCAGCGATCCCGCCATTGATGTGGTGGATATCTGCGCCCCCAACTTTCTGCACAAAGAGATGGCGCTGGCGGCGATACGCCACGGCAAGCATGTCTACTCAGAAAAACCGCTGTCATTAAGCGTGGCGGATGCGCAGGAGATGGTGAGCGCTGCGCAGGCGGCAGGGGTGAAAACGCTGGTCGGCTTTAACTACATGAAGAACCCGGCCAGCCAGCTGGCGAAAGAGATCATTGCCCGCGGAGAAATTGGCGAGGTGGTCCATTTTTACGGCACGCATAACGAGGATTATCTTGCCAGACCGGAGACACCGCTCGACTGGCACTGTCAGAAAGCGCTGGCAGGGCTGGGTGCGCTGGGCGATCTGGCGGCGCATATCGTCAACATGGCGCACTATCTGGTCGGTGATATTGCGGAAGTCAGCGGTGACATGATGACGGTCATCACCGCACGACCCGACCCGAAAGCGCCCGGACGTCAGTTACCGGTGGAAAACGAAGATCAGGCCAGTGCGCTGCTGCGCTTCCGCAATGGCGCGCACGGCGTCATTGAAACCTCGCGTATCGCCTGCGGCGCGAAAATGGGCCTGACCTATGTCGTGACCGGGACCAAAGGCACGCTGCGTTACACCCAGGAGCGCATGGCTGAACTTGAGCTTTATCTGCATGACGAGCCCGCCGGGCGACAGGGATTTAAAACGATTCTGACGGGACCCGCCCATCCTGACTATGCGAACTTCTGTGTTTCAGCCGGACATGGCATCGGCTTTAACGACCAGAAAACGGTGGAGGTCCGCGATCTGATTAACGGTATCGCGGCGGACTACCGCATGTGGCCCGATTTTGCCGAGGGGTTACAGGTGCAGAAGGTGCTGGAAGCGATCGCGCACTCTGCTGAGCAGCGGCGCTGGGTAGAAGTGTAACGGCAGATCAGGAAGGGTGTCAGATAAGAAGGGGGCAGGGCGGGAAGAGAGCTTCCCGCCCTTTAAAATCAGATCAGGCCGCTTTTCTCCCACCAAAGCTTATCCAGCGCATAGAAGCGATCGCGCTGGCTCTCAGGCTGGTTAAGATCGCGCTTCCACGGCTTGGCCAGTATGTAGTGCAGGTTTTTCACCTCATCGTCCTGCCAGAGCCCGCGGTGCTGAAACGGCAGCGTTTTCAGCGCATTGTAGATATAAGAGAGCGGCTTCCAGCGGTCGGCAAAGATTTCATTCAGCAGGTCCTGCTCCGAGAAAGGATAGGCGCTCAGGTCATCAATGGCGGCAATACGTTTTTCCATCGCCTCAAACACCGCATTATCGGGCTTCAGCACCAGAAAACCGCCGTTGAGGTAAAGATCCACACTCTGTGGTGCTGTCTCACCGCGGGCCTGCCAGGTGTAGTGGCACTGCTCCGGCTGCCATTCTGGCGGATAGGAGGCGATCTGGTTGGGATTGCAGCGGCAGGCGTGGCAGGCCGCCAGCAGATTATCACCCAGATCCAGGGTAAACAGCTCATCCATGTTCTGCAGCACCAGCATGTCCGCATCCAGAAAAACGACGCGCTCATAGTCCGTCAGTTGCCAGGCGCGCAGCTTGGTCCAGACCTCGCCGAACTGTGCCGAGGCGTAGTGCTGATCCAGATCTTCACGCGGATAGAGTGGCTCAACCGGCTCAATCACGCAGCCTGCATCCTGCAGACGCTGGCAGTCCGCCTCAGAAATGGCGGGAGTCGTCATCACCACCAGTGGCCACTGACTGTGGCTCTGTTGCAGCGAACGGTGCAGCGCTTGTACGCCCACCAGATAATCGGGTTGTGTTAACAGCGTTACCCAGGCAAACATGGCTTTCCTCAGTCAAAAAGTGGCGTGATGTAGTCGTTACCCAGTCGTCCCTGTGGATCGAGCTGGCTGCGCAGGGCGCGGAAGGCGTCCCATTGCGGATAGATCTCACGCCAGTTGTAGCGTTCTTCATCGTAATATTTGCCCCAGTGCGGGCGTCCTCCCTCTTCGGCCAGCAGTTTCTCCACTTCCGTCAGGAAGTGCAGTCCCTCCTGCGACAGCGAACCATCGTCGGCGTAATAGACGACAAAGCCGAAAAAGCAGGTGGGCTGATCGGCGGCCGGGCTGAGCCAGGCAGAGGAGGCGCCGGTGCAGCGCAGGATAATCGGGTAGTGCATATGCGGCCGGTTCTCTGCATACCACTGCTTTATCCGGCGGATGATGGCTGGCGTTTTTGCCAGCGGGACGCCGATCTCCACGTTGATCTGTGGCACCGCAATGCCCCGGCAGAAGAGCTGATAGATGTCACCGGTAACATCCGTGAAGTCGCGAAAACGGGTCACGGTGCGAAACTGCTTGCCGCCTTTCCCCTGAATCTGGGTATCGCGGTGCATGTGCGCCAGGGTCTGATCGATCGTCTCGTTCAGACTGTCATCCGCTTCGCCCTCATGTTCCACCACTTTGCGCCCCTGCTGCTCATAGCGCTGGCGCTCCTCCTCGCTGGCTTCATGGGCGTTCCAGACATGCATCAGATTGTCGTCAACGAACCACCAGGCTTTGCTGAGAGGGTAGTCGTTGTTCCAGCGCAGCAGATCCTCTTCCAGCGTATCGGCAGAGACCGCGTTCTTATGGCAGGTGAAGATGCGGTATGGCCCGGTGCGCAGCGTCACGGCGGTGACAATACCCAGCGCCCCCAGAGAGACCTGAGCTGCCGGGAAATCCGCGTCGCCCCGGACAAACTCGCGCACGCTGCCGTCGGCCAGCACCATGCGGATGGCCAGTGCTTCATCGGCAATCGAACTCTGCTGCAATCCCTGGCCGTGCGTGCCGGTGGCCATCGCCCCTGCCAGGGTCTGAATGGCAATCACACCCGGCGACGACGCCAGCATGCGGTTCATGCGGGTCAGGGTGCGATAAACCTGTTCCAGCGGGGTGGCACCCCCGAAGGTCACGCTATCCTCATCGCTGGCGAGCTGACCGCTGAGCGCGCTGAGGTCGAGCAGTAAATCATCTTGACTGACGTGCAGCATCCGTCCGGGGGAGAGCTTGCTGCCGATGACCCGAATCTGGCCGCGTGACTCCCGGATAAGCGTCTGTAATTCCGCTTCGCTGGCAGGGCGCTGAACCTGATGACGGCTGCCGATTTTAGCGTTCTGCGCCCAGTTCCAGAGCGCATCATCATCGGGTTCAACATAAGTCTGGCGAAGCGGATAGAGGCGTGCGTCTCTGCTCACAACAGCGTTCCTTTTATGGCAATTTAATGACGAATGTTTACTAAGCGTAGACCATGAGTAAGCGGAGCCAGAGTGGTGAGCAATTATTTGCGGATATAGCGCAGTGTGGCGGTGACAGCGAGCTGACGATTGCGCCGGATACTCTCTTCTTCGCTGTTATCCGGACTGAAGAGGGCATTGAAGGTGTAGCGGTTTGAGACGTGATGAACACAGATACTGCTGATCAGCCGATGAACGTCGATGGTCTGCACATCGGCGATAAACACGCCCTCCTGCTGACCGCGGGCCAGGATGTCGTCCAGCAGATCCAGCGCGCTGCGGTTAAGCGCTTTAATCTGCGGTGACTGCGTGATGTAGCGACCGCGCAGCAGGTTTTCACTGCAGACCAGCCGCATAAAGTCGGGATGGGCAACGTGGTAATCGAAGCTCGCTTCCACCAGGCGGGTCATGGCCAGCTCCGGCGTCATTGCGGCCAGGTTCAGGTCGGTTTCATGCGCGCGTATCTGCTGATAGACCTGCTCCAGCACTTCGATGTAGAGCTGCTCCTTGCTGCCGAAGTGATAGACCACCATACGTTTGGTGGTCTGAGCGTGTTCGGCGATCTGCTCCAGTCTGGCACCCTGCATACCAAACTCTGCGAAGGTTTTCAGTGCGCCTGCGATGATGCGTTTTTTCAGCCCTTCCGGGTCATTTTTGCGTTTCGTAATTTCGGACATGGTGCTCAATAAGGTGATTCTGACCGGGGAATGGTAGCACAGTGTTGAGGCGTAGCCTGCAATCGCGGCGTCCGCCTGGCATAGCCCGAAAGATTACAGGTATAATCCTGAACAATATTTAACAGATTCAGAGACGACAATGACAAAACTCACCTTACAAGAACAGATGCTGAAAGCAGGCCTGGTATCCAGCAAAAAAATGGATAAGGTTCAGCGCACAGCGAAGAAATCCCGGGTTCAGGCGCGTGAAGCCAGAGCAGCGGTCGAAGACAACAAAAAAGCGCAGCTTGAGCGTGATAAGCAACTTAACGAGCAGCAGAAACTGGCCGCCCTGTCGAAAGAGTACAAAGCACAGGTCAAACAGCTGATCGAAATGAACAAAATCGAGGTGGCAAAAGGCGAAATCAGCTTTAACTTTACCGACAACAACCTGATTAAAAAAATCGTGGTGGATAAACTGACGCAGACCCAGCTGATTAATGGCCGTCTCGCCATTGCCCGCCTGACTGCTGACAAAAATGGCGAAAGCCAGTACGCCATTATCCCGGCCAGCGTGGCGGATAAAATTGCCCAGCGTGATGCCAGTGCTATCGTCCTGAACAGCGCACTGAGCGAAGACGTGCAGGACGAAGATGATCCCTATGCCGATTTCAAAGTGCCGGACGACTTAATGTGGTAACCGCGGACTGAGGCAGTCAGAAGGGGCTGGCGGCTGAGAAGTGTAGAGGCTCACCGCTGACCGGATGTGTAAACGCTAATCCACTGGCGTGCAGCATCAGCCTCTCCGCCTGCTCAGCGCCCGGCAGCACCTGCCCGCCATAGAGATCACAGCCCAGAATCGGGTGCCCCAGCTGCTGACAGTGAATGCGCAGCTGATGGGTACGCCCCGTTTCCGGCGTCAGCTCAACCCGTGTAGCCGCCACCTCCATTCCTTCTCGTCCCTGCCAGTGGCCGCGCGCGATAACCCGGAAGCGCGATCGCGCAGGTTTGCCCTGAAGCGGGCAGATTGTCATGCGGGGAAACTGCGCCGGATCTTTCGCGATGGCGGCATCAATCACACCTTCATCCTCAGCCAGATGGCCGCACAGCAGCGCCTGATACGTTTTGCTCACGCTGCGCTGGCTGAACTGCCGACTGAGCGCCGCGTTGATCGCTTTATTCAGCGCGACGACCATCAGTCCCGAAGTGCCAAAATCGAGCCGGTGCACCAGCGTACAGCCCGGAAACAGTCTGACCAGCCGGTGATGCACTGAATCGAGGTTTTGCGGATTCTTACCGGAAAGGCTGAGCAGCCCGCTGGGTTTATTCACCACCAGCAGATGATCATCCTGAAACAGAAGGGTTATCACGTCATGGCAGGGCGGAGCAATAAACGTATCGACAATGGCAGACATAGTGAAACCGGACGATGAAGGGCAGAGGATCATAACCGATTGCGTGTTGAGTGACGACTCCCGGCCTGGCAGGGCAGAGATAAACTGAAGGGATACCAAAAAAACATTTAGTATTTTGTTCAGCAGCTTGCGCAATTTTTAGTGAAAAATTCGGGCAGTTCTTCCTTTTACGACTACAGTCTCTGGTGAGGTTGTTTTCAATTCGTACCAATGGAGGATTTTCTGTGTTAATTCAAAACGACGAGAAAGGCCACGTAATTATTGGCGAAGCGGCACTGAGCCTTGCCCTGGGTGAGAAAGAAATCAGTATCGCATCACTCTTTACTCAACTGGGATACATGGCGAAATCCGAGAGCAACCCCGACCGGCTGACGCAAATCTCCGAGGCCAGAAGCTGGCTGAGCAGTTTTACGTCTCCGGCGATTGCCCAGCAACAGGTGCCGTATCTGCAGACACTTACAGGCCTGAACGACGAACTGAACTAGCTGTAACTGAACTGACACCAGTGGACGTAGTCCGGCTCCGGCCGGAAAACGACGAAGCGAATAACCTCACAGGTTGCGCGAAAGCGTATACCGGCCGGAGAAACTGTCATGGACGACACTCCTCTCGCCAGAGCCTTTTTATCTCCCCACAGCCTGAACGATCCTCGCGCAGCCAGCCCTGTTGATCAGGACTGGCCAGACGATACCCTGTTAAAAACTTTCCCAGCTGCTTTCTGCAGAAGCCTTAAGCGGCACGGCCGGAACAAGGCGAGGCGCTGAAGCAGGCGCGGGGCGGCTGACGGCGTGCTGAGCATCTGAGAGGCGGAACACCGCTACCGTTTTTTCCAGCTCCTCTGCCTGTGCTTCCAGTGAACTCGCTGCGGCAGAGGACTCCTCAACCAGTGCGGCGTTCTGCTGGGTCGTCGTGTCCATCTCGGCCATCGCCACGGCGATCTGGGAGATCCCCCGGTTCTGCTCGTCCGAGGCCGCAGCGATTTCGCCCATGATATCTTTCACCTGACTGACGGAGCGGACGATATCATCCATGGTGGACCCCGCGCGTTCTACAAATCCGGACCCTTCACTGACCCGGTCCAGTGACTCACGGATCAGCGTCTCAATCTCTTTGGCCGCCAGCGCGCTGCGCTGTGCCAGATTCCTCACTTCACCCGCGACCACCGCAAACCCGCGTCCCTGTTCACCGGCACGTGCGGCTTCGACCGCGGCGTTGAGCGCCAGGATATTGGTCTGAAAGGAGATGCTGTTGATGACGTGAATGATTTCACCAATTTTGCCTGAACTCTGGCTGATGCTGTTCATTGTCACCGTCACGTCACGGATGATCTCGCCACCACGACCGGCATTCACCGACGCCTCTGTCGCCAGCTGACTCGCATGATGCGCATTTTCCGCATTCTGTTTAACCGTCGACGACAGCTCTTCCATACTGGCTGCGGTCTGGACCACGGCCGCAGACTGCTGTTCTGTACGGGAGGAGAGATCGGTATTGCCTGCTGCGATTTCCGCTGAGGCACGTGCCACGCTGCTGACGCCGTCACGCACGTTGGTGATGATGTTCTGCAGGCTGCTGTTCATGGCATCGACCGCCAGCATCAGCTGACCGAATTCATCGCCACGTGTTGTGGTCAGCGAGGTGGTTAAATCTCCCCCGGCAATACGCTGCGCGGCGCTCAGCGTCTCTTTCAGAGGCTGGGTAATGCTTCGGGTGATCCGCCAGGCGATCAGCAGACTCAGTACCACGCAAATCAGTGCGGCAAAAGCAATGCGCCACTCTGCCTGTTTGATAAATTCCGCAGAGAGCTGTGACTGGAAAGCGAATGTATCGGAAACCGCCGCATTAAGACGCTCGGCGCTGGTGGTCAGACCCGCCGACTCACTTTTCTCTTTCTCTGCAGCATCGACATAGCGCGTTAACGCCTCGCGCTGCTGCGCAAGGGTGCTGAGGACCGTGCGGGACACCTCGTTAATTGCAGGCTGTGCAAAGCTGTCCAGCTGCTCACTCAGAGTGGTGATCGCCGTGAACTCCTCCACGACCGACTCTCTGCTGGCCTCAGACGGTTTTTCCAGAAACGCCTGTTCAATGTTTGCGGCATCAAACAGCGCGGCGGCCAGACGCATGACCGGTAATCCGGCATCAGGGGTCAGTGCCAGATCCAGTGACTCCGACTGATGCGCAAGGGCAATCAGGGCGTCCGGTTTAATGGCATCAAAGGCGTGGGATGTGGTCTGTGCGGCGGTGACAAATTTCTGTCGCTGCTTCTGATAATCGTTAAGCAACTGCCCCATCAGCGCGACTTTCTGCTGACCGAGTTCGTCCCACTGAAAGCCACTAAGGCGTTGATACAGCGTATCTAACTCCTTCAGCGCCTGCACGTTACGGGCGGCAAATTCCGGGTCTTTGGTGTACTGGTAGAGCGTGCGGTTAAGGCGCGCATTACTTAAGGTGTTTACCATCTGAACGGTGATGGTGCGTCGTGCCGAGTTATCTTTGATACGGCTGAAGCAATCGAAAGCGAGCCAGGTAATAGCCAGAGAGGCGGCGATGACGATGATAAAACCGGCACCCAGTTTTTTCCCAATTTTAATACCGGAGATGTGTTGAGCAAGGCCCATAAGTTTCACCTTTAATGAGGTTTCTGAAGCGGGAGAGAGGCGATTAAATAATCTCTGTCATCTTCTTCTTATCGTCAGGGTGGGGTGAAGCTTTAACCTTATTTATGATTCGATATATAGCTAACTAATCGAACAGATATGATAATTTCAATAACTATATGAGGCCTAACTTTCAGTGAGTAATCCGCTATAAATGGCTGTCTTTGCTGTGCCGGAGGCGATTAAGATAATAATTATTGATCTTAATCAAATTAATAAATTTATCTGGCCAGATTAACGAAGGCCAATGCTGACCTGACAACAGACGGCAAACAGTTGTTCAGGTTAATGATTATGAAACGCTGAAATGTCTTCAAAAATTATAGTGTTAGCGAATGGGTGCTGAAAATAATTTTATGTGTCTGCGGTCCCGGCTGTCTCTGATGATAAAGACGAAGAAGAAAGAGTGGCTTGTTAGACAGCATTCTTACACTCTCCATGACGTTGTACAGGCTTAATCATAATGTTGTCGGAGGGTAAGTGACGTTACGTATAAAAGTGCTATGTAATAAATGTTATCCACTCTGGGCAGGATCTTATAGAGTACAAGCTGAATTCTGACGAGGAGCAAGGCCATGCCTGATTACTGTATCTACCCCCTGGGGAAAAAGAGCGTTGCTCTGAGAAAATCAGAGGTAAAACGAGCCTGTGATCTTTTAGCTAAGGGTTATTGCAAAGAGTTTGAGGAAGTACATGCAGCCAGTGAACGCCAGGCCACTGAACGCTTTGCTGATATCACAAAGAATAATAACATTGATCGAGATAACTTTCTGGCAGGTGCTGGTGCGATGCCGCTTATTGGTATTTTAACAGCAGTCGTAACCTTTATTTTCTGGCGTAAGAAATAGCCCACTCTCGATAGTCATGCGAGTTAATTCAGTTACCTGCAACCTGATTTAACCGCGCGCCGCTTTCAAATAATTCAGCCGGATATCATTCCAAAAGGACTTAGATGAAAAAGATTATTCTGATATTGCTTTCTGCCGCTATTGTGAGCTGTACGCCTCTTAAACCACATGAGTGAGATAAAAGCAGTGCTCTTGATTCCTGCCGTTATAATCGCTCAGGGAAGGTGGGAGACAATAACATTTATGGTAAGCAGGCATCTGGCATCAAAAAAGCACTGGATGCCGCGTTATCACAACCGCACGCCTGGAATGGAAAACGCTGTAATGCTCATCTTGATTTCAGGAAAGATGGCACGCTGGAGCATTTTATCATCAAGGGCGGAGACAAGGCGTACTGTAATGCGCTTAAAGAGGCGGCTAAAAACGCCAGATTTCCAGAGTTTAGTGACCAGCATGTTTTTGATGTCATGGGATCGGCGCGCTGGAATATGGAAGGTCAACCCTGGTCCGAAACATCTGTAAGCCTGAAAAATCGGTTATCGCATTGCGGGCTTCTGCCCGCTCAGCAAAGTCCCTGCATTTTTTTCTGTGAATAGTTATGAGCGAGAAAGATGTTTTTTCATTGTGAAGCATCAATTTTTCGCAATGACAGGTATAGCGGCTTGACACAATACAGATATATTAAAGCAGGATTTAAAGCTTTAATTTATTACAGTATTAATAAATTCGATAGCGGCATCGAAATTATTCGCTAGAGAGCAGGGCCGAATCATTATATTAATGATGTCGCCAGAGGATTGAATATTAAAGCTAAGAGTCTTTGATTTCAGGCTGTCTCAGGAGAGGATTAAGCGGACAACGCAATGTTTAGTAGCGAAGGATTGAACGTTTACATCGAGTCAGGTCGTCGGTTGATGGGCTCTGTCTGGGCAAGCCGACGTAATAAATAAAGAACAGGGATAAGGCATAGCCAATGTTTATTCGGCCACTCAAATTAACCCAGCACGTCGATGTGCAGGGGCCAGCCAATGCGACAACGCTGGTACTTCTTCACTCGCTGGGTACAGATTTGCATCTTTGGGATTTGCAAATGCCACGCCTGAGCGAACATTATCGCGTTATTCGTCTTGATATCCGGGGCCATGGATTGAGCGCCGTCGATTCTGCGGAATTTTCAATGTCAGATTTAGCAGATGATGTCATAGCCGTTCTGGATCACCTTAACATTGACAGGTTTTATGTTGCCGGAGTGTCAATTGGTGGAACGATTGCGCAGTGGATTGGTTTCAGGATACCCGAACGCGTTCAGGGAATGATTATCGTGGATACGGCTCTGGTAAACGCTGCACCGCCAGCACTCTGGAGAGCTCGTGCTGAAGATGTTTTTCAGCACGGTATTGAACATCTCGAAATGGGAATCTTAAGTAAATGGGTGACACCTGAATTTATTGATTCTCCCTATGCGGATGGTATGAAACAAATGCTGCGTCGGACGTCAGTCGAAGCATTCGCAGGTTGTTCATATGCAATTGCCAATACTGATTTAACCAATATGAGCATTCCCGGAGTGAGGGCTGTTGTAATCAGGGGAAGCGAGGATCAGCTGACGCCTCCGGACTTTGCACAACGTCTGGCCAAAAAGCGAAATGCACAGTTGCATACCATACCCGGTGCAGCCCATCTGCCTAATTTTGAAAAGCCTGACGCGCTAACCAGTGAGATTATTTCATTCATAGAGGCCAACAAATGACTCTGAATTATCCAGCCTGATCGGTTTGTGAAAAAATTTATCTGCACTGTGTTGATAAATGCCATCGGCATGGCAGGCGATAAAAAGTCTTAATCAGAGATGGGAAAAAATGAATAGACGAACGTTTATTAGCGGCGGATTGGGCCTGTGCGCAGGCTCGTTTTTACTCCCCGGTATGCTGAGAGGAGTAATGAATCATAGCGATGTTCTGAAAATGGAACTTGAAAGCGGAACAGTGACTATTCAACTGTTTTCCGATTTAGCACCACGGCATGTTGAGCGTATTAAGGCACTGGTACAGGCGGGTTTTTACGAAGGTATGCCTTTTGCGCGAGTCATGAAGGATTTTATGGTACAGACGGGTGACCCGGTAAAAGTTTCCCGAGCCGGCCACTGGCGCTTGCCTGTACTGGATGCAGAATTCAGCAGTCTGCCGTTTGAACGGGGTACGGTTGGCATGGCGCGTTCAAAGCATCCCAATAGTGCCACTCACCAGTTTTTTATCACGACTTCAAGAGCGAAATATTTAGATCAGAAATATACAGTTTTTGGGAAAGTCGCAGATGGCATGCAGTTCGTGGAGCAACTTCGCTATGGTGAGCACGAAACGGGGGCGGTAGCTAATCCAGAAAAAATAAAGCGCTTAATATTAGCGTAAGCCAGTGCAGTTTAAAGCCATCTTAAGCACCTGCTAATCATACGGAGAAACGATACAGGATGCCCAGCATTACTCTTTATGCGTCTGAAAACCATCGCTTTGAGGCAGAATCCTTTGCAACATTCTCAACCGCTTTAGCTGGTCTTGCCCGAGAGATACTTAAAGCGAAAGAGAACAATATTCACATCAGCTATGTCACCGCGGAAATAGGTTTTGGCACGCCAATCTATTTCGAAGCAAGGTTAAGACAGGAGATCTTCAGAACGGCATCCCTGATGGAAGAATTTACACATCAGGTTGATTTGTTAATTAAGGAAAGGACAGGCGTTTCGGCGAGGATTCGCTGTTTTTCTTTTGACGCAAGTAATATTTATGGAAAAAACTAAGGAGCATTTTATGAATGACATTTTTCCTGCAAAAGAGTTGGGTAATATCCAGGTGATAGCCCTCAGCGATGGATACCTTGAAGTCGGCTTTAACATGCTGTCGAATGTTGATGACAAAGAGTGTGAAAGAATTCAACGCGACGCAAAAATTAATGAACTGAATGCTGTTCATATTAATGCTTTTTTAGTGCGCTGTGATGGTAAGAATATCCTTATTGATAGCGGTGCAGGTGGAGTAAAGGGCTGGGGCGGCAGGCTGGTTGCGAATCTTAGCCGGCTTGATATCCAGCCAGCAGACATTGATGCGGTTCTTCTTACTCACGCTCATCCTGATCATATTGGCGGATTGTTAAACTCTGAAGGCGAGGCTGTCTTTGAAAATGCTGAGTTGATTTTAAGCAGTGACGAATTTAATTATCTTGAAAGCGATGAAAATTTCGCATCAGTCAGTGACCGTATAAAAGGTAATTTTCTTCTGGCCCGAAGTATATTTAAAAAGTATCAGAAAAAACTTCGTCTGATCGATAAGGGCGAGGCGTTTCCTGGCATTTTTGCAATACCGTTGAAGGGGCATACGCCTGGTCATACGGGCTATCGGATAGAAGGAGAACGAGAGAGTCTAATGATTTGGGGAGACATTGTTCATTTCCCTTATATTCAACTCGCCAGGCCGGAGGTGGCGATAGCCTTTGATTACGATCCTCATATGGCTGCTGAAACACGATCCCGAATACTGAGTGCAGTGAGTTCCGATAAGATTCTTATCGGCGGCATGCATTTTGGCGAACAGGGTTTTGGTTATATCGAGAAGCATGGGGCGGGATATCGAATTGTAATTAACGAATAGTCCTAATCTGATTTTTGTGCTGGATGGTTATTTCCTGAACGGCAATGCACTGGTAAATAACTGCTATCCTGCCAGTTTTTATGTATTGCCGAAACAGGCTTTTCAGCGAAATAGGGGTTACAGAAAAGCTGATAAAAATTCAGTAGCCGGGAGTCTTTAGCCGCGGATCCTGAAAAACGGAGCCGATTATCCCTCTGAATTTAGCGCCATCCATTTGCATAGATTCTGTACGATAAACCAGTTCTATTTTGAAGTCCTTGAACTGACCGTTAAGTTCATGAATTTTTATTTTATTTTTTACTTCGCTACTGATCGAACAACGTAATACAAGTGACACACCTTTACCCGCTGCTATGCTGGAAAACAAAACGGGATAAGATCCGCATTCAACAATACGTTTAGGTGTAATGTGCCCTTCTTTAAACAGGTAATTATAGTTCCGCGTCGTGGTCGCACATTTTTTACTGCTCAGTAAAAAAACCTCTCCATGCAGAATCGAAAGATCGTTAACATCCGGATAGCTCTTCTCAGTAATAATAACAAGCTCACTCGAAAGGAGCGTAGAGCAGGGATGTTGAGTGTTTGAAAATCCCGCGCCTACGATGACGGCGTCAAACTCATTATGGTTGAACGCATTGAGCAGACTTATAGTATTTCCGATCGAGATATCGATATTCCATCCGAGGTCATGGCCCAGGTCAATTAATGAACTCACGATATAGGGCGGCAGACACTCTATTATACCAATTCTTATATTTAACTGGCTGTTTTTCGAACAGGTGATGTTGTTTTTACAATCTTCTGCCAGGTTCAGTATTTTAAGCGCATAGTCATAAAGTATCTGACCCTGTGGTGTCAGGGTGCAGCCATCGGCTTTTCGATCCAGTAAGGTTACGTCCAGATTATCTTCCAGGCTCCTGATCCGGTGGGAAATACTTGACTGCACTCGATTAAGGCGCTCTGCTGCCTGGGTTATGTTCCCTGTCTCCACGACTGTCACGAATGCAAGAAGTTCACTTATCTTCATTTCAAACCTTATGCTTAAAGATGGTCTATCTATACAGCAATTATTTATATTATTTATTAATAAATTTGTCATCAGATTTACGGCTATCACCCTGGAGAGAGTAATAAAAAAGGAAGTTGCATTTTGAGAGCAGAGCATTATGGTTGTTCTTTTAATAGAGAATAATCCTGGATAGAAAAATTTCACGACAGATTCCGCTTTTTTTTCATCGCTATTTCTTCAGCCTGCCTGTTCTCCCACTGTCGCTGTGAATGATTTCACGGGCATCAATATTTTCGATGAGCACCCCGGTTTTATTCACTGGTTTTCCCAGCCTATGGCAATTACGATTTTAATAAGTAGCAGGGCAATCTCATTTTAAATCAATGAATTGTGAGTTTTTTAAGTCAGGTTCTGACTGACGAGACCGTGCTTCAAACTTAAGGATATCCGGGATATGTCGTTGGTAAGCAGTAGTACATTAGAACAAGGTTTTGAAGCGCCCAGGCGTTATCTGGCTGCCGCGGCCATTTTGATAGGCGTGGTCATGGCAGCGCTGGATGGTTCCATTGTCAACATTTCCTTGCCCTCTATTGCTGAGGCCCTGCACGTAGATTCAGCCTCGGTCATCTGGGTTACCAACGGTTATCAGGTCGCTAGCGCGGCGACGATGCTGATTTGCGCATCGCTGGGATCAAGGTTAGGAGAGCGGCGCTTTTATACAGCGGGTATGGTGTTATTTACACTGGCATCGCTGGGGTGCAGTCTCTCTTCAACCTTCGGTATGCTGGTTGCTATGCGGGTCCTGCAGGGAGTGAGTTATGCCGTGATGATCAGTGTGGGATTAGGGCTTTACCGCGTGATTTTTCCCCCTAATGCGTTAGGCACAATTCTGGGACTGAATGCGCTGGCCTTCGCAGTGGGGACGGCCATCGGTCCTGCGTTGGGTGGTTTGATTATCTCCTGGCTCGATTGGCCCTGGTTATTTTATATCAATATTCCACTTGGCGTGCTTGCCACCGTGTTCGCGCTGATTTCACTTGGCATTGATGATAAACGGGAAAAAGGCTTTGACTGGGGAGGGGCTTTAACCTCTGCTGCGGCTTTGGGACTGATGGTTGTCGCTGTCGATCAAATCGGGCGCTGGGAGAGTCACATCCTGATTCTATGCGGCATGACGTCAGGAATATTAATGGCAATTTTCATTATTGCTCAGATGCGATCTAAGCACCCATTACTGCCTCTGGATATTTTTCATTCACGGCGGTATTCCTTCGCTGTTATTTCCTCCTTTTCAATGTTTGTCGCTCAGGGGATGGCCATGGTGGGTTTACCTTTTGTCCTGCAGCACACCTATCACTACTCTGTACTGAAATCAGCATTCATCTTTACACCCTGGCCGATTGCTGTAGCTATTTGCGCGCCTGTTGCTGGCAGGCTATCGAATCATCTGAATCCCACTCAGATTTCAACGGTTGGGGTAGTGATTTTTAGCCTGGGTTTAGGATCACTTGCACTGTTACCTGAGGCAGCCACGACCGCTGATTTCATCTGGCGGGTAGCTGTTTGCGGCATAGGTTATGGGCTTTTTCTTCCGCCAAACAATAAAGAAATGTTTTCGAACGTTGCCAAAAACCGGACTGTCACGGCGTCAGGTCTATTATCAACGGCAAGAACGGCAGGCCAATCTATCGGCGCAGCACTGGTTGCGATGGTAATAGCCTTATTGAACGGCTTAATGGAAGGCGCAGACGCGCAGTTCGCCATTTATCTCTTTGGACTGGCCTGTCTGATCGCTGCGCTATCATCGATCTCAAGCATGCTGCGTCTGCATCAATAAACCTCTGAACCCGATAAGCGCCCCTGAAACTGTGATCAGGAAAGACGAAAAGGCGAAACCAGGGAAGTTATAGCGGGTTCGGGTGACAATTTTCAAAAGCGAAAAAGCAAAAAGCCCGCTCAGGTTTCCCTGAGCGGGCTTTTCTGAAAGGCTGATATTTAGTTCGATGTAACCTGACTAATAATCACACCTTTGATACTTTTGTTTTCAAAAAAATACTGGAGGCAGTTCATTTGAGTAAAATCACCATAGTTTTTTGTGTTAGTACAGTACTGGACTATATTTCCATCTGGTTTGTTCAGGAAGATTGACGAGATCTTTTCAAATGAAGCATCCAGTAAAGGCGTTCCCTTGATTGTAATGCTCAAATCACCTTTATAAGGAGAGCAGTTTCCTTGTTGCTCTGCCCTGGCAATGGCAATTGATGTTAAATCCCCATGTCCCATCTCATTATCAGAGATAAACCAGTAGTTAACACCTTCAGAAGCGAGGCACAGCCACGATGCATGGTTGTCTTGATTAACAGTCACGCCAGTCGTTTTTGCCATGTCTGTAAGCCTGCTTAATTCCATCGTATAAACATTATCTCCGACAATAATACTCGGCACTAAGCTTTTGTGAGTGTCGTAGTCAGAGATGGATGAATCGTCCTGGTAGTAGCTGGCACCAAAACCTTCCATCTGCGTAGCCGTCGCAACGCAGGATGTTACGCAAAGAGCAAAGAGGAGATATTTCATTTCACCTTTATCCTTTCCATGGGTCAGAGATGAATAATCTTGCCATCCAGATATGCCACGTGATTTTCTCGTAAGCTAAATCTGCATATTTAAAATAAGCACATCTTCATAAATAAACCGGAATAGCCATTCGACAAACTCCCTTGTCAGGATAAAGAGGGAATTATCTTCATGGTCGCCTTAAAAGGTAAAAAGTTAATCAATTTTTAATTGATAAAGGTCAATTATATGCTGAGTAATACGTGAAGAAAGAATAACAGACTCATATTGAGGGCATTTGCGCTTTCATTTTCTGCCACGCCCTGTATGAAAAACTTCTTTATCTCCCCTCGCCGGAAAGGCTCAGGTTTCAGGGCGCTTCCATACGGAATCACCCGAATCTTTTGACCATTTTATTTTCGTGTCAAAACCGGCTTTGGCCACTATAGCGAAGCAGCGTGTCTTATCACATCTGGCCTTTAGCTCTTCAACCTCTGCCTGCTTCTTTGCATCAGGGTCGATGCATGGAGCAAGAAGCCTTGTGGTCTCATTACGCCGTTGTCTTGCATCAGCAAGTGAAACAGCAGGGTAGACACTGTTAGAGAAGATATTTTGCTCTGATATCAGTCAGTGACATGAAAGCCTACCCTCGTTTGTTGCTTAAAGGGGAAATCGAACCCGCATTACCAGCATTTTTATCATCAAAGGACAGGGCTTCGGGTGGTTCTTAGTAAACGAGGGTGAACGTGAAAGAAGGGGTAACCCATTGACAAAAAGCAAAAAACCAGACGTCAGCAGACATCTGGTTTCTTTAATTTGGCTCCTCTGACTGGACTCGAACCAGTGACATACGGATTAACAGTCCGCCGTTCTACCGACTGAACTACAGAGGAATCGCTTGAACGGGGCGAATATTAGCGGCGCCGATCCCGCTTGTCAAAGCCCTGTTTAACGAAATGCGTTCGGATGCTCGTAAAAGCAGCGGATTGGTGAATTTTTCCCGAATCTGCTGGCTTTTCAAACTGCCAACAGGATCTCACTTTGCGGGCATTTCTCTGCAGATGTTAGAGGCATGTCAAAGTTTTGTTCTTTGCCGATGTCAAAACAGCCGTTTCAGTGCTTTTATGATAAAAATTTCAAAACGAGATTTTATGGAATAAATAAACTGCTTAGCGTTACGGTCGCCACTTTTCTCGGAAACTGAAACGGCAGGTCGGAAGTAACTGTTTGCAGATCAAGTGATTGTGAAAAGGAGTGGTCGATCACAAAAATAGCCAGAAGCCGAAGTCTAACCTCAAAATTCCCGAAACAGACGCCAGACAGGCTGGGTGAATGTAAAAGATATTTTTCATTCGCGGTCACAGCCGCTGAGCAAGTTAACAAATAAGAAGGGTCCCTATGAACATCAAAAAAACGATTGTCGCCTCACTGTTAGCCTGCATGTTACCTGCCGCGGTTATGGCAAAAGATATTTCGGTCGGCGTCTCAATGGCGCTGTTTGATGACAACTTCCTCACCATTCTGCGCACGGCCATGCAGAAAGAGATGCAGAAAGATGGCGTTAAAGGGCAGGTTGAGGATGCAAAAGGCGACGTTTCACAGCAGCTGCAGCAGGTGCAGAACTTTATCGGTCAGGGTGTCGATGCCCTGATCGTCAACCCGGTCGACACCAACGCGGTAAAACCGATTATGGATCAGGCGAGCAAAGCGGGCATCCCGCTGATCTTTGTTAACCGCCGTCCAGGAGCTGAACTCACCGGCAAAATGGCCTATGTGGGGTCCGATTCAGAACTGGCCGGCCGGTTACAGATGGAAGCGCTGGCTAAAGCAATGAACGGCAAAGGCAACGTCGCCATTCTGATGGGTGACCTGGCGAATGAATCGACCCGCGACCGTACCAAAGGTGTGGAAGAGGTGGCCGCTAAATATCCTGGCATCAAAATTGTTCAGAAGCAGACCGCCAAATTTACCCGTAACGACGCGGTGGATGTGGTCAGTAACTGGATGACGGCCGGTGATGAAATCAATGCTATCGCGTCGAACAACGATGAAATGGCAATCGGTGCGCTGCAGGCACTGGGTAAAAACCCGAACAAAATCCTGATTGCTGGCGTCGATGGTACACCGGATGCACTGCAGATGCTGAAGCAGGGCAAGATGGTCGCCACCGTCTTCCAGGATGCGAAGGGGCAGGGCGAAGGCTCGGTGCAGACGGCGATCAAACTGGTGAAAGGCGAACAGGTCCAGAAAATTATCAACATCCCTTACCAGCTGATTACCAAAGAGAACATGGAGCAGTTTACCCAGCGTAACCTGAAATAATCGTTCCCGACTCAGCCTGACGGAGGTGATGTATGAACGCGTTTGCGCTTGAAGCCGAAGGCATCAGCAAGTTCTTCCCCGGCGTGAAAGCCCTCGACAACGTCTCGTTGCGGGTGCGTCCGGGAACGGTACATGCCTTGATGGGCGAAAATGGCGCGGGCAAATCCACTTTAATGAAGTGCCTTATCGGGATCTATCGTCCCGATAAGGGCACCATCAAAATTAAAGGGGAGCCGGTGCAGTTTCACGACACCATGGACGCGTTGCGTTCCGGCATTTCGATGATTCACCAGGAGCTTAACCTGGTGCCCTACATGACCGTCGCTGAGAATATCTGGCTGGGCCGCGAGCCGATGAAATTTGGTTTTGTCGATCACGCCCGGCTCAATCAGGTGACACAGGAGCTGCTCAACCGCCTGAATATCCGCCTGAAAGCCGATCGGATGGTGGGTGAACTGAGCATCGCCTCACAGCAGATGGTCGAGATTGCCAGAGCGGTCTCCTGGGACTCGGACGTCGTCATCATGGACGAGCCCACCTCCGCGCTTACGGAAACCGAAGTGGCGCACCTCTTCACCATCATTCGCGACCTGCGCGAGCAGGGCAAAGCGATCATCTACATCAGTCACAAGATGGATGAAATCTTCACCATCACCGATGAGGTCAGCATTTTCCGTGATGGCAGCTGGATCGCCAGCGACCAGACGGAGAAGTATACCCGCCAGTCGCTGATCACCCAGATGGTCGGGCGTGAGCTGACCCAGCTGTTTCCGAAATTTAACAGCGCCATTGGCGAAGAGGTGCTGACGGTGCGAAACCTCACCTGCAAAGATCGTTTCACCGATGTCAGCTTCAGCGTGCGGCGCGGAGAGATCCTCGGCGTCGCCGGGCTGGTGGGCGCCGGTCGCAGCGAGGTGATGGAGAGTCTGTTTGGCATGGAGAGCTTCGACAGCGGCGAGATCTTAATTGATGGCGTACCGGTGACGATCGACTCGCCGTCCACCGCGATCGAAAAGGGCATGGCGTTCCTGACCGAAGACCGTAAGAAATCCGGACTCTTTCTGGTGCTCTCAGTGATGGAGAACATGAGCATCGTCAATATGCCGGAGTACAGCGGTAAAAGCGGCTTTGTCAGCCATGTGAAGATGGCGCAGGACTGCATGGACCAAATCCGCCGTCTCAACATCAAAACCCCGACCATGGATCAGATCATCAATAACCTCAGCGGCGGGAATCAGCAGAAAGTCCTGATTGCCCGCTGGCTGCTGGCTCAGCCGAAGATTCTGATTCTGGACGAGCCGACCCGTGGCATTGACGTCGGCGCAAAAGCGGAGATTTACCGCTTAATCAGTGAACTCGCCAACCGTGGCGTGGCGATCATCATGGTCTCCTCTGAACTGCCGGAAATCCTTGGCATGAGCGACCGGGTGATGGTCATGCACGGCGGGCGTATAACCGGCATCCTCGATAAAGAAGAAGCCGATCAGGAAACCATTCTGTCGTTGGCATCCGAATGAGGCGCGAAACCACTATGAGCAATATGAAAGTTACTGCCACCCCGGCAGCCCCGCAGCAACCCTCTTTTTTTGCCAGTCTGCGTCATAAGCTGCCAAAAGATACCGGCATTTTTGTGGTGATGGTGGGGATTGCACTGATTTTTGAAATGTTCGGCTGGTATGTGCGTGACCAGTCTTTCCTGCTCAACACCAATCGCCTGATCCTGATTGTGCTGCAGGTGGCGATTATCGGGATTATTGCCGTCGGCGTGACCCAGGTCATCATTACGACCGGCATCGATCTCTCCTCCGGCTCCGTGATCGCCCTGGCGGCGGTGGTGGCTGCAAGTCTGGCACAGACCTCCGACAGTCTCTCACCGATGTTTCCGTCACTGGTCAATATGCCCGCGGTCATCCCGGTTGCTGCCGGTATCGGGGTCGGGCTGCTGGCAGGGCTGGTCAACGGGGTGCTGATTACCCGCACCGGTATTCCGCCCTTTATCGCCACGCTGGGTATGATGGTGTCGGCTCGCGGCCTTGCGCAGTACTACACTCAGGGCAATCCGATCAGCTTCCTCTCTGACGGCTTTACCGCCATAGGCCAGGGCGCCATGCCGGTCGTGATTTTCCTGGCGGTCGCGCTGCTGTTCCATATCGCCCTGAAACATACCCGCTACGGCAAATATGTGTATGCCATCGGCGGCAACATGACCTCGGCGAAAGTCTCCGGGATCAACGTTAATAAGTATCTGATCATTGTCTACACCATTGCGGGTGCCCTGTCGGGTCTGGCTGGTGTGGTTCTGGCGGCGCGCGTCAGCAGCGGTCAGTCAAGCATGGGGATGTCCTACGAGCTGGACGCCATTGCTGCAGCCGTTATCGGTGGCAGCAGTCTGATGGGCGGCGTCGGGCGTATCACGGGTACATTGATTGGTGCGGTGATCCTCGGCCTGATTAAAAGCGGATTCACCTTCGTGGGTGTCGATGCCTACATTCAGGACATTATTAAAGGGATCATTATCGTGGCCGCCGTCTCTATCGATATGCATCGCAACCGCAAAAAACGCTGACCGGCAACCGTTGCCCTCTTCAGCGACAGGGAGAGGGCAGCACCTGCTGTTTATTCATCACGGCGCTTTGTGATAAGAAATCCCGCTGATAGCGGTTACATCGTTTTCAGGCCGGTTAAGCCGCGATGCAGGCCAGACAGGCCTTCAGCCGATGTCATGCCCTTTCACTGCACTAAAACTGTACAACCCGTCATCACTTTTCTGCACACCCGCCTCGCAGCAAATGCACTGTCACAGTGCGTCCGGGCGGTCTGGCTTCCCGGCTCAGCCATTCCCGATCCTTATTAACCCCTAAGAGGTAATCAGAAACGCTTATTTTCCGGGCCGTTAGGAAAAATCCTGAGCCTGGTCAGGGAGCGAGATTTAAACCTGGCCTGCATCTTGCAAAATCCCTCTCATCAGGCGAAGGACGCAGATCCTATTCGCTATTCAGGGCTAGTGACGGAGGCAAGATGAATTTAAGACGACTGAAATACTTTGTGAAAATCGTCGATATCGGCAGTCTGACGCAGGCAGCGGAAGTGCTGCATATCGCCCAGCCTGCACTCAGTCAGCAGGTCGCCACGCTGGAGAATGAACTGGATCAGCAGTTACTGATCCGCACCAAGCGGGGCGTCACGCCGACAGAGGCCGGTAAGATTCTCTATGGTCATGCGCGCACCATTCTGCGCCAGTGTGAGCAGGCCCAGACGGCGGTCATCAATGCCGGTCAGATCCTCAGTGGTCAGGTTTCAATTGGTCTGGCACCAGGCACCGCAGCCTCTTCGCTGACGATGCCGCTGCTGCAGACCGTTCGCGATCAGTTTCCTGAAGTCCTGGTCTACCTGCACGAAAACAGCGGCAGCGTACTGAATGAGAAAGTGATGTCCGGTCAGCTGGATATGGCGGTGCTCTACGACCGCGCGCCCACCGCCGGGATCAACAGCATGCCGCTGATGAAAGAGGATCTCTATCTGGTGGGCGCCACCGACTGCCCGGGAGCCAGTGTCGATCTGGCGGATGTGGCGCAGATGAGCCTGTTCCTGCCGCGCGACTACAGTGCGGTGCGTAAGCGGGTTGATGAGGCGTTCTCCCTGCGTCGCCTGAGCGCCCGCATTATCGGTGAGATTGAATCGATTTCTACCCTGACCGCCGCCATTTCCAGCGGCATGGGCGTAACCGTATTACCGGAATCCGCCGCCCGTTCGCTGGTGGGCTCGACGGATGCCTGGATGGCGCGCATCAACAGTCCCTCACTCAGTCTGCCGCTGTCGCTGAACATCTCCGCGCGGTTGCCGCTGTCGCCTTCCGCGCAGGCGGTGAAAAACATCCTGCTGTCGCTGCTGAACACGCCACTGAACGAGGAGCGGGAGCTGATGTTAGTGAGTTAATGGTGGGGGGGCCTGCCAGGCGCGGGGCGTTTTCACCTGGCGGTGGGCTGGCTCTGGGAAGGTTTCGCCCGCCAGGCGTGAGGGAGTGTTTACCTGGCGGCGGGCTGGCTCTGAGAAGATTTCGCCCGCCAGGCGTGAGGGAGTTTCAGCCTGCCCGTGCAGGCGGACGCGTCAAGGGGCGGACGCCCGCCCCTTA
>NZ_JAALFP010000039.1:0-560 GCF_011800325.1 Pantoea sp. EKM101V
AATCCGCAGCAGACCCCAGTTTATTCTGTCCTCACCGTGGGTCGCTGCTGCCAGCCCCATCATGCTGAAATCCAGATCGTTCACCTCGGGAAAAGGTGTCCCGACGCCGGGAATATAATATTTGTAGTATTTGTCATCACCGCTGCCGCTGGCATCCAGCAGCTCCGCTTTTTTGTCCGCCAGCCCCCCGGCATAGCCCTGGCCGATGGTTGCACGGAACAGACGGGCAATATTGGTGGGGTGCTTCGGGTCAGCAATATATAAGTCGTGATTAAGGTTATTACCGGTGCCGTCAAAAAACAGGCTGATATGCAGGGTCTTGCAGCAGGGGGGCTCCACGCGCCGCCCGGCGGCCAGGCACAGCTCCTGCCGGTAAGCCAGCTCGTGGTTATCCTGCTGCGCGCAGTTTGTGCCAACCAGCGCAGCCTGAGCGGGTAAACGCCCCTGTGCCGGAAACGCCGGTGGGAACCACGCCAGATCGGTGATTATTTCGGACATACTTTCGGCTCCGGCATCTGCAGCGGTTCGTTGATTGGGTAGCCCGGCCGGCCGGGGCTCAC
>NZ_JAALFP010000040.1:0-542 GCF_011800325.1 Pantoea sp. EKM101V
GAATATGAGGTGCAGCATCAGAGCGCAGGCATGAGCACCGGCGGCGGCATCGGCGGGAACTTTGCCGGTAACATGGCCAACGGGATGCTGGCGGGAGTGAACGACAGCGGCAGCGCGGAGAGCACCACCAGGTCGGCGGTGAGCGAGGGCACCCTCGTTATCCGCGACCCGTCGAAGCAGAAGCAGGACGTGGCGGACCTCAGCCGCGACGTGGCGAACGCGAATCCGGGGCTGGACGTCATCTTCGACAAGGAGAAAGAGCAGAACCGGCTGAAGGCAGCGCAGCTGATAGGCGAAATCGGGGCGCAGGCGGGGGATATCGCGCGGACGCAGGGCGAAATCATCGCGACCCGTGCCGCCAATGAGAAGATGTCCGATGCCACGCAGGCCGACCGCGACAGGGCGCTGGCGGAGCTGAAAGCGAAGGATCCGACGAAGCAGTACAGCGAAAATGACGTTAATAACCAGGTTTACAGCAACTTTTACAATCAGGCGTTCGTTGACAGCGGGTTCGGGACCGGCGGTAAGGTGCAGCGTGCCAT
>NZ_JAALFP010000042.1:0-470 GCF_011800325.1 Pantoea sp. EKM101V
TTACCGGCAAAGTTCCCGCCGATGCCGCCGCCGGTGCTCATGCCTGCGCTCTGATGCTGCACCTCATATTCCGCATGATTCTCTGTGTCGCTGAACCCCAGCGTCCCGGTGTCGAGCCGGTTCTTATCGGCGGTGGCAGTGGAACTGATAACCGCGCCGTTCAGCTGTGTGTGCTCACCCACGGTCACGTCAAAGCCGCCCTGACCCGCATAAATCCCGGTCTGTTCGGCCACGCTCTGCCAGTTGCTGTGCATCTTATCCCGGCTCACGTTCACGCTCGCCGACCCGGTCATGGAGCCGAACGTGAAGCTGCCGCCCGCGCTGGCGCTCTGTTGCTTGCTGTCGTAGCGGTCGCTGTCCTGCTCCGAGGTCAGCGTCAGGTTGCGGCCCGCATCCACCTTCACGCTGTTGCCGTTTGCCTGCGCGCCCGTGAGCGTCGTGTCGCGCCCGCTGGTCAGGCTGAGCCGGTT
>NZ_JAALFP010000043.1:0-411 GCF_011800325.1 Pantoea sp. EKM101V
GGGGTGAAGTCGTAACAAGGTAACCGTAGGGGAACCTGCGGTTGGATCACCTCCTTACCTGAAGATACCTTCCCGCGAAGTGCTCACACAGATTGTCTGATAAAAAAGTAATGAGCAAAGCGTCTTGCGAAGACAGACTTAAATGTCCCCTTCGTCTAGAGGCCCAGGACACCGCCCTTTCACGGCGGTAACAGGGGTTCGAATCCCCTAGGGGACGCCATGCTCGGTGACAGGTGAAAGATGTTGCCCACATATCTTAAAGATGACTTACGAGTCATGTTTAAGATATTGCTCTTTAACAATCCGGAACAAGCTGAAAATTGAAACGACATGACGCGTTCATTCTCCGTAATAAGAATGAAATGACGACATGTCCGAGTCTCTCAAATGCTTACAGTCTGCAGCGTTGAA
>NZ_JAALFP010000044.1:0-375 GCF_011800325.1 Pantoea sp. EKM101V
ATGGTGCATCCAGGAGGATTCGAACCTCCGACCGCTCGGTTCGTAGCCGAGTACTCTATCCAGCTGAGCTATGGATGCATAAATCTGATTCTTGTACAACGCAGGGTGCTGACTACTCACCATGAAAGGAATTGCTAATTCGCTTTATTTCTTTATTTTCGATGGTGCATCCAGGAGGATTACTCAGCTTGCGCTTCGCTCTGCGGGCCGTTGCTGATGCAACGTTATCCTCCTTAGTGCGGTCTGAACGCTAATGCGTCATGTCACACTGAGGCACTTCGCCATATCCGAAAATATGGTGCATCCAGGAGGATTCGAACCTCCGACCGCTCGGTTCGTAGCCGAGTACTCTATCCAGCTGAGCTATGGATGCAT
>NZ_JAALFP010000045.1:0-312 GCF_011800325.1 Pantoea sp. EKM101V
TGGATAGAGTACTCGGCTACGAACCGAGCGGTCGGAGGTTCGAATCCTCCTGGATGCACCATATTCTTCAATATGGTTAGTGCCTCAGTGTGTCATGACGTAGTTAGCGTTCAGGCCGCACTAAGGAGGATAACGTTGCATCAGCAACGGTCCGCAGGGCGAAGCGCAAGCTGAGTAATCCTCCTGAATGCACCATTCTTTGTAAAATCCTCAGGTTAGTTTCTGAACGTCCATAAAAAACGCAATACCCTCAATGCATCCATAGCTCAGCTGGATAGAGTACTCGGCTACGAACCGAGCGGTCGGAGGTTC
>NZ_JAALFP010000046.1:0-311 GCF_011800325.1 Pantoea sp. EKM101V
TGGATAGAGTACTCGGCTACGAACCGAGCGGTCGGAGGTTCGAATCCTCCTGGATGCACCATATTCTTCAATATGGTTAGTGCCTCAGTGTGTCATGACGTAGTTAGCGTTCAGGCCGCACTAAGGAGGATAACGTTGCATCAGCAACGGCCCGCAGGGCGAAGCGCAAGCTGAGTAATCCTCCTGGATGCACCATTCTTTGTAATATCCTCAGGTTAGTTTCTGAACGTCCATAAAAACGCAATACCCTCAATGCATCCATAGCTCAGCTGGATAGAGTACTCGGCTACGAACCGAGCGGTCGGAGGTTC